>SVKT01000007.1 GCA_015068335.1 Oscillospiraceae bacterium | reverse complement strand
CAATAAACTCCTTATATTTGCTCTTCCACTTCTTATATGCCTCTGTTCCATTGTCGAGAGTACCGAAATGGAACTCTCCCTTTTCGTCCCGCCAGTGATAAAAACCAGTATTGGTGAATGGATGCTGTGCAACCTCGGGCCAGCAGCTTGTTTTGGTAATAGGCATATCTAAAAGGCGCATAGTAGTATCTCTAACTCTTTCCATATTGGTTTCCATAATTTTATTCTCCTTTCTAAATTAGGCTACCAGAGTAACCAGGCGGGGGTCGGTCAGGAACATAAACAGCAACCAAGCTCTCTCAGAAATGCGGTCATTTTCAGTATCCTTGCACTTAGCAGTGAGTTCAGCCAGATTGTTCAGCAGTGCAGGACGATTTCTCTGATTGAGAGTGATGAGTGCAATAACCGTCTTTGCAAAGAGGCCGAACTGAGTTTCGATGGAGTCGGAAGTGTTGTAATGCTCAATGCCATCCTCATCCAGTTCCAGCAGCGAGTAGAAACACTCTACAAGGTCTTCCTCATACTGCTTCATACCTGCCAGCATAAAGTCCTTATGGTTTCCAAGTTCCTTAACACAGGTATTCAGCATAGCAGTAAAGGTCGTACTGTTCAGGAAGGAGGTCGTAAGACCCATGTGCTCGTGGAGTTCCTTCACGATAGTAACCATATTGTCGTGTGCTGCCTGCTGATTCTTCATAACCATCTCAATGGCCTCGGACTGGTTGTTGATTTTCTTCATAGTAGTAATCTCCTTTACATTCTTATAGTTGTTGTTCTTCTTGGAATGAGACTTGCGGGATTTCTTAGTTTTCATAATGGACTTCCTTTCATGTTTTGATAGTATTTTGTTTTCGTACTTTGATTGTAGCAGACCCCAAATTTTGATTCGGGGAATCCTCCAACTGCCGTTTTTGCGGTGGTTGGACTTGCTATGGTTGCATCATAGCAGACTCCCTAAAACCATTCGGGGAATCCTCCAACCACCGTTTTTGTGGTGGTTGGCGCCTTGCTATAATTCAAATATATCAAAAACCGATTTAGCATTCGGGGAATCCTCCAACTCCCTAATGGCAACAAAAAAGAAGGGTGAACTCAATGTTGAGTTCACCCTTCTTCATTTACTTTTATTCAATTCGTTCTAACAGTTCACAGCCTAACAGTTCACTAATTCGATTTAATTGAACATTATCAAACTGTCTGTCCCGATAGTAATGAGTATAGTCAGAAAAGTATTCGTTACGGATTTTCAATTCTTTCTGAATTGCAGTCTTTGATGTTTTGCTGCCCTCTCTGGCCGTTTTAATTGTAATTGCCGAACTGACATAGGACTTGTGCATACCTTGATAGGTTTTTCTGATAATCTCTTCAATCATCGAGGGCGATTTGAAAATTCCCTTTTTTTCTCTTACAACAAGTTTGAGTTTGGAAATAAAGAAGTTCATATATAGGTCTACAAGTCTCTGCTTTAACACTTCATCAATCGGTTCTTCCTCAAGTGGCTTCAGTTCTTCCCCTGGGTTATCTAAGGGGTCCTTTAAAGGCCGAAGGAGGTTCATATAATGCTGCTTATCTAAAAACTCAGGTTCATCTTCTTTGTCCCAATATTTTTTATTTCTATCAATAGCAGCAAGGTCAAAGAAATAGATGCCGTCATTAGAAATAGCACCAAAGTCCTCACTATGGGTCACATCAACATAACCTTGACTATAATATTCAGCCAGTTTCTCCTTGATAGCTTTTTTGTATTTTTCAGTTAGATGCAGTCCAGGAGTCCCTTCGTAATGTTCTTCGTCAATCAACCGACAACCACCTGATTTAACATCGTGAAATGCACGGACAAGTCCCTCGGTTAAATACGGAACAGAAACAAGAAAATCAATAATTTCTTCGTTTTCCTTGCCAATGTTCTTAGCAAGACAAACACCAAAAGTCTTATCAACATTGATTTCCCACAGATTTTCGCCTTCAGACCAGTCCTTTGAACCATACCATTCGTCTAACTCAGGCTTATCTTGCAGATAGTCATATCTTCTATAACAACAATAATTATAATAATCTACCTGCTCAACAAATCGTTTCCTCTTAATAGGGGAAGCAATAGCCATTCTTTCAGAAACCCTATTTCCATTCTCATCAATCCAATCTTCATCAGAAAAGACAATTGAGTCAAAGAAAGGCAGGTCCGTGAAAACCATAGACATTGCATCCCAATATTCCTCTGAGTACAATTTCTCAATCAAAACAGGAGCAAATTTGAAGATAATATACTCCAAACCTAAAACATACCGACAATAGGGAAACAGTTTCAAACAGTAATAGGTATAATCCTTATCCTTGATTTTATTAGAAAACTGCCAGATTTTTGGGAAATCTAAACCATCAGGTGTCGCTTTAATTTCGACACCCATTTCCTTGAACTCTGGCAAACCATTCAATTCATTTAACAAGGCAGCTATATCACGACCTTGCATATACAGGTCTTTCACAAGACCTTCATACAAGTTCTTCTTAAAGTTAACGAACAGATTGAAGAATGGGAAGTCATCAGCATATCCATCAACTTCTTTGCTGTTGTGATACTCATATACTAAATCCAACTGCCTATCAATAATCAAACGAATTTGTTCGATATAAGCATTTATTTTTTCATTTGCCATAAGGACACCTCATTGATTTTTTGACATCAATTCATTAAATCCAGTATAGCAAAAAGACCTTCAGTTTTCAATGCTTTGCTTGTCTATGGAGGATTCCCCGAACGGAAAAATGAGTTGTGTTATCCTTTCTACACAACCTGTAATGTGACCTTCGATGGTAGCGCATCCCGTTGATGATTTCAAGACTTGAGATTCAACCATCCTGCGCTATTGTATACACATTAGGTCAGAAAAAAATAAAGGGGGTTTTGCTATTGGCAAAAGAAGAAACCATTATAATGACTGGCTATTATCGAGTCAGTACAAAAAAAGAGGCACAGCAGAGCAGTTTTAAAAACCAACCTGCTTATTTTAGAACCTTACTCAAAAGACCAGAGTTTAAGCACTATAAGGCTTGCGATAAGTTTTACTGCGATTATGGTGTCTCTGGTACAAAACTCAATCGTCCTGGATTTAAGGAAATGTTGGAGGATGCTGGACTTGATGTTGAAATTGAAGACCGTGCGGATATTCCACATCCTAAGTATCCTGACAAGATGATGAAACAGAGAATATATAAAGTCTCTGTCAATCCTAAGAAAAAGCCAAAGTTCAATGAAATTTGGATTCGTTCAACCTCTCGCCTCGCACGAAACATTAATGCTTATCAAATTCTTGAAACCCTTAGACTTGCAAAAGTTTATGTGTTTTTCATAGATAGAGATTTAAGCACCCGATATCCTGAGGATATGCCTGCTATTCGTAAGTGTCTTGATGAAGATATGGCTTATTCTGAAGGTCTTTCCCGCAGCAGAGATATTGTCAACCAGATTTACAGAGATGAAAATAGAATTTCAGGACCACTTTTTGGTTTTGATTATCACAAGAAAACCAAAGAGAGAAACCCTTATTACACAATCAATCCGATTGACAGTAAGATTGTAGATAAGGTCTTTGACTACTGCATTGAAGGTTTAGGTTCGGAAGCAACCAGCCAACGATTGAAAGCAGAAGGCATGAAAAGTTCAGATGGTAGGTTTATTACTGCGAGGAAAGTCACAAGTATTCTCAACAACGAAAAGTATTGTGGCTTGAATACCGTAGGAAAATACACAACTGGCACTATCTTTGAAAAACTTCCTTTTGCCCAAGTTACAGCAGACTATGAAAGCAGGCTAAAAGAACATCCCGATATTCCTGCTATTATTTCCGTAGAGAAATTTAGGCTTGCTAAAGAAGCAAGAAAAAAGCGCAGGACAAACCCCGAAAATAACAGCAGCAAGGGAAAAGGCATTGTCCATAACTCTTTCAAGGATTTCCTTGTGTGCCAATACTGTGGAAATCATTTTGTTTATGACCACAATGGGGGACGAGGGTTCTTTAAGTGTAGCACCAAGGCAACACGAGGAGTAGGCGCTTGTAATTGCAATAACTTGTTCAACTACAAATTGGAAGAGCATATCACCAAATTGCAAAAGACAGACCTTCATTGGTTAATTGAATCAGACTTTCAAAGCACCATCATCACTCTCATCACTTTTCTTGAGGCTTACCTTGAAAAAATGAGAAACCCTAATGGAGACGAGGAAGTTCAAAAGAGATTGGCTGAAATCGGTGTATTGCTTCAAAATAAAAAAGGCCTAAAGGATGGTCTATTATCCCAACTGCAAAACGACTTTTCTGCCGATACACTAACTGCTTTCACTGCTAAAATAACCGATTTGGAAGCAGAAATTAAAAGTTTGGAGCAGGAGCAGACCGTTCTTACTACACCAACTTTTGAATTGTACCAAAAAATAGATGAACTGTTTGCTACCATAAACGAAGAACTCAACCTGTGTCTGAACATCAAACAAACCTACACTCGTCAGGAAGTCTTTGACTTACTTTCTGAACTTCGTGTTGCTGGTAAAACCATAAACAACACAGGTGGTAGACCACCTGAACCTATCATTATGCCTGTCCTCAAACCTACTGCAAAAGCATCTGCACTAATCAAAATGGGTTATGAGGACTTTAGCTATAAGTTCAGAGAGGGAATACCAAACTATGAGGCCCCAGCCAGTTTCATTCAAACCAAAAGGAAAACTATCCCTTTGCCCGAAGTTCATCCTTTTGACAGAGATGACTTGACCATTGAAGATAAAAAGGAAAGCATTTCTAAAACCACAAAGAAGGATTGGCCTACTTCAACTTCTCCTCATTGCTATACCAGTAATGCTTTTGGTGTAGATGGTTATATTAAAGACTTAGGCATTGAAAGCAAATCTGTCAACCAACAAATCAAAGACTATGTTGATGAACTCTATCAACAATATCTAATCTATCTCAAAGAAAGGGAGCAGGCATAGGTTATGCCTGCTCCTGTTTTAATCGATTCTGACAGCCTATTTTTTCAACCCTATATTTTCTCACCTTTTCCCTCAAAAGAAATCTGGGCTAATCTGAGGGCAAAAGAGAGATATTTACAACAGCCTCTAAACTAATTACGAAAATCAAACCCTTCCATTATTTTCTTCAACTTGAAGAAATGACCCATTTATGATATAATTCCACTCGCATAATATTTCTACAGTATTCGGTCATTATGCGACTCAAAAATTTTTCAAATCACAGATTTTTTCATTTTAGACCCTTGATTTTTAGGTGGTGTTTTGGTCATTACAAAACATAAAACCCTTGGAAATTGCGGCTTTTCCCAAACCGTGAGTCACAGACATAATGTACTTCTGATCGGCTCTCCGGGCGCCGGCAAGAGTATGCTGGCAAAGCGCCTGCCCTCCATTCTGCCGGATATGAGCCGGCAGGAGGCGCTGGCGGTGTCCGCCATCTGGTCGGTAGCGGGACTAGCAGACCCCAAACATCCCCTGCTGACCCGGCGTCCCTTCCGCAGCCCCCATCACACCGCCTCGGCTTCCGCCCTCTCCGGCGGCGGCCCGGCGCTGCGCCCCGGCGAGATCTCTCTGGCCCACAACGGCGTTCTGTTTCTGGACGAGTTGCCGGAGTTCCACCGGGACGTGCTGGAAGCGATGCGCCAGCCTCTGGAAGACGGCGAGGTCACCGTGGCCCGCGCCGGCGGCACGCTGCATATGCCCGCCCGGTTCCAGTTGGTCTGCGCGATGAATCCCTGCCGCTGCGGCTGGCGGGGACATCCCAGCGGCCGCTGCACCTGCTCCCACCGGGACGCGGAAAAATACGCCGAAAAGATCTCCGGCCCGCTGCTGGACCGCATCGACCTCCACGTCAGCGTCCCCTCTGTGGAATTCGAGGCGATGCGCCGCAGGGAAACGCC
Organism: Oscillospiraceae bacterium; assembly: GCA_015068335.1. Taxonomy (GTDB): domain Bacteria; phylum Bacillota; class Clostridia; order Oscillospirales; family Oscillospiraceae; genus Oscillibacter. The sequence continues at coordinate 21,100 of SVKT01000007.1, read as the reverse complement.
TGAATCTTCGGCGGTGGTCAAGGCGCGGGTGAACGCCGCACGCGCCATCCAGTTGCGCCGCTTCGCGGGCACAGGCATCGCCTGCAACGCCCATATGCCCGCCTCCGCCATCGCCGAAGCCTGTCCGCTGGACACCGCCGGCGAAAAACTTCTGGAATCCGCCTTTGCCCGTATGGGCCTTACCGCACGCTCCCACGACCGCATCCTGCGGGTGGCGCGCACCATCGCCGACCTGGACGGCGCAGAAACCATTTCCGCCGCCCATCTTGCCGAGGCCATCCAGTACCGCAACACGGACATTCTGAAAGGCTGATCGCAGCACATCCCCCTTCCCGCAAACACTGCGGCAGGCAGGACGTAACGCCTGTCTGCCGTTTTTGTCTTTTGTGCATAATTTACATCTGAATTTCTGTTTTTTAGCAGAAATTAAACACTTTGCTGTTTGCATTTCCAGCGACAGCGCAGTATACTTGGGATTCGGAATTTCAAGAGTAAAATTATAAATATTATAAATAAAGAAGGTGCATCCCTTGGCTATTCTCCTGTCTGTTTCCGTCGCAATGCTGGCGGCTCTGCTGATGACCCGCGTGTTCAAGCCGCTGAAACTGCCCTCTGTCACCGCCTACCTCATCGCCGGTGTTCTCATCGGTCCCTACTGTCTGGGTCGCCTGGGCATCGAAGGTCTGGGCTTCTCCTCTATGGAGGCTGTGACCGCCCTCTCTCTGGTGGCCGATGTTTCCCTGGGCTTCATCGCCTTTTCCATCGGCAACGAGTTCCGTCTTGACGCGCTGAAATCCACCGGCCGGCAGGCGCTGATCATCGGTGTGGTGCAGGCGCTGTTCGCCGCATTGCTGGTGGATGCCGTCCTCATCGGCATCCACGTGCTGATGCCCGAGAAACTCTCCGTGGCACAAGCCATCACCCTGGGCGCCATCGCCACCGCCACCGCTCCCGCCGCCACGCTGATGGTCGTCCGTCAGTACAAGGCCCGCGGTCCTCTCACCGACCTGCTGCTGCCCATCGTCGCACTGGACGACGCCGTGGGTCTGGTGGTGTTCGCCGTGTCCTTCGGCATCGCACGCACCCTCATCAGCGGCACGGTGGATCTGATCTCCGTTCTGCTGACGCCGCTGGTGGAGATCGTGTTCTCCCTGCTGCTGGGCGCTGTTCTGGGCTGGCTTCTGACCCAGATGGAGCGGATGTTCAACTCCAACACCAACCGTCTGAACCTGACCATCGCCTTCGTGTTCCTGACGGTGGCGCTGTCTATGATGGAGTTCCATATCGGTGACCTGCACGTAAAGTTCTCTTCTCTGCTGGTTTGTATGATGTTGGGCACCGTGTTCTGCAACACCTGCCCCCTCTCCCACGACCTGATGGAAAAGTCCGACCGCTGGACTTCTCCCCTGCTGGCGCTGTTCTTCGTGGTCAGCGGCGCAGAGTTGGAACTGAGCGTGTTCAACGAGCGCTACATCGTGGTCATCGGTGTGATCTATATCATCGTCCGCTCTCTGGGCAAGTATTTCGGCGCGCTGATGAGCGCCAAATGGGCCCATTGCGCGCCTCAGATCTGCAAGTATCTGGGCATCACCCTGCTGCCCCAGGCCGGCGTGGCGCTGGGTATGTGTATGACCGCCAAGCAGTTGGGCGAAGAAGGCGAATTGATCCGCAATATTATCCTGTTTGCCGTGCTGGTCTATGAACTGGTCGGTCCTATGATGACCAAGGCCGCCCTGACCGCCGCCGGCGATATCAAGCCTATGCCGGAGGCCGTCCGCAACCGCCGCGAGAACAAGTTGCAGATCTCCGAACTGTTCCATCCCTCCGAGCACCGCCACCACTGGCACCGCTTCTATCTCAAACACGTCAATCAGAAGCACGGCGAGCAGTCCCATACCGAACAGAACCAGTCCAAATAACAGTGCCGCATTAAATGCGCGAAATTTACAAACGCTTTTGTGCAAAACAAAAACATAGAGAGGGAGAAAAATATGGATAGCGAACACAAAAACGAATTGAGCGCACTCGTGCGATACAAGGCGAAAATGATTAAGTGGGGAATCATTGCCGTAGTATTGATTGCAGCATTTCTGGCAATCTTCTTCAAGGGTTATTCGACCGCTGCGCAGAAGTCCGAAAACGAGATTGATTCGTTAATCGAGGAAAACAAAAAATTAAAAGACGATCTGGCCAATGCCGCCCACATTTTCGATAATACCGTTTCAAAAGAAGTCTCTCTTAGTCTGATCGAGGCGGAAATCAAGGGTATTGGTGAACTTGCAACCATCGAATACTTATATACCGATGCCGGAAAGTTTGAAGATCCCCAAAAAGTATTTGGTGTAAACATTCCTTTTACGAAAAAGTCTTTTGTTGCCAAGTGGGACGGAATTATCAAAGCCGGCGTAACGATAGATAAGATCATCGTGGAGATCAAGGACGCAAGCAAAGAAATTATCATACATATGCCCGATGCTGAGATCCTTTCTCACGAAATCGACAGCACCAGTTTTGAAACCCTGGACGAAAAAGACGGTTTGTTCAATCCCGTGAAGGTCCAGGATGTCAGACAGTTTGACGCCGTCAGCAAAGAAGCGATGGAAAGGCGCGCAATCGAAAACGGCATCTTGGACAAGGCCCTTGAAAATGCAAAAGAAATTATCGAAAAACTGGTCAATAACGATGTGGTTCAGGAACAGGGCTACACCGTCAAATTCGAAACGCTCAAAAAATAAGCGAATAACACCTTTAAAGGCACTCCTTGTATCGGGAGTGCCCTTTTCTTCTTCCTTTCCTAAATAGCAAACCGCCCCGGAGTGTTCTCCGGGGCGCCTCTTGTTTATCGGATGAAGTTGGTCATCGGACGGGGTGCGTAGGCGGGGGCATCGTCCTTGGCCGCAGCCACGGCCTTCACCAGCCACGCCATATTTCTGCCAAGTCTTGCGGCCACTTCCAGGCCCTCCTCGTCCTGCATCACCTCTCCGGGGTCGGCGCCGTGGGCCACGCCCCAGTAGTCGGAGGTGGCGATGACCATTTCCATACAGTCCATCGCGGCCAGCAACTGGTGATAAGTCTCGCTGCCGCCGCTGCGGCGCAGGGTGCACAGGGCGCCGCCCACCTTGTGGCGCATCTGGTTGACGCCGCAGCCTGCCGCCAGCATCAATCGGTCAATGACGCACTTCATATTGCCGGCGATGCCGGAGTGATACACGGGAGAGGTCAGCAGGATGCCGTCGGCCTCGATGCACTTTGCAATGATCTCGTTGACGCCGTCATCGTCCTGGATGCAGCGCAGAGAGCCGGTGCTCAGGCAATGGTAGCAGGCCAGGCAGGGCTTTACGTGGGCGCCGGGCTGTACCACTTCAAACTCTACGCCGGCGGCTTCCACCTCGCGGCGGACCACTTCCAGCAGTTGGGCGTTGTTTCCGTTTTTGCGGGGGCTTCCGTTGATGGCAACGATCTTCATACGTTCATCCTCCTGTTTTCTGTTTCGGTGATGGGTCATTCATACTTCTTCCAGTTTATTATAGCAGGAAACTGCCGCGAAAATAGGGCTTTTTCTTTTGTAAATTATCGTGTATAATATTTGCTCGATGATTTTGAACGAATCGTAAGGAGGAACTTCCTTGATGAACAACAACGAAATGCTGCTGCTCAAACTGGGCGAAGTGGTGCTGAAAGGTCTGAACCGCCGCTCCTTCGAGGACAAGTTGGTCAACACCGTCCGCCGCCGTATGAAAAACTGCGGCAGTTTCCAGATCTACGTGCGCCAGAGCACCATCTACGTGGAGCCCCAGAAGGAGGACTGCGATATGGAGGCGGCCTACACCGCCGCCCGGCAGATCTTCGGCGTGGTGACCGTGGCCCGTGCCGTGCCCTGTGAGAAGGACTTGAACGCCATTGTCGAGACCGCAAAGACCTATCTGGCCGACGAATTTGCCGCCGCAAAAACCTTCAAAGTGGAGAGCAAGCGCTCCGACAAGCAGTTCCATATGAATTCCATCCAGATCTCCCAGGCCGTGGGCGGCGAACTGGCGGAGGCCTTCCCCCACGTGAAGGTGGATGTCCACAAGCCTGACCTGACCGTGTACGTGGAGATCCGGGAAAAGGCAGCCTATGTCCACGCCCCCTCCGTGCCCGGCGCGGGCGGCCTGCCCGTGGGCACCGGCGGCAAAGCCGTGAGCCTTCTCTCCGGCGGTCTGGACTCCCCCGTTTCCAGTTGGATGATCGCCCGCCGCGGCGTGGAGTTGGAGATGGTGCATTTCGTTTCTCCCCCCTACACCTCCCAGCAGGCGCAGGACAAGGTGCTCCAACTGGCGCAGGAACTCACCGCCTACTGTGGCCGGATGCTGGTCCACATCATTCCCTTCACCAAGATCCAGGAAGAAATTCGCAGAAACTGCCCCGAGGAGTACTTCACTCTCATTATGCGCCGCTTTATGATGCGCATTTCCGAGGCCGTGGCAAAGAAGGCCGGCGCCCACGCGCTGGTCACCGGCGAATCTCTGGGGCAGGTTGCCAGCCAGACGATGATGGCACTGGGCGTTACCGAGGACGTGACCTCTATGCCCATTCTGCGCCCCCTCATCGGCACAGACAAGGTGGAGATCATCCGCATCGCCCGCCAGATCGGCACTTATGAGACCTCCATCCTGCCTTATGAGGACTGCTGCACCGTGTTCACGCCCCGCCATCCCGCCATTCGCCCCAACATCGAGGACGTCCGCGCCGCCGAAGCGGTGCTGGACATCGACGCCCTGGTGGCCGAGGCCCTGGAAGGCGAGACCTGGGTGCGCGTGAAACCCTGAACATCTACACAGGGACAGGTTTCGGCCTGTCCCTGAACTTCATACCGAGGAGGGCTTTCTATGTCACACAACGCAGAGATCATCGCCGTGGGCTCGGAACTGCTGATGGGCTCCGTAGCCAACACCAACGCCCAGGACCTGTCTGCGGCGCTGGCGGCGGTGGGCGTCAATGTCTACTGGCACTCCGTGGTGGGGGACAACCCCGCCCGTCTGCGCGAGGTCCTGGACATCGCCCGGAAGCGGGCCGACATTATCATCACCACCGGCGGGCTCGGCCCCACCTATGACGACCTGACCAAGCAGACCATCTGCGAGGCCTTTGGCAAGCCGCTGGTGCTTCACGAGGACATTCTGGAAACCATTCGCGTCTTTTTCGAGCGCAACGCCCACATCAAAATGCCGGAGAACAACATCCGGCAGGCGGAACTGCCGGAAGGCTGCACCGTGTTCGACAACCCTGTGGGCACCGCCCCGGGCTGCGCCTTTGAAGCCGACGGCATCCACGTGCTGATGCTGCCCGGACCGCCGTTTGAGATGCGCACGATGCTGCAACGCCACGTGCTGCCCTATCTGCGCACCCTTTCCGGTGAGGTCATCCTCTCCCACGATATTATGACCTTCGGTCTGGGCGAAAGCCCTATGGAAGAGTTGCTTCGGGACCGGATGGCGCAAATGGCCAATCCCTCCCTCGCCACCTACGCCAAGCCCAGCGAGGTCCGTCTGCGGGCCACCGCAAAGGCGGAAAGCGCCGAGGCGGCGGAGGCGCTTCTTGCCCCGCTGGTGGAGGAGATGGTCGCCTTCCTCGGGGACGTGGTCTACGGCGTGGATGTGCCGGGACTGGAAGATGTCTGTTTCGACCTGCTGAAACAGCGGGGCTGGACCATCGCCACGGCGGAAAGTTGCACCGGCGGCCGCATCGCCGAGCGCTTGACGGCGCTGCCCGGAGTGTCTTCCGTTTACCGGGGCGGCGTGGTCAGTTACTGGACCAGCGTCAAGGCCGACGTGCTGGGCGTTCCGCAGGACATTCTGGACGCCCACGGCGCCGTGTCCAAGGAGACCGCCCGGGCGATGGCGGAAGGTGCCCGCCGCATCACCGGCGCGGACGTCGCTGTGTCTGTCACCGGCGTGGCCGGGCCCGATCCCGACGAGCGGGGCAATCCGGTGGGCGTTGTCTACATTGGCCTTGCCACTCCGGACGGCACGTTCTGCCGCCCGCTGGAACTGGGCAAGCGCCGCCGGGACCGGATCCAGGATCTGTCCACCAACCACGCCTTCGACGTCGTCCGCCGGTATCTGACCGGCCTGCCCATCAACTTCAAGATCAACCAAAGACCGTAACAAAACGGGGTGCGAACATTCGCACCCCGTTTTTTCACCCCAGCGCCGTGTCCAGCACCATCATAATGAGAAAGCCCGACACAAAGCCGCAGGTTCCCAGGCGGCTGTGCGCCTGGGGCACCAGTTCCTCCACCACCACGTACAGCATCGCGCCTGCCGCAAAACTCAAAAGCCACGGCATCGCCGGCACCGCCTGCGCCGCCGCCAGCACCACCAGCAGCCCAAACACCGGCTCCACAGCACCCGAGAGCACGCCGGTGAAAAAGGCGCGGCGGCGGGACGCGCCCTCCTGCCGCAGCGGCAGCGCGATGGCCATTCCCTCGGGGAAGTTCTGGATGCCGATGCCGATAGCCAGTGCCGCCGCGGCGGCAAAGTGTTCTCCGCTTGCCGCCAGCGCAAAGGCCAGCCCCACCGCCATTCCCTCCGGCACATTATGTAGGGTGATAGCCGTCATCAACAGGGCGCTTTGTCTGCTGCTGGTCTTGATCTGCCGCAGACGGGGCAGCGCTCCGTCCAGCGCCGCCAGAAACACCACGCCCGCCAGCATTCCCGCTGCCGCAGGCAGCCAGACGGGAACGTTTCCTGCCGCCGCCGTGCGCTCCATCGCCGGCAGCAGCAGACTCCAAACCGACGCCGCCGTCATCACACCGGCAGCAAATCCGAGAACCACCTTTTGAAACCGGGGCTGCGGCGCCCCGGGAAGAAAAAATACCATAGCGGCGCCCAGAGCGGTCATCAGGAAGATAAATCCCGTGCCCAGCGCCGCCCAACCAAGAGAAGCCGGCATATCCGTCAACACCTTTCCATCCTCGGGCGGAACGCCGCCCGTATGACAGTATAGGCAAAAGGAAACCCGCAGGTGACGGATCACCTGCGGGTCGCGGTTCAGGTTTCTTTTTCCGGAAGTTCGCTGACAAGCGCGCTGCCCAGGATCAGCACGGCGCCCACGCCGCCCCAGAGCCCCATCGGCTCCCGCAGCAGCAGCGCAGAAAGAATGACCGCCACCACAGGGTCGATATAACTGAAAATGGCAGCCGTATGCACTTCCAGTCTGCCCAGTGCGCTGAAATACATCGTATAGGCAACGCCGGTATGGACCACGCCCAGAAACGCCACCAGCAGCCACTGCCCCACCGTCAGGGAAACGGCGGCAAGTTCCTCCGTCAGCAGGATGTAGGGCACGGTCACCGCCGCGGCAATGAACAGTTGCGCCACTGTTTTCGTATAGGCGGAAATGTCGTGCAGGAAGCGGTTTGCCAGCACCACGGCGGCGTACAGCACCGCAGCACTAAGGCCGAACAGGATCCCCCGCACCTCGTTGGCACCGGGAAGTCCGCCCTGCACAACGCCGGAGACCAGTACCATACCCGCCAGCGCCGCCGCCACGCACAGCGTCTTTCGCAGCGTCAGCCGCTCTTTCAGCACAAAGGGCGAGGCGATGATGATAAAGATGGGTGCAAGGTAGTAGCACAGTGTGGCCGTGGCCACGGTGGTGTAGCGGTAGGCCTCAAAAAGCAGGATCCAGTTGGCGCCGATGCCGGCGCCGGAAAAGAGAAGCACCTTCCAGTTTTTCTGCACCTCGTCCCGGGAGACCTTCTTCCTGCCAAGCGCCATCACCAGCAGCAGAAACGCCGTGCCGATGAAGCCTCTGGCGCAGGCCAGCATACTGGATGCCAGCGGGATGTGGCGGACAAAAATGCCAATGGTTCCGAAGATAAACATCGCGGTGAACATCTGCACTCTTGCGTTCAAGGATCCTTTCATAACGCGCTCCCAACGAAAAATTTTTTATCATTTTAGCAGGTTCTTCCGGATTGCACAAGGGCTCTCTTTCCCCTCACCTGCGGTTTGGCAGCAAAAAGGCCCCTCCACAAAAATGGCAGAGGGGCCTTTCGGGCGGGGATGCCCGTTTTTCAGTGAAAACTTCTGACCCAGTTCAACAGGGAGCCGCGGTGGGTATTTTCCCGCATCGTGCCCAGCATATAGTCGGTGACCGGCCCGTTTCCTCTCATTTTTCAAGGATGGCCTCTTGAAGTTCCTCGATGCCGAATTCGGAGCCGTAGTAAACGGACGGGATCCCCGGCAGCGTATAGAGCAGCACGTGTACCGGAAGGAAATGCGCCTTGTTTTGAGTTTCGTGTAAATGCGCTCCACATCGTGATTGTCAACAAAGGTGTAAAGATTCAGCCGGTCGCCCGTCATATCGCTGACATACTTGATGGTATGGGCGATCTCAAAATAATTGTGGTCATTGCGGGCGGAATACAGCGCTTTATGGAGCATACAGTTGGTCACGGAGTGCAGCGTTCCGTCATTTGCCCAGTGGGCGAGTTGCCGTGAATCACCTCTCCCATCAGCCAGAAATCCACTTTCACTTCGCTTGCCATCCGGCGGAGGGTCTTCATATATTCAAAATCCATAATATCCGCGGCATCCAGACGGATCCCGTCGATATCAAACTCCCACACCCAGAAGCGGACCACATCGCAAATGTAGTCCCGGACGGCCGGGTCGTGCTGGTTCAACTTCGCAAGCAGGTCGCAGCCGCCCCAGTTTCATAGGAGAATCCATCGCCGAAGAAATTGTTCCCTCAGAAATTCACGTTGCAGTACCAGTCCTTAAACGGCGAGGCTTCCCGGTTTTGCCGAATGTCCCGAAACGCGAAGAAATCCCGGCCCGTATGGTTGAACACGCCGTCCAGGATCACGCGGATGCTCTGGTTGTGGCATTCCGCCACGAAGTTTTTCAGGTCCGCGTTGGTGCCCAGCCGGCTGTCCAGTTTTTTGTAATCCGTTGTTTCATAGCCGTGTCCCACGGACTCAAACAGCGGCCCGATGTAAGGCGCAGAGCACAGCCCTTGCTTTTTCCCCGCAGGTATGCTATTATTTTTAATATAGATAGCGCATATCCTCTCATATCGCTCATATAGTTTCGCTGCAAACGGTGCGAAAGTTTCTACGGAGCCGCCGAAAGGTTCTTCTATGAGTGTCTGACCGCAGGCGGATCTTTCTGCCCGGGCAGGCACTTCTTTGTTTTTTCGCCGCACAGTTTGATGGAGGTGTTTGTATGGCTGTTACTGTTTTGAAAGGCACCATCGTGTCTGCGCCCGCACTGGGGCAGGTGGACATCACAGAAAACGGATACCTGGTGGCCGAGGACGGCGTCATTGCTGGCGTGTTTTCCGCTCTGCCGGAGCGGTATGCCGCCGCGCCCGTGGAGGACTTCGGCGACGCGCTGATCCTTCAATCCTTTGCCGACCTGCATCTCCACGCCCCCCAGTATCCTATGCTGGGCACGGGTATGGACCTGCCCCTGCTGGACTGGCTGAACACCTATACCTTCCCGATGGAGGCCCGCTTTGCCGACACGGACTACGCCCGCAGCATCTATCGGGAACTGGCGCGGGAACTGATCTCCGGCGGCACCACCCGGGTGTGTATGTTCTCCTCCCTCCACACCGACGCCACCCTTGTTCTGATGGAAGAACTGGAAAAGGCCGGCGTCACCGGCTATGTGGGCAAGGTGAATATGGACCGCAACGCCGCCCCCGGCGTGCTGGAAGAAACCACAGAAGAATCCATCTCCGAGACCCTGCGTTGGCTGGAATCCTGCGGCGATTTCAAGTATGTCAAGCCGATTCTGACACCCCGCTTCACCCCCTCCTGCACCGACGAGGTAATGGCCTTCCTCGGCGATCTGGCAGCGAAACGAAACCTCCCCGTGCAGTCCCATCTGTCCGAAAACGACAAGGAGATCGAGTGGGTGCGGGCGCTGCACCCTGACTGCACCCAGTATTGGGAGACCTACGCCAAGTTCGGTCTTTGGAACGACCGCACCCTGATGGCCCACTGCGTCTGGTCCGATGCGCGGGAGCGCGCCGCAATGCGTGACGCCGGCGTCACCGTGGTGCACTGTGCCGACTCCAATGTGAACGTCTGCTCCGGCACCGCCCCCATTCGTACGATGCTGAACGAGGGGCTGAACGTGGCGCTGGGCAGCGACATCGCCGGCGGCGACCACCTGAATCTGTTCGACGTGGTCACCTCCTCCATCCGGGCGTCCAAGATCCGCTATATGGAAGATGGAAAGCAAACGCCCTTCCTGACCGTTCCCGAGGGCTGGTATCTGGCCACCTCCGCCGGCGCCGCCTTCTTCGGCGAGCAGCCCGGCTTCGCCCCCGGCAATCCCCTCCACGCAATGGTCCTGGCCGACGACGCCCTGCCCCCGATGCCGGCCGCAGACCGGTTCGAGCGCTGTATCTACCGCCGCCAGAAGGACGCTGTCCGCGCCGTGTGGAGCGCCGGCAGAAAAGTCTGGGGCACGAAATAGCCGCATCAAAAAAAGAGAGCCGTTTGGCTCTCTTTTTTCTCCGTTTCCGCCCGTTTCGGAGTGCCAGGCGGATAAGTATGGCGCCCTTTGGGGCCCATTTTTCTCATCGTTCGTCCCAATTGCGCCATAAATCCTGCCAAAAAGCGGCGGTAAAATTCGTGCCATACTATGATGAGCACGAGGTGATTCAATGAAACTGGAACGAATCCGAGCATTGCGGGAAGATAACGACTGGTCGCAGCAGGTCGTGGCGGATCAACTGCACATCAATCGCCGCACATATTCTGCCTACGAAAACGGCGCCAATAATATACCTATCGACATTCTGATTGCGCTCTCCCGCATTTATCACACCAGCACCGACTATCTGCTGGGATTGAGCGACAAGCAGACACCTCCGCCACCGAAAAAGTAAGAGCCTTTCGGCTCTTACTTTTTTCCGTATTTCTGATCCAGGATCTCCACCACAGCGGCGATGGCGTCCTCGTCCGCGTGGGCCACGATGGTGGCGCCGCTCTCCCGCACTGCCGCCGCGCAGTTGGCGGGTGCAAAGCCCTGGGCCGCGGCGGCGAGCATCGTCAGATCGTTGGACTCGTCGCCCACGCAGTAAACGTGTTCCATAGAGATGCCCAGACGCTGCGCCAGGCGACGCACCATACCGGCCTTGTCCGCGCCTTTGGCCGTAAATTCCAGAAGGTGCGGCTGGGAAAAAACCAGTTCGTATTCCGCCGCCCACGGCTGCATCCGCAGAAAGGCCAGCGCTTCTTCCAGCACAGCGTGGGCGCCTTCCAGCAAAATCTTGCCCAGCGGCAGCGGCACATCCGGCAGTGACGGCGCTTCCGTAACTGCCACCCGGGTCACGTGCTCGTGCTGGCGGGTGGCTTCGTTGGGCTGGACGGCATAGATCACGTTGTTCACGTGATAGGCCTCCGCTGCCACTTCCGGGAAGCGGTCCAGCACGGTCTGGACCCGTTGGCGCACCTCACCTTCCAGCAGGGCGGCTTCCACCGTTTCTCCCCGGGCAAAGTCATACAGCACCGCGCCGTTGCACACCACGCAGGGTGCATTCATCGGGATCCCGGCAGCATAACGGGCAAAGGCCGGCAGCGCGCGGCCGGTGGCCACGGCAAAGCGTCCGCCCTCGGCCATAAAATATTCCAGCGCTTCGCAGGTTTTCCGGGACGGCGGTTGCAGTTCCGTTCCGCTGCGCAGGGCGCGTTCCGTATAGACCAGCGTGTTGTCAAAGTCGCTGGCAAGCAAAACTCCGTCAAACTTTCCCATCGTTCTCCCCTTTTTACAAAAACCCGCCGTCCGCTATGCGGACAGCGGGTCTCTTTTTATTCGCTCCTGGGTGCAGCGGCACCGCCGCCCTTGCCGCCTCTGCGCCGGCCGCCCCGATGGTGGGGACGGCGGCGCTTGGCTGCGGCACTCTCGCCGCCCTCGGCTTTGTTCTCCGCTTTGGGCTGCTGCTTTCCGCTGGCGTTCTTGCCGCTCTGGGGTCTGCCGCCTTTCTTTTCGCCGCCTTCCGCGCGGGGCTTTCCGCCCTTTTTCTCGCCGCCTTCGCTCTTGGGCTGCTGGGTTTTGGGCTGGGCAGCGACGCCCTCACTCTTGCCGCCTCTCCGGCGACCGCCGCGGTGACGGCGGCGGGCCTTGCCGCCCTCCTGCCCGATCTTTTCACGGGTGGGGGCGTCTTCCAGTTCCTCATCCACCTCATAAGGGACGGAGGAGGCAATAACGGGTGCGGCAAAAATCGGCTCTTCCACTTCCTCCACATAGCGGGCGGTGCGCTCCGGAATCTCGATACCTTCGCGGCTGCCCTTGCCGTTGCGCAGGACGCGGACTTCGCAGTTGTGGTATTTTTTCAAAGGTTCGGGGGAACTGTCCAGGCTGACCTTCACGGTTTCCCGCAGCAGGTCGATGCTCTTGACATTGCCGGGGCCGTCCGGCGTCTGGACAAAACTCTCCACCTTGGGCATCCGCTTCACGGCGTCCTCATAGGCGTTCTGCTCGTATTTCAGGCAGCACATCAGACGGCCGCAGGTGCCGGAAATTTTGGTGGGATTCAGGCTCAGGTTCTGGGTCTTGGCCATCTTGATGGAAACGGGCATAAAACTGTCCAGGAACTGGGAGCAGCAGAAGGGCCGGCCGCAGATACCGAGACCGCCGATCATCTTCGCCTCGTCGCGCACGCCGATCTGGCGCAGTTCGATGCGGGCGCGGAACACGCCTGCCAGATCCCGCACCAGTTCGCGGAAATCCACGCGGCCGTCGGCGGTGAAATAGAAAATGATCTTATTTCCGTCAAAACTGGCGGAAACGTTCACCAGTTTCATATCCAGGCCGTGTTCTTCGATCTTCTTTTCGCAGATGTCAAAGGCTTCGCTCTCCCGCTTGCGGTTGTAGTCCACGGTGCGCATATCGCTGTCCGTGGCCATACGCAGCACGGCGCAAAGGGGGCTGACGATGGCGGACTCCGCCACCTCGTGATTACCCTCGGTGCAGGTGGCAAACTCAGGGCCCTGTGCCGTTTCCACGATCACCTTGTCGCCCATTTTCACCTGCAATTCGCCGGGAGAAAAATAATAATTTTTACATCCGCCGCGAAAGCGGACGCTGATGACTTCAATCAAAGGATACCCTCCAATTCGGCGGCGAGCGCGCCCAGCACGTGGCTGACGCCTACGTTATAGCCGCACTCTCCGTGATACTTTTGCAACACTTCTATTGTGGACACGATTTGCGTTTTTGTCAAGTTTTTCGCAAGAACTGGTGCGATTTCCCGGTCTGCGGAGGCAGGCTGCTGTCCATAAAGCAGCAGCAGTGCCGCAGAGAACGCGCCGTAGGCGCAGGCCAGCAGTTCCGCCACGGCGGCACGCTCCGGCTTCTTTCGTTCCAGCGCCGTCAGCAGTTCCGCCACGCTGCCCCTGCGCCGGCTTGCCACGGCGCGGCACAGGGCGTCGGCATCCTCCGAAAGCACCTCCGCCGTCTCCTCGCCGCCCTGGATCTTCAACTCCACGCAGCGGGAGCGCAGGGTCTGCAACACCACGGCGCCGTTTTCGGCGCAGAAGAGGAACGCCGCATAGGGCGGCCCTTCCTCCACCACTTTCAGCAGCACGTTCTGTCCCCGGTCCGGCAGGATGGAGCAGTCCGGGAAGATATAGACCTTCCGCCGTCCCTCGTTGGGACGGATATAGGCGTCGGCGCGGATCTCACGCACAATGTCCACGGCGATATTTTTATGTTCCGGGTCCACCACGGTCACCACATCGGGGTGGATGTCCGCAAAGACTTTGCAGCAGGCGCGGCACACGCCGCAGGGCTTCCCGGTTTCCGCCTCGCACTCCATAGCGGCGGCAGCGTAGCGGGCCAGTTCCATACGGTCGCCAATGCCGGTGATGAGCCACGCGTGGGACAGCGCGCCCCGTGCGGCCGCTTCCCGGATCCGGGCGGCAGGCAGTTCATTTTTTCTGTTCGTCACACGCTGTTCCCCCTTTCGCTGTTCCTATCATAACACAAAATCACGAAAAAGAAAGCATTCTCTTGACAAAGCCGCCGGGCCGTGCAATAATTTTCCTGACCGCGAGACAATCAAACACAGGGGCGCTGGGAGGACTCCCGGCTGAGATGCAAGACCAGAACCGTCTTCTGTCCCTTAAACCTGATCCGGGTAATGCCGGCGTAGGAAGTGAACGAAAAGTCGACGTCGTTTTTTCCGTACCGCAAGCCCGTTTGATGGCCTGCGGTACTTTTATTTTTGGAGGGAATTTTATGCATTCCAAATCACATCTCCGCGTGCGTATGCTCTGCGAGGGCGCCCTTATGGTGGCGCTTGCCCAGATCCTCAGTTACATCAAACTGATGGAACTGCCCAACGGCGGCTCTCTGACCCCCGCAATGTTCCCCATTCTGTTCTTCGCGGTGCGCTGGGGTCTCGCTCCCGGCCTTTTGACAGGCTTTGTGTTCGGCCTGCTGCAACTGATTTTTGACGGCGCCTATGCCTGGGGCTGGCAGTCTATGCTGCTGGACTATCTGGTGGCCTTTACCCCGTTGGGTCTGGCCGGTCTTTTCCGCGGGAAGAACTGGGGCATCTTTGCCGGCACCGTGGTGGGCTGTCTGGGACGCTTCATCATCCACTACATCAGCGGCGTGACCATCTACAAAATTCTGGTGCCCACGGAGTTTATGCAGTGGACCTTTACCTCTCCCGCAGCCTACTCCATCGTCTACAACGGCTCCTATATGCTGCCCAATACCCTCATCGCCCTTCTCATCGCCGCGCTGCTGTACAAGCCTCTGCAAAAATATCTGCTGGGCGCCGATCTGAAATAACGCCGTCTCTGCCCCCTGCCACTTTGGCAGGGGGCGTTTTTGCCGCCCGCAGGAGCCGCCGCCCTTTTTGTGGAAATTTTACAGGTTTTCTTCCGTATTTTTTGTTTCTGCCTTGATTTTTTTGCCGTTTATGCATTGTTTTTTGTTAAAATATCCATTATAATGTTATGGCTATTATGGAATAGTACGCATCTATCGTCTTCTTTTATTCTGCATCGAGCAGATACATCAAATACGGAGGAATGAACATGAGCAAAAAGTATTGTTACCTGTTTACCGAGGGCAACGCTTCTATGCGTGAACTGCTGGGCGGTAAGGGCGCCAACCTGGCCGAGATGACCAACATCGGCCTGCCCGTTCCCCAGGGCTTCACCATCACCACCGAGGCCTGCACTCAGTACTACGAGGACGGCCAGAAGATCAATGACGAGATCTTTGCCGAGATTATGGAGTACATCGAGAAGATGGAAGCCATCACCGGCAAGAAGTTCGGCGACAGCGAGAACCCCCTGCTGGTCTCCGTCCGTTCCGGCGCCCGCGCCTCTATGCCCGGTATGATGGACACCATCCTGAACCTGGGCCTGAACGACACTGTCGTGGAAGTCCTGGCCAAGAAGTCCGGTAACCCCCGCTGGGCCTATGACTGCTATCGCCGCTTCATCCAGATGTACTCCGACGTTGTTATGGAAGTCGGCAAGAAGTACTTCGAGACCCTCATCGACGAGATGAAGGAGAAGAAGGGCGTCACTCTGGACGTCGACCTGACCGCCGAAGACCTGAAAGAACTGGCCGGCCAGTTCAAGGCCGAGTACAAGGCCAAGATCGGTGCCGAGTTCCCCACCGATCCCAAGGAGCAGTTGATGGGCGCCGTCAAGGCCGTGTTCCGTTCCTGGGACAACCCCCGCGCCAACGTCTATCGCCGCGACAACGACATCCCCTATTCCTGGGGCACTGCCGTCAACGTCCAGTCTATGGCCTTCGGCAATATGGGCGATGACTGCGGCACCGGCGTCGCTTTCACCCGTAACCCCGCCACCGGCGAGAAGGTCCTGTTCGGCGAGTTCCTGACCAACGCCCAGGGCGAAGACGTCGTGGCCGGCGTCCGTACTCCGATGCCCATCGCTGAGATGGCCGAGAAGTTCCCCGAGGCTTTTGCTCAGTTCGAGAACGTCTGCAAGATCCTGGAAAACCACTATCGTGATATGCAGGATATGGAGTTCACCGTCGAGAACAACAAACTCTATATGTTGCAGACCCGTAACGGCAAGCGCACCGCTGCCGCCGCTCTGAAAATCGCCTGCGACCTGGTGGACGAGGGTATGATCGACGAGAAGAAGGCCGTGGCTATGATCGAGCCCCGCACCCTGGACACCCTGCTGCATCCCCAGTTCGACGCTGTCGCTCTGAAAAACAGCAAGGTCATCGGCAAGGCTCTGGGCGCTTCTCCCGGCGCTGCCACCGGCAAGTGCGTGTTCTCCGCCGAGGACGCCAAGGCCTGGGCCGAGCGCGGCGAGAAGGTCATTCTGGTCCGTCTGGAAACCTCTCCCGAGGATATCGAGGGTATGAAGGCCGCTCAGGGCATCCTGACCGTTCGCGGCGGTATGACCTCCCACGCAGCCGTCGTTGCCCGCGGTATGGGCAAGTGCTGTGTCTCCGGCTGCGGCGAGATTAAGATGGACGAGGAAAACAAGAAGTTCGATCTGGCCGGCAAGACCTATGTCGAGGGCGACTGGATCTCCCTGGACGGCTCCACCGGCACCATCTATGACGGCGCTGTCGCTACCGTCGAGGCTACCATCGCCGGCGAGTTCGGCCGCGTTATGGCCTGGGCCGACAAGTATCGCCGTTTGCAGGTCCGCACCAACGCCGACACTCCCTATGACGCCGCCAAGGCCCGCTCTCTGGGCGCTCAGGGCATCGGCCTGTGCCGTACCGAGCATATGTTCTTCGAGGGTGACCGCATCCGTGCCATCCGCCGTATGATCTGCTCCGACACCGTTGAGCAGCGCGAAGCCGCTCTGGCCGTTCTGGAGCCTATGCAGCAGGGCGACTTCGAGGGCATCTACGAGGCTATGGAAGGCTGCCCCGTCACCATCCGTTTCCTGGATCCCCCCCTGCACGAGTTCGTTCCCACTGAAGAGGCTGACATCGCTCTGCTGGCTCAGGACCTGGGCAAGAGCGTTGAGGATATCAAGGCCATCATCGCCGGTCTGCACGAGTTCAACCCCATGATGGGTCACCGCGGCTGCCGTCTGGCTGTCACCTATCCCGAGATCGCCGCTATGCAGACCCGCGCCGTCATTAAGGCCGCTCTGAACGTTCAGGCCAAGCACGCTGACTGGAACCTGGTCCCCGAGATTATGATCCCCCTGGTCGGCGAGATCAAGGAACTGGCTTACGTCAAGAAGATCGTTGTTGAGACCGCTGACGCTGTCATCGCTGCCGCCGGCGCTTCCCTGAAATACAAGGTCGGCACTATGATCGAGATCCCCCGCGCAGCCCTGACTGCCGACGAGATCGCCAAGGAGGCCGAGTTCTTCTCCTTCGGTACCAACGACCTGACCCAGATGACCTTCGGCTTCTCCCGCGACGACGCCGGCAAGTTCCTGGATGCTTACTATGACCGTAAGATCTACGAGAACGATCCCTTCGCCCGTCTGGACCAGACCGGCGTTGGCAAGTTGGTTGCTATGGCTGCCAAACTGGGCCGCTCCACCCGCGAGGACCTGCACCTGGGCATCTGCGGCGAGCACGGCGGCGACCCCTCCTCCGTGGAGTTCTGCCACAAGGTCGGCCTGGACTATGTGTCCTGCTCTCCCTTCCGTGTGCCCATCGCCCGTCTGGCCGCCGCTCAGGCTGCCATCAAGGAACTGTAATCGTTCCAACGACGAAACCCGCATAACAAACGCCCCCGGCCAAACGGCCGGGGGCGTTTTTCGCCCCTTTTTATGGGACACAATGTGTGTTATACTGTGTATAAGGAGGCGAGGAATGTGCGCGATTCTATATGCAGACCAAACCGCAAAAGCCGTGTCCAGCAAATCAATGAATATGTAACGCAGCGGGTAAAGCCTGTTTTCAGATTGCGGAAAATCCAGTTTAGGATGGTGGATGGCAAACCGCATTACGCCTATGTTATTTCCCTTTCCAAGCACCCCTCCCTTTCCCTGAAAGAGCAGATGCTCGCCTTTTACTGCCATCTGAAAGCGGCCCTTGCGGAAAAAGAGGTCCTTTCTCTCGACAGCAAATGCTTCCGGGTCGCCGCAGAAGACTTCGACTTGGTGTATTGCATCGAAGCGTGGCAGAAGCACGCCGACAAGTGCGCCTACATACAGGATGGCGAAGCCGTTGTGGAACTGCTGCATCGTATGAGTTGTGAACAGGCGGCGTACCGCTTCAAAAAGCACGGAATCGACCCCATCCCCCTCATAAACACAATGGACGTTTTGCAAACATACGATCACCCTGCCGAGAAGTATGCCGCCCTTGCAAAGTTCCGCTTTTGCGTGCTGCGCACACCGAAAGCATAACGGAACGCCAAACGCCGCCCCATCCGGGAAATAGAGAAAGACGCCGCACACTGAATGCAGGAGGTGCAGACTATGATTCTTTCCAACGGAAAAAACGCCTTTAAAAACAATACATATTCCTTTTGGGAATGGTCTGCGCCTGTTTTGCAGACTTATGACGAAGTCCTCGCAAAAATAAAAGAACTCAAATTGCCGGGCAGGATCATCAAGGGTTTCTACGCCGTCGGTATGGGCTATAACTGGACAGAAGACCCCATAAGTGATGCAATTTACAGCCGGCTGGAAGGCGCGAAACACCACGCCGCCGATCAGCCGATCCCGTTCCTGCCGGAGGGCGTATTTCTTCCCAGATATGCCGAGATCGACGAGCCGTTTTTGATCGAGTTTGAGGACGGCGACCTTCTTTGCGTGAATTACTGTGACGCCGGCAGTGTCAGGATGGACCTGAACACCATTCCCAAAGACATTCGTTTCGGGACCAACCCGAACACGTTTCACCCCAACGTGCTGTTTGCCGGCCTCATCGGGAAAGAGATCGCCGCCGTGGAAGTGACCACATCCACAGAATGTGACGACTTTACCTTCGCCCACGGCCTTGTCCTCGATGAGCAGGATGCTTATATCAGCAAAATTGCCATCGTTTGCAGAGATTTTGCCGACCGGGAGCGGCAAAAACTGGTGTTTTCCTCGGATCTTGGCTATGGCGCGGTGGCTGTCACCGATCGTATGGGAGAGATCCTGACCATACACGCCCCCGACATCAAAGAGGTGGTCAGGGGCTTCCTGGATGAAGAAGTCCTGAATCTCCCGGATGAATATCTTTTTGACTGATAATCCCGCTTTTATGCGGCAATCCGTCCATTGACCGAAACAAAAACCACCCCTTAACGGGGTGGTTTTCCTGTTTATCTTATGCCTTTGGGGGTTTGGGGGAGGCGACTTCCTTCCACATCTTTTCCATCCAGCGGAAGGTGAATCCGCCGGGGAACATACTGTTCACCAGCAGCGCTGCCACCACGCCAATGCCCGTGTCCAGAATACGGTTGAGAGCATAACTGACATAGGTCTCCACCGGCGTGTTGAACAGGATGATGCACAGCACCACACCGCCGGGCTGCACGCCACCCACCCAGAACATCTGGCACAGGAGGATCAGCAGCACCGTGCCGATGAATACCAGCAGCACCATTAGCAGCGACGGTCTGCCGTCGGGATAAAAAAAGAGGTAAATGCGGAACAGCGCCATACCCAGCAAGCCGCCGATGAGGGTTCCGAAGAGCCGGTTGCCGCCGTGGAGTTTAGAGTTCTGATAATCGCTGCCCATTCCGAAAATGGCGCCGATGCAGGCAAAGGCAGGGCTGCGGTCCAGGAAAAAGTAGACCAGCGCGCACAGCGCCGCGGCGGTTGCCGTTTTGATGTTCCGCATACCCACTTTGCGCGGAAAATACAGACGCTTTTCACCCATAGCAGCGCACGACCTTTCCCGGAAATCTGCCGACCCGCTTTCGCTGCCGGCGGTTTTATTGTAGCACCACTTTTTGCCGCTGAAAAGTGGATTTTCCAAAAATTTCTCATCTTTTTTCTTCGGATCCACGGCAAAGAGACCCTATTTTTGTCCAAAAGGTCAACCTTCTCGAAAATGCACAAAAACAGGGCGCAAAATTTCTGAGAAAGTCTATCAACGAATTGCGCCGAACCCGTTGACTGTTGGGCAAAAAAATATCATAATGACATAAAATAGCGAAAATGGGGTCATTAGGAGGTTGTTATGAAAAAGGGTTATTTGGTGCTTCAAAACGGCAGGGTTTTTGAAGGGCTCCGCTTCGGTGCGGAGGTCGACGCCCTGGGCGAACTGGTGTTCCACACGGGCGCCGGCGGCTTTATTGAAATTCTGACCGATCCCGCCTTTGCCGGGCAGATCGTGATGCAGACCTATCCTCTGGTGGGCAACTACGGCATCATCCACGAGGACGAGGAGGGCCCCTGCAAACTGCGGGGCTATGTGGTGCGCGAGTGCTGCGACACTCCCTCCAATTTCCGCACGGACTGTGATCTGGACAGTTACCTGAAAGCGCAGGGCGTCCCCGGCATTTCCGGCGTGGACACCCGTGAACTCACCCGCATCCTCCGGGAGGAGGGCGTGATGAACGCCATCATCTGCGATGAGGTGCCTGCCGACCTGACTGCTCTGCATTCCTACACCGTCGGCAGCGGCGAGGAATCCCCCGCCCGCGCCGAAACGGAGCAGTTCCCCGCCGCCGAGGAGCAGTTCAAGGTGGCGCTGGTGGACTGCGGCGTCAAGCGCAGCATCATCAAGCAACTCAATGACATCGGCTGCACCGTCACCGTATACCCCGCCTCCGTTTCCGCTGATACCATCCTTGCCGCCAACCCCGACGGAATCGTCCTCTCCGCCGGCCCCGGCGACCCCAACGCCTACCCCGCCCTGACGGCGGAGGTGAAGAAACTGCTGGGCAAGGCGCCTCTGTTTGCTATGGGCCTGGGCCACCAGTTGGTCGCTCTGGCCGCAGGCGCTTGCGTCAGCAAACTGAAATGCGGCCACCGCGGCGCCAATCAGGCCGTCCGCGACCTGAACGGCCAGCGGACCTACACCACCAGCCAGAACCACGGCTACATCGTGGATGCCGATTCCATCAAGGAAGGCGCGCTCCGCTTCATCAACGCCAACGACGGCACCTGCGAGGGTATCGACTACCCCGCGTGGAACGCCTTTACCATCCAGTTTGACCCGATGCTCTGCACCAA
>SVKT01000006.1 GCA_015068335.1 Oscillospiraceae bacterium | reverse complement strand
ACACCATCGATCCCGAAAAGTGCATCAACTGCGGCGCCTGCGTCGACTCCTGCCCCTTCGGCGCCATTTCCGCAGCAAAGGAGGGTTAACCCATGGCAAAAGGTATTATGTACATCGACGGTCAGCGCGTTCCCTTTGACGGTGAAAAGAACGTCCTGGCTGTGATCCGCAAAGCCGGTATCGGCATGCCCACTTTCTGCTACTATTCCGAACTGTCCACTTTCGGCGCCTGCCGTATGTGCGTGGTCGAGGACGAGAAGGGCAAGATCGACACTTCCTGTTCTATGGAGCCCCGTGACGGTCTGAAAATCAGAACCAACACCGCTCGCCTGCTCAAACACCGCCGTATGATCCTGGAACTGATGCTGGCGTCCCACTGCCGCGACTGCACCACCTGCGAGAAGAACGGCGAATGCCGCTTGCAGGAGATGGCGCTGCGCTTCGGCGTGCGCAAGGTCCGCTTCGCCGACACCCGTCCCCACTACGAACTGGACACCTCCTCCCGCGCCGTCGTCCGCGACCCCAACAAGTGCATCCTCTGCGGCGACTGCATCCGCACCTGTGAGGAAATGCAGGGCGTTGGCGTGCTGAACTTTGCACACCGCGGCAGCGATGTGGTGGTTTGCCCCGCTTTCGACAAGAAACTGTCTGAAACCAACTGCGTCAGTTGCGGCCAGTGCGCCGCCGCCTGCCCCACCGGCGCCATCACCATCGTCAACGAGATCGGCCGCGCCTGGCACGCTCTCCAAGACAAGAACACCCGCGTTGTGGTGCAGATCGCACCCGCCGTGCGTGTGGCCATCGGCGAGGCCTTCGGTCTGGCTCCCGGCGTCAACGCGCTGGACAAACTTGTCACCGCTCTGAAAATGATGGGTGCCGAGGAAGTTTACGACACCAACTTCGCAGCCGACCTGACCGTTCTGGAAGAATCTGCCGAGTTCCTGAAACGTCTGGAAGCCGGCGGTCCCTTCCCGATGTTCACCAGTTGCTGCCCCGCCTGGATCAAGTACGTGGAGAACGAGAATCCCAAGTACCTGCCCAACATCTCCTCCTGCAAGAGCCCTATGGAAATGTTCGGCGCTCTGATCCGCGACCAGTACAAGGCAAAGGACGCCGAGGACGGCAAGAAGACCTTCCACATCGCCATTATGCCCTGTACCGCCAAGAAGATGGAGGCCGCCCGCGAGGAGTTTGCCGTTGACGGCAATCCCGATGTGGATCTGGTCCTGACCACCCACGAGGTCATCGATATGATCAAGGAGGTCGGCATCCTCTTCGCCGATCTGGACGGCGAGTCCCCCGACCTGCCCTTCGGTATGGGCACCGGCGCTGCCGTGATCTTCGGCACCACCGGCGGCGTGGCCGAGGCTGTTGCCCGCCACGTGATGGAGGACAAGTCCAAGAACACCCTGAACGCCATCCAGTTCTCCGGCGTCCGCGGCACCGACGCCATCCGCGAAGTCACCCTGTCCGTGGGTGATCACGAGTTGAAGGTCGCCGTGGTGCACGGTCTGGTCAACGCCAAGAACCTGCTGAAAGAGATCGACGCCGGCAACGCTTACTATGACCTGATCGAGGTTATGACCTGCAAGACCGGCTGTGTCGGCGGCGCCGGCCAGCCTCACGGCCTGACCCCCGAAAAGTTGAAGAGATCCGCCGGTCTGTACGAAGCCGACCGCGTATCCCTCATCAAGACCTCCGAGAAGAACCCCATCGCAACGGAGATCCTGGAAAAGTTGGGCGAGCGCAGCCACGAACTGCTCCACGTCCACTACGGCCACAAGTAATCCGCATCAATGATAAAAGACCCGGAAGCCAATGCTTCCGGGTCTTTTTTTATCCTGTTGTTCGGATTTATGCCGAAGTGCGGCGTGCAGACCGCTCCTTCGCGGGCTGCTCCGGGCCTGCGCTTCCTCCGCCGCCGGGCGTCAGATGTCGCTTTCCTGGATGAAGCCCTTGATCAGGTGGGTCAGGTGATTTTCCAGCGTGGAGGTGGCGCGGGCCTCGTCCTTGTCGCAGATGGCGGCGTAAATCTCCTGATGACCGGATTGGAGTTGTTTCAGGCTCTCGGCGTCCGTCAGGGCGGAGAACATAAACCAGTTGCGCATATTGCACTGCTCCCACAGCCGCAGCAGCACCTGATTGCCGGTAGCAATGATGATGGTACGGTGGAAGGCCGTGTCACAATCCGTAAAGTTGCGCAGATCGCCGCGGCTTGCACAGTCATCCATCTGGCCCAGAATGGCCCGCAACTCCTCCGTCAGCGCTTTCAGGGTCTCATCGGAAAGGGTGCGGATGGCATCGCTGATGCTTTTGGATTCCAGCCAGATGCGGACGCTGTAATTGTCCTGGATATCCTTTTCCGTCAGAGAGCGGACGCGGGAACCCTTGAAGGGCACCGTTTCCACCAGCCCCATCGCTTCCAGATCCCGGATGGCTTCCCGCACCGGGCCCTGGGAAACACCCAGTTCCTTTGCCCAGGCGATCTCAATGATCCGGTCGCCGGGTTTCAGCGCCCCGGAGAAGATCGCCTCGCGAATGGCGTTGCGGATCTCCTCCCGGAATACCGTTCTGGAAGCGCCTGCTTCTCTACCCATATCCATACCTCTGCCCTCCAAATGTCCGGCAAATCCGGACACCGTATTTCAAGAAAACGTTTTTATAAATAATTTATAATGTACATTATTATAAAGGTGACAAAATTCAAAGTCAACTGTTCCGTCGTATTCTACATTCTCTACAAGAAGGTGGGAAATAATTTGTCTTAAATGACAAATAATAGATTATTGATAATTTATAATTGCTGTGTTAGAATATTAACATCCAAACTGGGGCGGACTCTGCCCCAAAATAAAAAAATCTATCTCGGAGGTGCTTTTCGTATGATCGACAAGAAGATCGGTCTCTGGATCTACAATAAAATGAATGAGATCCGGGACTTCGAGGAAACCGCGTGGACGCTGTTCACCGAAAACAAACTGCGTGGTTCCGTCCACCTGTACACCGGCGAGGAAGCCGTCGCTGCTGCTGTCTGCGCACAGTTGACTGACGAGGACCTCATCGCTTCCACCCACCGCGGCCACGGCCACTGCATCGCCAAGGGCGCTGAACTGGACCGCGCTCTGGCCGAACTGATGGGCAAGGCTACCGGCTACTGCAAGGGCCGTTCCGGCTCTATGCACATCGCCGACTTCACCAAGGGCAACCTGGGCGCCAACGCCATCGTGGGCGGCGGTATCCCCATCGCCACCGGCGGCGCTCTGGCTCTGAAAATGCAGAACAAGCCCAACGTGGCTGTCGCTTTCTTCGGTGACGGTGCTTCCAACCAGGGCACCTTCCACGAGTCCATCAATATGGCCGCCGTCTGGAAACTGCCCTGCATCTACGTGGTGGAGAACAACCAGTTCGGTATGACCACTCCCGTTGAGCAGTCCACCTCCGTGCAGGACATCTCTGTCCGCGGTGCCGCTTACGGCATCCCCGGCGTGACCGTCGACGGCAACGACGTTGTGGCCGTTTACGAGGCCTTCGCCGCCGCCAAGGAGCGCGCCGTCAAGGGCGAGGGTCCCTCCATCATCGAGTGCAAGACCTATCGCTGGCGCGGTCACTGGACCGGCGACCCCGAGGTCTACCGTTCCCGCGAGGACGTGGAAGACTGGAAGACCAACAAGGATCCCATCAAGCGCTTCCGCGATTATCTGATCAAGAAGAAGTTGGCTACCAAGAAGGAACTGGACGAGATCGACGCCGCAGCAGCCAAGAAGATGGAAGAAGCCGTCCAGTTCGCCCTGAACAGCCCGGAGCCCGATCCCGAGCATGTGATGGACGATGTGTTCTATGAAGGTTAAGGGGGTAACGAAACAATGGCTATTATGACTTACGCACAGGCGATCCGCAAGGTCATCCAGGAAGAGATGCAGCGTGATGATAAGGTCTTCTGCATGGGCGAAGACTGCGAAAAACTGGGCGGCGTGTTCGGCACCACCCGTGATCTCTACAAGGAATTCGGCACTGACCGTATCCGCAACACTCCCATTTCCGAGTCCGCTATCGTCGGCGCCGCCGTTGGTGCTGCTTCCGCCGGTATGCGTCCCATCGCTGAACTGATGTACTGGGACTTCGCCTTCGTGGCCGCTGACCAGATCTTCAACCAGATGTGCAAGACCCGCTACGTGTTCGGCGGCAATGCAAAACTGCCCATCGTTCTGCGCAGCCAGCAGGGCACCGGCCGCGGCAACGCTGCCACCCACTCCCAGTCTCTGGAAACCATCTTTATGCACATCCCCGGCGTGAAGGTCGCCTGCCCCTCCACTCCCGCTGAGGCCGCCGGCCTGCTGCGTACCGCCATCCGTGATGACAACCCCGTCTGCTTCTTCGAGCACAAGGCGCTGTACATCTCCAAGGGTGAAGTGCCCGAGGATCCCAACTTCTGCATCCCCTTCGGCAAGGCCGACATCAAGCGCGAAGGCACCGACGTGACCATCGTCACCAACCTGCTGTATGTCAACCGCGCTCTGGAAGCCGCCGAGGAACTGGCCAAGGAAGGCATCTCCTGCGAGGTCATCGACCCCCGCACTCTGGTTCCCTTCGACTATGAGACCGTTGTGAACAGCGTGAAGAAGACCGGCCGTCTGGTGGTCGTGCACGAGGCACACCAGAACTGCGGTTGGGGCGCTCAGGTCGTCGCCGAAGTGAGCAAGCAGGCCTTCCGTTATCTGGACGCCTCTCCCATCCATCTGGGCGCCAAGGCCTGCCCCCTGCCCTTCAACCCCGGCTTGGAGGCCGCCGTTATCCCCAGCGTGAAGGAAATCATCGACGCCTGCAAGGCCACTATGTATCGCTAACGGAAAGGAGCATCCCTTATGGCTTCTGTTGTAATTATGCCCAAGCAGGGTCTGATGATGACCGAAGGCACCATCACTTCCTGGCTGAAAAAGGAAGGCGAAGAGGTCGTCGCCGGCACTCCCCTGTTTGAGATGGAGACCGATAAACTGACCATCACGATGGATGCCGAAGTTTCCGGCACCCTGCTGAAAATCGTTCAGCCCGAGGGCAGCGTGGTCCCCATCACCGAGACCATCGCCGTCATCGGCGCTCCCGGCGAGGATATCTCCGCTCTGCTGGGCGGCGCTGCTCCCGCTGCTGCCCCCGCTGCTGCTGAGGCTCCCGCTGCTGTCGCAGCCACCCCTGCTGCCGCTCCCGCCGTCGAGGCCGCTCCCGCTGCTCCCGCAGCGCTGCCCGCCTCCGCTTCCTTTGTCATTATGCCCAAGCAGGGCCTGATGATGACCGAAGGCACCATCACCTCCTGGCTGGTGAAGGAAGGCGAGACCGTCACCGCAGGCAAGCCCCTGTTCGAGATGGAGACCGACAAACTGACCATCACGATGGACGCCGAGGTCTCCGGCACGATGCTGAAAATCATCAAGCCCGAAGGCTCCGTGGTGCCCATCACCGAGCCCATCGCCATCGTCGGCGAAGCCGGCACCGATGTGTCCGCTTTCGCAAACGGCGTTCCCGCCGCTGCCGCTGCTGCTCCCGCTGCTGCCCCCGCAGCCGCTCCTGCCGCCGCCGCAGTTGTGGAGGCTCCCGCCGCCGCTCCCGTCCGTAATCCCGGCGAGCGCATCTTCGCTTCTCCCCGTGCCCGTCTGCACGCCGAGGAGAACGGCGTGGATCTGGCCTACGTCCCCGCTTCCGGTCCCGAGGATCTCATCATTGACCGCGACGTGATGGGCTACATCGCCAACAAGCCCGCCGTGACGCCTCTGGCTGCCAACGTGGCCAAGGCCCAGGGCATCGACCTGGCTGGCATCGCCGGTACCGGCACCAATGGCAAGATCACTACCGCTGATCTGCCCGGCGCCGCTCCCGCTGCCGCTGCTGCTCCTGCCGCTGCTCCCGCAGCCGCACCTGCTGCCGCTGTCGCTGCCGCCGAGGCTCCCGCACAGGCCGGCCGCGGCACCCGCACCGAGAAGATGTCCGGTATGCGCAAGGCCATCTCCAAGAATATGCTGGCCAGCAAGAGCACCAACGCCCAGACCAACCATCGTATGGTCGTGGATATGACCGCTGCCATCGCCCTGCGCAACCAGTACAAGGCTCTGGGCATCAAGGTGTCCTACAACGACATCATCGTCCGCGCCTGCGCCAAGGCTTTGCAGGATATGCCCATCGTCAACGCTTCCGTGGACGGCAACAACATCGTCTATCACGACTATGTCAACGTGGGCACTGCCGTGTCTGTCCCCGGCGGCCTGATCGTTCCCGTCATCAAGGACGCCGACATCATCGGCCTCTCCGGCATCGCTGCCAAGTCCGTGGAACTGATCGAGAAGGCCCGCGACGGCAAACTGACCGACGCCGACTACCACGGCGGCACTTTCACCGTGTCCTCCCTGGGTATGTTCGATCTGGACGATTTCGTGGCCATCATCAATCCTCCCGAGTCCGGCATCCTGGCCGTGGGCAAGATCGCCAAGCAGCCCGTGGTCGTCACCAACGCCGAGGGCGAGGACGAGATCGTCATCAAATCTATGTGCGCTCTGTGCCTGAGTTATGACCACCGCATCATCGACGGCGCCGAGGCTGCCAAGTTCTTGCAGAAGGTGAAGAACTATCTGCAAAACCCCGTGCTGCTGATCTGATAGGAGGATACCGATATGCAGAAATTTGATGCTGTCGTCGTGGGCGGCGGCCCCGGCGGCTACGAGTGCGCCATCCGTCTGAGCCAGAACGGTCTGAAAACCGCTCTGGTGGAGAAGGCTGAACTGGGCGGTACCTGCCTGAACCGCGGCTGTATCCCCACCAAGACCCTGCTGCACTCCTCCGACGTTTACTACGAAGCCACTCACAGCGAATTCTGTGGCATCACCGCCGGTAACGTCGCTTTCGACTATGCCAAGATCATCGAGCGCAAAACCGCTGTTTCCAAGCAGTTGTCCACCGGCATCGGCTTCCTGGAAAAGAGCCACGGCGTCACCGTGATCAAGGCCACCGCCACCCTGAAAGATCGCCGCACCGTCGCTCTGGACAACGGCGAGACTCTGGAATGCGATCACCTGATCATCGCCACCGGTTCCGAGCCCGCCCGGATCCCCATCCCCGGCGTGGATCTGCCCGGCGTTGTGGACTCCACCGGCCTGCTGAATATGACCACCTGCCCCAAGCACATCATCATCGTGGGCGGCGGCGTCATCGGCATTGAGTTCGCCACCTTCTACTATCGCCTCGGCGTGAAGGTCACCGTGGTCGAGATGCTGGACCGCGTCCTGGGCCCCCTGGACAAGGATATGACCGACTTCGTGGAGAAGGAACTGAAAGAGAACGGTGTTGATCTGGTTCTGGGCGTGAAGGTCGAGTCCATTGAGCCCGGTCTGAAAGTCAACTATGTTTCCGTCAAGGACGGCGCCAAGGGCACCGTGGAAGGCGACGTCGTGCTGATGGCCGGCGGCCGCGCTCCCAACACCCGCGGCATCGGTCTGGACACCATCGGCGTGAAGATGGACCGCAAGGGCTTCGTTGAGATCGACGGCCTGTGCCGCACCAACGTCCCCGGCGTGTACGCCATCGGCGACATCAACGGCAAGATGCAGTTGGCTCACGTGGCCTCTGCACAGGGCGTTCTGGTTGCCAACCACATCGCCGGCAAGCCCGTCAAGCAGTTGAACTACAACCGCATCCCCTCCTGCGTGTACTGCAACCCCGAGACCGCTATGGTCGGCCTCACCGAGGAGCAGGCCCGGCAAAGCGGCAAGGATGTGGGCACCGGCCTGTTCAACCTGTCCGGCAACGGCAAGGCCCTGACGATGGGCGAGAACAAGGGTCTGGTGAAGTTCGTGTTCGACAAGACCACCGACGAGATCCTGGGCTTCCACG
Organism: Oscillospiraceae bacterium; assembly: GCA_015068335.1. Lineage (GTDB taxonomy): Bacteria > Bacillota > Clostridia > Oscillospirales > Oscillospiraceae > Oscillibacter. The sequence goes on along the minus strand of SVKT01000006.1, from coordinate 19,218 downwards.
TCATCGGCCCCCGCGCCACCGATCTGGCCGCGGAAGTCGCTGCCGTTATGGAGTGCGAAGGCACCATCGGCGAGATCGGCAACACCGTGCATCCCCATCCCACCGTTTCCGAAGTGGTTATGGAGGCCGCACACGTCTGCCACGGCTGCTGCGTCAACGCCCCCAAGGCCCGCAAGTAACAAAACAGCAAAAGATGCAGCCCTATCTTTCGATTGGGCTGCATCTTTTTCGTTTGAGGCGCTCCGCCAACGGCGGGAGGGCAACGCTTTCAAGTCAAAATCTTTCTTGACATCATTTCGCCGGGTGCGTATAATAATAGCGATAGGCAACGGCGTGTGTCTGTCAAAGCGTTGAAGCATAACAGCGTACCGGAAAGCCTTGTTATGCAGAACTTCCAGTAGGGGTTGTGTAGTAACCTCAAACCGGAGTAGGCGAAAGCCGAAAGAAAATGCTCAAAGGCCGCCTTGTTATGAACAGGGCGGCTTTTCTTTTCCTTCGAGAGAAAACTAAATTGCAAGAAGGAGTTTCGACAAATGAAAGTGGAAATGACCTTTAACGACGCTGCCCTGGAAGCCCACGGGTATACAAGAGATATTGTTTATAATGCCTTGAAAGACGAGTTTTTGCAGCTCGGCTTACGCTGCACTTCTGATAACGACATCTTGTCATTTGAAGATGTTGGATCCGAGGATGATTTTGCAAATATGGTGGGGCTGCTCGTCGATTTGGTTCTTATGGACTGGTTTCTTGATTGTACTTCTTCTTGTATCTTCTATGATGATGGTACTGTGGAAGATGTACTTTGCAGCGCTCCTAAAATTCGCAAAATGCTGGCATAAGATATGAGTAAAATAACCGACTTTGAAATCGAAAGCCGAAAGCAAATCATATTTGATTTGAACCAAAAAGAACTCACCCCGTTAAACGGGGTGAGTTCTTTGATTTCTCAGTCAAACCCTTGTGGGCGTGACATTGGGTATTCTGTATGGAACTCTCAGTTCTTGCCGGATTCCACCACAGTACCGGGGACGCCGTCCACCTCGTAGAACAGGGCGACGATCTCGCCGTTAACCACGATGGCGCGGGTGGTCGCCTTGTCGGAGACCTCGACCTCGCCGATGGAGGAGGCCGCGACGGAGGCAGCCTCGTCGGTCTTGCCCGTCTCGGTCTTCAAGGTAACCTTCCAGACCTGCACATCGTCGGCCACGGCGTAGTGGGTGCCGCTCAGCGCCATAATGCCGTCCTCGTAAGCGCCGGTGACCTTCTGGCCCACCAGAGCGTACTCCTTGGCCGTGTTGTCGGTGGTGTAAACGGTGGAGGCAGACACATCCATCACGCCGTCCGCGTCATAGACGACGGTGCTGAACAGCGTGTTGGCGGTAACATCCTCATCCAGTTTCAGGGTGACCAGAGAGCCGTTGACCACGGCAGGCAGGGTGTAATACTTGCCCAGATCCTCATCGTAGACCTCGGACGCGCCCTGGCTGCCCAGGACATAGACCACCTCGGTGTTGCTGCTGGTGGCAACCGCGCCCTTCACAAACACAACGGTGGCAATGTTGCCGGTCTTGCAGTAGACGGCGACCTCTGCGCCGGACTCGGCGGTCAGGTCCACGGTGTTGGCATAACCGGTGTAAACGGTGTACACAGGCTTGCTTTCGGTGCCGCTCTGCACCAGGTAGACCGTCTTGTTGTTGCCCAGGAAGTTGGCGTCACCGGCGGTGAAGATGGACTGGCCGCCATTGATCTTGACGGACGCCGCCTTCTGGTCGGTGACCTTGTCGAAGGTGTACTCGCCGTTTCTGTCCTTGGTATAGGTGACGATCTCGCCGACCATAGAGGACTTGTAGTTCTCCACGGTCACGATTTCCTCCACGGAGCCGTCGGTTTTCAGGATCTTGGCCCAATAGACCTCATCGCCATAGCGATCGGCATCGGCGCCGCAGTCCAGAACGTAGGCCTCGGCAGAAGTGCCGGAATTGATCTTGGCGTCGATGACATAGCCGTAGGCATCCAGGTACAGATCCACATAGTTGCCCACAGTGAGTTCGTCCTTTGCCAGACCAGCAGCCGCGCCGCTGTGGTAGGTGTAGGTCTCGCCGCCGGCGACGAAACTGGTGGTGCCGGTCAGGCGGGTGACCTTCACATTTTCAATCACCTTTACAGGCGCCATCGTCTGGATGGCATTGGGAGAGACGGACTTATCCACGGTGTAAAGGACAATGTCATCGCGGCCGAAAGCCTCGGTCTCGTACTTCAAACCGTTCACGGTCACGTAGCGGCCGGTGCTGCCGTCCGCGGCGGTCACGCTGCTGATCTCGCCGATCAGGGTGTCGATCTGAATGACGGTGACCTCGTTCTTCTCCTTGTCATAGAAGACCTCCACCACAACGCCGTTGCCGCCGATGCGGGTGTCGTCCTTCTCGGAGATGGTCTTGAAGCCGCCGCTGGTCTGCTTCACGCCGTCGATGTAGTAGGCGCCGATCTCTGCGGTGGCGGTCAGACCAAGATCCGCATAGATGGTCTGGGAATCCACTTCCGCGGTGTAGGCGGCGTCCGCCTTGTCACCGTAAGTGCCCAGGTCCTTCTTGCCGTTGAACCACTGCACGGCGGGGCGGCCGAAGGCGTCCTCGGTGGTCTTGCTGTTCAGGTCCTTGAAATGCACCTGCGCAAAGGTCTTGCCGGTGGGCTTGGCCTCGGAGGTGGTGTTTATGATGATGTCGCCCACAATGATGGAGGACTTGTTCTCATACGCCACCAGATCCTTTTGCAGCAGGTTGAAAGCGAACAGGCAGGCCTCCTCGCGGGTGATGGTGCTGCCGTCGAACTCGTTCACGAGGCCGTCGGTCAGGCCGATGCTCAGCGCATCCATAGAAACAGCCACCTGCCAGCCGCTCTTGTTGTAGCCCTCGTGCTCTGCCTCATAACCCAGCGCGCCCAGCAGCATTTTCAAAAATGCAAAACCGGACAGATCGTCATAGGGGCGGAAATTGCCGTCGCCATAGCCGGCAACAATGCCCTCATTCTTGCAGTAGGCAATATAGCCGGCATAGGTGCTGCCGGCAGGCACATCGGCAAAGGGCGCCGTGCCGGTGGGCAGGCCCGCGGCAACCGTGGGACCCAGCAGCATCTGGCAGATGATCTTTGCGGCAGCGCCGCGGGTCAGGGTGTTGGTGGGGCGGAAGGACCCGTCGGAATAGCCGCCGACGATGTCCAGCGCAGACATCACGCCAACGGCTTCTTCATAGGTCAGTTCACCGTTATCCGTGTAGTCCGCTGCACCGGCGCCGATGGTGACCAAAGACAAGGTCAGAACCAGCGCCAGTGTCAGTGCCAGGAACTTTTTCATTGGATCGATTTCCTCCTGTAAAATATTCGCGGGAACGCAGACCCCGGCATAGGATCTGCGGCCGTCCGCCGCTGCTGTTTGGCGCTTCGGCGGACGTTCCTCACGTCAGGCTAATTTACAGAGGAATTCTCCAAATTTCAAGTTTTACAGGTGCAAATTAACCGAACAGTAACACTTTCGACAAAGTGCAGCACGTTTTTGCAGTATTTCTTTTTACTTCACGGAGCCGATATGATACTGCCGATCCCGCTTGATGACCCGCCCCTCCGACACCATACGGCGGAGAATTCGCCTGCATTGACGCACCTCAATGCCCAGCCGCTCCGCCACCTGACGACAGCAGGCGCCTTCCTCCTGCTGCAAGTAGGCGCAGACGACCTCCTCCATTTCCCCGGCCGACACTGCCGTTCCCGCCGGATAATACTTGGCGCCGATCCGCTCCAACCTGCCCTGCTCCGTCAGGGCAGCCAGCCGACGATAGGCTGCCGCAGGCGAAAGGCCCAGCCGCCCCGCCGCCTCCTGCCGGCTGATGCTGCCCCGGCGCTCCAAATGGTGCAGCAATTTCTCCTCTGTTTTCTTTTGTGCATACAGGCGGGACAGTTCCCCGGGGCGCAGTCCCACACCAAAGCGCCGCAGCACCGCCTCCACGCTTCTGGACAGGCGGGCGGCATCATAGGGTCGTCGGGATCTGGGCGTGAGCAGTACGTGGGGATCGGCGGTGCTGCCCCCGCTCTCCTGCTGTGCCTGCCGCAACAGGCGTTCCAGCGTCACCCCCATCGGCACGCAGCGCTGGGGCAGCCGCAGCATTTTTCCCTCCATATCCACGCTGTCCCAGGTAAGGTCCACGATCTCCTGCAACCGAAGCCCCAGCCGCCACAGCATCCACAGCGCCAGCCCCTCCGGGGACGCCCCCTCCGCCTGCACGGCTTTCCACAGGAAAAATTCCGTTTCCCCGTCACTTTCCCCCGCGTCCTCTGCCTGCTGCCGCAGGCGGTAGTCCTCCCGCAACCGTTTCAGCGTCACGCCCCGCAGGGCTTCTTCCCGGGCCAGCGCCTGCCTTGCCAGACGATAGACCGTGGACGGGGACATCGGGCGGCGGGCGTCTGCGGACAGCACAAACGCCGCCGGAACGCCTCCTGTCTGTCCTGCCCGTCCGCGAAGGCAGGTGACCGTTTCCTCATCCAGCAAAATGCGCCGCTGCCCCAGCCACAGTTCTCCGCGTTCCAGCAAAAGATCGCCCCAGCGGAGCCCGCACAACGTCTCCACCGAAAGACCCGCCTTCCACGTCAGGCACAGGATCACGCCCGCGGCGGAAGCACCCTCCGCCGCCAGAAGCCGCCGCAGCGCTTCTTCGTCCAACTGCTGCCGTTCTCTGTCTGCCATATTCGAAACCGCCCCCCGTTTTGTCTTTTCAAGGGTAGTTTCGCTTGTTTCCGCCGCTTCCATACGCCAAAAAAAGCAAAACCCGAACCAAAGTGGTTCGGGTTTTGTTTATTCAGGCAGAACCGTTCCGGCCAGTTGGGAAAGCCGCTTCCGCAGCGGGACAAACAGCAGCAGCGCCAGCACAAAATTGCCTGCACCGTGGGCGAGATCCCACGGAATGCCGGAGATCCACCAACCGACTGCCGCGGCCCATCCCCCGGTGATCCAGTAGGGAACTGCGCAAAGGGCGCCAAAACCGATGCCGAAAAATGCGGAGAGCAGGGCCCATTCCAGCGGTGCGCGCATACGGCGCAGCAATCGGGCCGCAACGAAAAGCAGCAGCCACACATAAAGATAGGAAATCGCCCACATTTGGATGCCGAACACCAGGATCTCCAACAACACATAGACCGCCACGGCGTACAGCCCGGCCCAGCCGAAACACACCGCCAGCAGCATCACCAGCAGGGAGACCGGCTCGATGTTGGGCAGATACGCCATCGCCATCTTTCCGGCAAACATCACCGCGCCCAGCATCGCAAACAGCGTCAGTTGCCGAACCCCGATTTTTCCCTTCATATCAGCCGATGGTGTAGATCCACGCATAGTGACCACCGTCCTCAATGACGGCCTGATCGGCGCCAGTCTGGGCGCTCTCGCCGTTGCAGGTGAGTTGCCACCAACTCTGGTTTACCGCATAGTCGGCCTTTTCGCCGTCCACCGTGTCCACAAACAGGCCGAACTCGCTTTCACTTCCGGCGATCAGCCCTTCTTCCCGCAGCAGTTCTCCCAGATACTCGGCATCGGTGTCGTAGGTGAAGGTGTTTGTTGTGCCGTCGCCGTGGCAAACTTCCACAGTAATGTGCTTCATTCCGTCCTGGGGTGCGGGTCTTGTGGCGTACCACACCCCCAGCATCACCACGACCGCCAGAACCAGACCGGCTGCTGCCAAAAGACTTTTCTTCTGTTTCATTTTCGTTCTTCCTTTCTTGGTCGTTCCTGATATGTTTCTTCGCCGCGCGGCGTGTTTTTCTTACTCGGCAGCAATCACCAAAGCGAAAAACTGCGGCAATCCCGAAGGACTGCCGCAGCCGTTTTTGTGCGCGCACGAAGACCGCATCTTCCTCCAAAACCGGGAGAAGATGATGCGTCCCTTTTGATTTGAGCAGGTCTCCTGACTCACGCCTCCTCAGCCCGCACACAGCCTTCTCAGGAATCCTCCCAATGACCGGCTTTCGCCTTGTGTGCGGTCCTCCGCGTATACAGTGGCGGTACCGCTCCGGATTCACACCGGATTCACTATTCTCCCCCTCGTCCAAACAACTTCGGGGGCACTCAAAACAGGATTAAGTTTTATGAAGTTTCGTCAGGGGGGCTAATTCCCATCTTTTTTATTATGCGCGAATACCACTTAGCCCGCCAACAGTGTCCTTTTGCTTCGTGAAACCGTTGCATCCAGAAAACATACATTGGGTCTTTCTTTTTGGCACAAATATGCGCCTGCATTAGATAGCACGAAGGATCAACCGGAAGACTTTCCTCATTGGAAAGATCGATAACTTCTTTCAATATTCTTTCGGCCAGCGAACATTGCTCCCGAAAGATTCCCCAAGTCAAGCGTGTCAGAGCGTCCATTATTGCTACGGCATTATCATCATCAGAGTACCGGGCTCTTATCAACACCAATCCGTCAACGGTCGCCTGATCTGCATCGTCCGAGCAACGATATTCGCAAATAAGTGCGGCAAATCTTGCTTTTCGAAGATCTCTTCTTGCCTGCTCGATCCGCTTCGGGTCGTTGCTCCTTTTTGCGACATTGAAAATTTCCTCCGCAGTCACCCACTCAATGGTCCGCGCGTTTCTTTCTTTGGAATGCATCCCTCGCCGATAATAGAAATCCGCAATTCTCCGGTTAAGAGTAAGCCGCGTCTCTGGCGGAAGGCTCTCTGTCTCGAAATCTATACGCCAGGCTTCCAAATATGCTTGCATCGCCGCATCCCCATCGGATACGTCTCCCAGCCTTATGTATAGATGGGGAAGTTTTTTACGGTTTGCCGCAGATTTCCCCCAAATATTCACTGCCTTCTGATAGCATCTTTGTACTTCCTTCTTGTCTCTCTCTGGATGGAGAGACGTACCTAGTGCAACATAATGCTGCGCGATCAGATCCTCATCCACATTCAGAGTTTCATATACCCGGAGGGTCTTCCGCCTCACCTCTGCATTCAATGCTTCAAACACATTGAAACGCCACGCGGCGAGGCGAATGGGAGCCACGGACCGCCACCTAGACTCCCACGGAAACTTAGCGCTATAATGCCAATTTTGTGCTTCCAAATCCTTAACAAAGGATATTAGCCGTTGCGCTTCTTCCAACGTATCCGGCTTCGGCACAAACAGGCCTATCTTTGCGGCAAGAAACTCTGTCGTGGCTCTCCATTGCTGCCATTCAGTATATGCCTGTTTCACCATCGACATATAGCCCTCATACGAGCTGCGGTAGCCTTTACGCAGAAAGGTTAGATGTGGAATCTTGTCAGCCGGATAACCCCCGGCAGCGCCAAGTGCGTTCAGAAAATCTATGTACCGCTGCTCCGTCAGATTAGGTCGAAGTCCAGAGGCTGATGACATACAATATGCTCGAACAACGGGATGGATCCGGACAACTCTGTCCTTATCGGACATTGAGAGCCAGCCTTTCTTCACCAGGGCATCCAGCGGTTTCTCCGCCTGCTCCATCGCCTCACAGAAAAGGCCGAAATTGACGCCTTCGCTGGAAAGAAGCGGAAAATACGACAGTACGGCAGCCTCCGCTTCCGGCAGAGAGACCATAGAATACAACTTATGAATGTGCTGGAGGATCTTCCCCGTGTAACCTTCCCCGTCTTTTTCCGAACTGACTGCCGCCAGAGACCCCTGCTGCCCGTCCCCTTCCAGAACACGCAGAAGTTGACCGGGCGAAACGGGAGGATTTGTGCATTGCAGTGTCTTTGCCGCCAGTTCAACGCAGAGAAGGTGGCGCTCCAACGCAGAGATAATCCGGATCAAATCCTCGTCACAGACGCCATCATTCTCCCAGCGGACATAATAGTGCTTCATCAAACGAAGCAAATCTTCATCCGTAAGGGTACCGATTTTAACGGCGTCTTTCGTATCCGCAGGTGTATCGGGCTCGTTTCGGGTCGTTACCAAGATCCGCGCTTTCAGCGCGCAGAGTCTTTTGAAATCTTCATCGCAGAGGATTTCAAGAAGGTTTTTACCCGGAACATCATAGTTGTCCAGCAGCAGCACGGCGTCCTTACCGATCTCCGCCAGATACTTCATATGCGTTTCAAACCGAATGTCCTCGGATTCTTCCTTGTCTGCTTCATCGCGGTCAAAGCGGAGTCTCGCCACAGTATGCCGGATCGAATTTTCGTAGCGAAGGATGAATGCCGATTCAGCCTCCTTCGCAGTATGGATCGCAAGGGAGGACTTGCCCAGACCGCCAGCACCGTAAATGACCGTCAGCCGGTTCCCGGCTTTCAGCCGCGCTCGAACCGCATCACATTCTGTTCTCTCGATGAATAGCCCCTGCAATTCCGGTAGCGGTGCCAACAGCAGATGCGCCCTGGCGTTTGCCTCGGCAAGGTCTATCATCTCTTCCACGCAGCGGATCATTTCATCCGTGTCGCTAAATCGGTTTTTCTCCAACTCATCCCGAAAATCACCGTATGCAAAGGCTTTTTCGAAAAACTTCTGCATTTGATGCAGCAAGCGCCCATAGATCAAATTCGCATCCTCAACACAGGCGGTTTCCCGAAAGTTTTCTTTCGCATAATCGGAGGCACGCATCGCACAGGGATGCTTGCCGCAAAGCCGGTAATACAAAATGGCAGCCGCAGCATAGTTCGCCGACCACGGGCCGATACAATCCGTCGTAAAATTCTCCGGATGTTTGATTTCCGGCGGAGCGAAACTGTGCGTCGCGGAAATATGCTTAATTCCGGAAGGATCCATATCGATAACCGAGTCAAAATCGAAAAGCATAATACGCGATTCGCCGTCCATCCGAAATACATTTCCCGCCGAAAGGTCGGTGATCAGAAAGCCTTCTTTATGGTATTGCCCCAAAACCAGCAACAGACTTTTGAAGCAACACAGTTCTTCACAGAGTTTGGATGCAGGAACTTCATCAAGCGTCCAGGGTTTGCCGTCAAGTTTTGGCTGAATCAGATAACGATAAGGCCCGTCTGTAATCTCTGCCAAAGTCTCAAAACTTTGATTGACACCCACATTGACCGCATCTTTGCGCGTGTCCGGCTCAAAGTCTATTTCATAGCGCTTGATGATCACATCGCGTCCTGTTTTCACGTTTTTTCCGCGAAATGCAACGCAGTGCGCGCCCCGGGCAAATTCATCGCCAATCTGGAATTCTCTAATGTTTTGCATACAGCACCCCCTTTTATCGGTGTTGCTTTTTTGTTCTTTTTATTTCTCTTCCGTTTCTCCGCGGGCGGCAATGATGTCTTCTTCCGTAATCAGCGCGCCAAAGAACCGGCTGGTCACCTCATCCGGGTCATCAACGGCTACCGCTAATAACATCAGTCTGTCGAACCGCGCAGGCGGATATATGACCGGCAGGGCAGCGGCGTTCAAACGCTCATTGGTCTCCTGTCTGAATGCCGTGATTCTTTCTACCGGTGACATTTCGTTATCCCCGTGCTTTTTCTTCCAAAGGAGGACAGATAAGAAAAGAATATCCCGCTTTTTCACAGGGATCTCACGCTTCATCAACCGAGCGTGGCGGCGGGGGAACAAGAGATCGTCTCGAACGTCGGTCGAGATCGACATATATTCGGTGCCGACAAAATCTCCGCCAAACGAATCTTCCCTTTTTTCGGAGTCCCTGGCAAAACGCGCATTGGGATCCTTCTTAGTATCGTCATCGGGTTTCACTTCCCGAGTTTCCATATAACGGGTTTTACGGATCCAGTTTACTGTCCAGAACTCTTTGAGAATATCATCTGCACTCTCGGAGCAAAGTTCGCTTAGTTCTTCTGTTAACCGAACGTAACTTTCATATGCTCGGTCGGAATATCCGCACAGGCTCTCCTGATGTGCAAGAAGCCAGTCAATCAACGCCTCTTCACTGTTCTCTGCAATAACATTGATGAAGGAACGCTCCATATCCATACTCTTCTCGCGCGGGACAACCCTTTTGGAGTCAGAAGCCTTCGCTTCATAGGCTTCCAGCAAACGGGTTGCTTCCTCCCAGGAGTATCTATCTTTATGGCTTTGGCAGAAATAATAGATAAGTTCTTCCACAGAACGGAGGCTGTAATAATTTTCGCCCACTGCCTGCAAAAGTTCATCCGTCCTGCTAATGGGCATCCGGAGGGCAAAGGCCATCTCGAAACATCTCTTACGGGTAGGGACATAGGTGCTCTTCGTGATCGTCTTAGCAAATAAATCCTTTTCTTTGAGGCTAGATTCTCCCATTCTTTTGCGAAAATAATCCCGATATGCGTCGCATTCTTCTTCCGGAATCGTACTCCCGCACAACTCATCAACAGGTGTGAATGTGACGATTTTCCCTTTATATTTGTGTGCTGTGACCCCCAATTCCTGCTGTACATATCTTACCAGGGTAAACATTACCGAAGGTGCGTATTTTTGCTCTTTGATGAATTGCACAATGCGATCCGCCTGCGCATCAAACTCCTCCTCTTCTCTTCGCAGATCAGCGAAAAACTCCCGAATCTGCTCGGCAAACCGATTTTGCACGAGGGTCACTTCTTTGGTATATCTCTGCATACACAATCCTCCCGAATAATGTCTGTACACCCATCATAACACCTCCAAAAGAAACGCGCAACACACAACACCCGTATTTTATCTGCCCACGGTCTCATCCTCGGCATCCAGAAAGAACTCGCAGCAAAGGCCAATATCCACTCGTTCCGTCTCCTTTGCCAAAAGCAAAACCGTTTTCTGTTCCAGTTCGATAAACCGACGAAGGTTGATCAGCACCTCTTTTTCAACCATTGGTACCTCCTGGGCCCCCATCCGTTACGAGCAAAGGCATCCTGTCACACTTCAAGATTTTCAAGAAACTCTCGGTGGCCTTTGAGGGAAAAGGAACATAAAGAGTTGGCGGAGGAACACCCCTTCGACCTGCCACGTGTGATCCCGACTGTAAAGGAGTTGCAAAAATCCGTAAAGAGATACGTTCTCTTTTACACATAAAATGTTTCCATATCTTCAAGGCGCAGACAGGCAAGACGTCGCATTCCACAATCGATACGGACGAACCGCCGATGCGGATCGAAGTAAATCTCACCCGTTGCTGTTGGAGTATGACCGCAAATCGTGAGTGCATCCTTTGGAAATACAGCATTGCTTTCATCCCTTCCCCAAATTCGGATGTAGGGATCCGGGCTTGGAAGAGCGTGAACAAGATGAAAGCGTTGCCCATTGACCTCCACCGTCATTTGATCCGGGGACGCTGCTACAAAGGCCAACAGGCGCTCGCGTTCACTTGACGGCAACTGTTGGAGGGCATAAAACGTATTTCGCCCTCCGGTCTCAATCCACCTGTGAAGTTCCAAACGGTTGGTCCCGATCCCGTAAGTACGCAGCATTAATTCCTCGTGATTACCACGAATCAAATGGACACTGGGGTTATCACGGAAATATTGCAACAGTTGGATGCTGCCACTACCCGGCCCTCGATCAATTCCATCACCAACGACATAAAGCCGGTCCTTTCTCGGATCAAACTCGATTTTTTTCATAAGGTACTCAAACAGCAGCCACTGTCCGTGTATGTCAGCGACACAAAACGTCATTGCTCTTTCATTCCCTTCTTTTTTCTTTTTCGCGGAGTACCTGCTCCTTCCACACACTCTTAAATGCAGAAATTGACGTGGCCGATTAATCGAAGGCATTCTGATCCCGCTTGCGAATTTGATCCATCCGCAAGAGGAAGCGTCGAACGCTGGATACACGACTCCATTTTCCTCGATAAAAGTGTGCACAAACCAGCATCCGAGGTACAACATTGTTGACAAAATTGTCTGGATCTCCTCCGGTGACGATAGAAAGCAGGCTAATTGCGGCAACCGCAGAATAGTCCTCTTCTGGCAAATTCAAACGCCGGTCCGCTTCCCAAATCAAATCGGTAACGTCAAATATCCACAAAGGCCCCTTTTGGGCGTATTTTTCAACCCAATCCCGCACCTTCCAACCGCAAGACGGCGAAATAATTCGAAGGATCTCTGCGATCATTGCCTCCCGAAGGCTTTACTCGGTTTTGTCTTCCAACTTGTTGCTATCGAAATCATAGTGCTCGTCGTACTGCACTTGCGTGGCTCTGTCACAACGAGGGACTCTGTCAATCAACACTTTATCACTGCCGTCGTGGCTCGCAAACTCGTCAACACAGAAGCCGGGCGCCAGCACCACGTTACCGTCTTTCTTCTTGGAAAACGTCAGCACACTCCCGGAGTTTGAAGCAGCAAAGACAGAAGTAGACATCGTCCCCCAGACCAACAGTACTACCAAAAAAAGGCTCATCAGTTTTTTCATAAGGTTACTAAACATTCCAATCGTCCTTTCTTTTTCTCGTTTTTCTATTATTGCAAACGTTCCTATCAACCGCAATATAAGTAGCCCGGCAAACAGAATCAGGAATTTTCCGGTCCAACAATCCCGTCTTTAAGATCTTTTAAGAAAGTCTCAACATCACATTCTTCAAGTGCTTTTTCAACACTCTCGCCATAGATAGCCGCCAAAATAGCAGGCCCGTAAAGCATAATCATAAACGCGGGCACAACATTTTTCAACAAGATCCTGGTCACCACCGCAGTCACACTGCATTTCAAAGGTGATTTGGCCTCCGTTTTCAATATTCAAACAGAATTTCCCCTCAGGCACATCGTTGTTGATGCGACAAACCAGTTCCGCCAATGTCGCCGTTTTAGCCTTCTCCATAGGATACGGGCAAACAGGGAAAAAAACTGTTGTGCTAAACGACTTTTTCTGTATAGAAACCAAATACCGGACATAAGAAATCCGCCCAGGCATATCCATAGTAAATTGAAAAACTCCGACGTCTTCATCAAAAGCCACGAATTTAAGTGTATCCTCAAAATGTGTCCGAAGCACTTCTGCAATCTTTTGGGAATATTCTCTTTTATACATAATTCATTTCCTTTCTTTTACCATATTGAGCAGTCCCTATATTTCTTATAACAAGAAAAGTTTTATTTCCTGAAAACAAAAACGACCTTTTTATAACAAAAAACAAGATGCCCTGTAACCACTTGGTTACAGGGCATCTTGAACCGCCGGGAGGATTTGCAACACGGTCGGCGCTCGCGCTTCCTACAACAACCACATATAGGACTTGCCTTTTCAGATTCTTTCCGTACCCGCAGCGCGATCTCGTCCGTGCAGAACTGTCTTTCCGCCCGCAAGCCGCGTTTTCAATTGACGGTTACTTTTTTCATTCACTTTGCTACACAAAACAGCGCCTCCGTCCTTTCGGACAGAGGCGCTGTTTTCGTGATGTGCAATATCAGAGAGTTGGAGAACAATCAGAAATGCTTGAAACACACCAGATCCAGGTCTCCATCTCCATCGCCGTCATACACCCAGAATCCGTCATTCGTATGTGCCTTGTTGGCATCCAGAGCCAGGTCTGCCACAGTCCATACGTCCAGTTGATCCTTGGATGCGGCGTGGACAAGAATCGCAGCAGCATCCAGAGGATAGGTCTTGGATGCTATCGTAGCACTTGCGGAATTGGTGGTAACCGTCAGATTGCCGGCAGCATAACTGTATCCGCCGTTTTTCCCCGTTCCTGCGCTGCGGGAATCCGCCACGAGGCCGCTGAGCGAATAATACCTTGTTCCGCCGTCTTCGACCACATCAAAATTGCTGTAAAGCGTCAGATTCTTATCACTGCTTTCCAGAGAGGCCTCATCGACCCAAACGCGTTCACCCACACCATTGATCACTGCATAGAGTTTATACCAGGTCTTTTCGTTGTAGGTGCAGACGTTTTCGCTTCCTGCCAGTTCGGTCTTCATATTTGCGACCGAATCGTGACGGAAGAGGACGAAGGACTTTGCCTTGGCAACGGGCTCTGTCTTGGTGGCGCCGCAGACGCTGCAAGTATGGGTCCTTACGCCTTCGGCACCATAGGTAGGATTGGTGGTAACCGTGCCGCCATCCCAACTATGCTCCGCACAGGGCTCTGTGCCCTTCATCTGAATGATCACAAAGTCGATGAGGTCATCGCCATTCATCTCGTACACCCAAAGGTGGTCGTCAGAATCCTTGCCACGCGCCGCCAGTTCATCCAAAGTCCAGAGATCCAGCGTATCCTGATCCAGCGCACGGGCAACGATCACATCGTCTGCCAGTTTGTAGGTTACCGCACTTGCGCCATTGGTGATGCCTGCCGTCAGTTCAAGGATGCCCTGCGCGTTTTCACCTTCGTAGCGGAAACCGCATTTGCTCTCATCCGACTGGTAAGACGCCATCTGTTTCACGGTTTTTGTAAACGTATAGTACGCTTCGCCGCCGGTGGTGTACACAGAATAGAGTTTGGGAATGTACAGAGGCACTCTCTTATCCATCGGTCCGTCGACCGTGCCGTCCACAGATGCAGAATCCACCTTCACCGTGGTTTGCTTACCGTTGACCACTGCTGCAAACTCGTACCAGGTTCCGCTCGTGCCGTCCTTTTTCTCATAGAAACCGGAATCAAGCGCCTCCTTTGCCTCTGCATCAGTACCGAAGCGGTTGATGATGACAAAGGACTTCTTTGCAACGGGTTCTTCCTTGGTCGCACCGCAGTCAGTACAGGTATAGAGCCTTTCGCCGACGGTGGCATAGGTGGCTTCGGTGGCAACCACACCCTCATCCCAGTTGTGGGGATGGCTTGCCTCCTCGCCGCAATCCGCATCACCGCAGTAATGAATTTCCTCGCAAAGAGGCCGGTAATTTTCATCCGTTACAAAAATTTTGACGGAGTTTGCTGTCGGGATCTCGCTGTTGAGCAGGATCGTGATTTCGGTTTTTGCCTGGTTCAGGGTTTCCTGCGCTGTTCCGACAGAGATCAATTTGTTCTCAGCATTGTAAACCGCTGCGGTAAAATTACACAACTGCGCTTCGGCAGTGTTCCTGATGACCGTGAACCGGATACCTTGTGCGTGAGTGAGTCGGTCGGCCGTCAATTGGCTTCCGGTATGGTCTTTGAGGGTACAGCCGATTTCGACTCTGTCAGAAGAAATTTTCAACAGATAGGGGTAACAGACAAAGTTTTCTCCCTGCCAGATTCCGGCGTAGATCCAGACCTCGGCTTCGGTGTTTTTGGGGATCGTAACGGTGGCCCTGAAAGGATCTTCCTGAGAAGGAGCAATGGTGACACCGTTAATCTGTGTCTGGAAATGCACACCGTCTACGTTGTAAAAACCGTCCGTCAGACCCCAGAAAAAGCCGTTGTCAGCGTCCACCGCAATGGACTGCCCGTACTGATCTTGACCGGAGGCAGTAACGGTCACGCAAAGATCCTCCGTCTTGGAGGAAAGCACCGGCCAATAGCGGCTTTGATCGTCATACTCCACTTCGGCGCAGGTCATATTGACACTCGCAACGAAGCGGGGTTCCTTGGTAACGGTGACGGTTTTGCTTGCCTGCCGGGAGGGGCTGCTTGGGTCGGTCGCGGTGATCGTGTAAACACCCTCTTTTACATTGGGGCTCAGGTCGATCGCAAAGCCCCCCTCGCAGCCATCGGTGCAGCGGCTGATGCCGCTATCCGGATCGCTGAACACATCCGCTCCGTTGGCGTCCGTCATTGCCCAGTCTGCGGAAACATATTCGGCGATGTCGTAGTACTGATCCCGGTAAAACGAATTGTAATAGAACCGTCTGCTCCCTTCTTCGACCGTGGGCGCCGCCAGCACGGAATCTGCGTCAAAGGAGAAGGAGTCCGGATCCGGTATGGATACCCAGTCCTCATTCGCCGCAGTCACGCTCACCACATAATCGGGTTCTGTCAAGGTTGCATTGGCGTTGGAGATCCAGCCTGTCTGACCGTTATAGTCGACCTTCATCCACTTGCTGTTCTGCGTTTCGCCCAGGTATTCAAGTTTCGTGCCGGCTGTGGCAACGCCGAGTATCGAATAAGTGGTGTCCGGACCGCTTCGGACATTGGCATCGGCTACAACGTTAACATCTCCAAAATCTTCGGTAAGTGTTGATGCGTTGTTGGAAATCCACGCGACCTGTCCCTTATAATCGATCTTGCGGAAACTGCCCGGGCCTCCTTCAAGGAATTCGTAGGTCTCACCACTATTAGCCTTGGCGATGATGTCGTATGTCGTATCGGGTCCGCTTCGAATATTCACACCATCTTGATTAACCTTCATATATCTGGGATTTGTGTTCTGGAAGGTATAGCCGTCAAGGCCCAGGGAATTGCTTCCGCCCAGATAAACGTCAAAGCCGCCGGTGCTGTTTGCTACCAGAATGACATTTTCCTTAAACACGCCGACTACGTCACTGCTGCCATAACTATTCGAAGAAATTTCACCGCTGCTCATAAGGTTGGAAGCGGTTTTGATGACCTCAAAGCCGCGCTTGATGACAATGGTCTTGATTTCCTCGCCGTATTCGCTGTTGGTTCCTTTCAGATGCAAACGCGAGAGGTCCGTAATATCAATACCCAGATAGGCCTTGCCGTCACCGACTCCGTATACCCAGATATCTTTCAGGACCTGTTCCCCCCAACGGCTCTCCCACTTTGTCCAGGTTCTGCCGTTGATCATAATCTTGTCTTTGTTGGAACCGAAATTTTCCAGACCCGTATAACTGTTGGAATCTTCCCGCAATCCCGTGATATAAATGTTGGGGTTTTGCGCATTCTGTCCTGCCGGAATGCCGGCTCCCGCCGCATAACTGGAATTTTTGATGGAAGCGGTATCAACGGACACATTCATACTCTGCGAAACATCCGGTGCCGCCGCTGTCACCTGAATGGTATTGGAATTCAGCGTCGCATATCCCGTGCTGCCCTTGTAGGACACCCGGGCATAACTGCCGTCGAAGCCCGTGACCTCAAACATCTCATACTTGCCGATGGTAAAGGATGTTGCGCCACCCTTGGTGCTGGAAACGCTGAGGGTTACATTATTGGTGATATACTGTCCGGCAGTTTTGTTCTTGCCGGTATAATCCACCTTGGGCGCATTGGCGTTGGTGGGATAGGGAAGTTTTCCGTATCCGCAGATCTGCGAATCGCTCAGGGAGTAATCGTAAAGGCCAACGTGATTATGCCGGTTGCCCTCAACGGTATAAACCCTACTTCCGTCACAATACAAGACAAGGCCGATATGGTTGGTCCACGAGGTGCCGCCGCCTTCCATTTTGAAGAAGATCAGGTCACCGGCTTTGGGCGTGTAAGTGCCGCGCGCACTGTACAGGTTGAATCGTTTGAGTTGGTCTGCCCATTGATAACAGGAACATTCACGCCAGATATAGGCACTGTTGCCTATATTTTCTCGACAGGACTGATCGTGTGTGGAATGGTTTGTCACCCCTGTCTGGTACAGCGCCCAGGAACAGAAGGAGGCACACCAGGCCATCTTGTATCCGCTGTTGTCTGCATCACCGTAATTGTACACATACTCGGTCGTTTTGTTGGTGGTATAACCGCCGTCCCAGGTGTTATACAGACCGCCGTACGGGTTGCTTGCCGTTCCTTCGTAATAGCCCAGCTGGGAAAGGGCCGCGGCAAGGGTATCCGTTACACCGTCGCCCGTCAGACCGATGCTGGTAACGTGGGTATAATACTTGCTGTTTTTATAAGTAGAAGCAGGGCCGTTGGCACCCGTTCTGTAAGTCAGCGGGGTCGTCTGGAAGGCCGGAGTAGTACTTCCGGTGGTCTTCTTAAATCCGTTATATCCGCCGCCCTTAATGATGCTGGGATAATCTACATAGCAAACGTTGAGGTCAACGATCGCTCCGCCATCGCCGGCATAAATGCCGTCGATCACACCGGCGCCGGTATACTGCCACATCGTGACATTGTCATCATAACTGGAAAGTTTTGTTCTCTTGCTGTGGTCGACGGTTTGTTTAGGACCCTTTCCTGCGTAGATCTGCGTACCGTTTGACTTGGGGTAGGATGCCTGCCAAAGGTCGAAATCTTTCACATTTGACATTCCGATTTTTGCCTCAAAGTACCAGTCGTACGAATATACCATAGGATAATAGCCGTTTGCTTCCAAAATGGTGCAGAAGTTTTTGCAGGCAGCACCGGCAAAACTGCCGATATCGTAAATGTCGTTTCCGGAAACGTTGGGGTCGTCTGTTGTATCGCCGTCCTCAGCATCGAACACGATGGGGAACGTGAATACACCCGGATACTTGTTCAGTTCGTTGACGACCATATTTGCTTCCGTAGTAATGGCATCAATGTTTTTTGCATAACTGAAAAAATAGGCTCCCAACTGGATGCCGTATTTCTGTGCCTCACGAACGTTTCTTTCGAACTGCTCGTCCAGTTCGTAATTAGGAGTGTTCTTCAAGTGGTGGAAAATGCGCACAATGGCAAACTCCACGCCTGCGGCCTTGACCTTTGCCCAATCGATCTCCTCGTTCCAGGAAGAAACGTCGATTCCTACCATAGGCGTACTAAGTCTGTTTGCACCTACTGTCTTAACGTTTACTACACCGGCCACAGGCATAACAAACGTAGACATAAGCAAACACAGAAGTGTCATTATGCTGGTAATTCTTTTCCACTGCTTCATAAACTGCACTCCTTAAAAACTTGCTGTAATTTATATACACATTATACAGATGTTAATACACATATATAATATAGTATATAAACTCCATTTTCAATACTTGATGGTACAAAATCTGCCAGCGGCCGCACCGATATTCCCCGCAAGCGTTATACCCTTTACGTCCGGACGAGGTCCTTGGCTTAATGTGGGGCAATATTGACTTATGAAAATGGTTATACAAGACCCCACTACATTGTTCAGAAATGTTTCAGACTGTTCCACCATCGCGATTTTACGTTACAAAAAAAGACCGCATCCTTTCACCGAAACGCGAGAAAAAGGATGCAGTCTGATCACTTGATGAAATAAAGTAAAAACCCTTGAAAACCGAAGTTTTCAAGGGTTTGGAGCTGCTGGGCGGATTTGAACCGCCGACCTCATCCTTACCAAGGATGCGCTCTACCTACTGAGCTACAGCAGCAAATGGCGACCCGGAACGGGCTCGAACCGTCGACCTCTAGCGTGACAGGCTAGCGTTCTAACCAACTGAACTACCGGGCCATTATGACTCGACTGGGTAAGTATATCACATACAACCGAGGTTGTAAAGACTTTTATGGCAGGGGCAGAAGGATTCGAACCCTCGGCACGCGGTTTTGGAGA
>SVKT01000118.1 GCA_015068335.1 Oscillospiraceae bacterium | reverse complement strand
GGACGTGGGCGCTGTCTGGCCCGCCGGCTATCTGAATCAGGCCGCCTCCACGGGTCTGACCAACGGCGTCTCCGCCGCTGCTTTTTCTCCCGTGACCCACGCGCAGGCCGCACAACTGTTCGTCAACCTCCTCTCCGCCAAGACCAAGGCCGGACAGGTGTTCTGCACCACGCTGGGCAGCGCGGAAACGGCAGTTTTGCTCCTCGCCGTGAATGTGACCGGCGACGACGGCCTGCCCGGCGCCGTCCGCACCTCCGGGGGCGTCTATCATCCTGTGGCGAGCGGCTCCGTCTCCCCGGCGCTGCAAGGCCTGCGCGGCACCCTGATCCTCAATGACCGCGAGGAACTGGTGGCCTTTATCCCCGATGGCAGCAGCGCCGTCACCGTGACCCTTTCCGGCAAGGCGCAGGCCCTGTATCTCAATACGGCGGACGGAACGCGCTACGCCATCGCCGGCGACACGCCCGTCTTTACCGGCACGGAGGAGCAGACCACCTGGTCCAAGCGTTGGATGGATCTTCGCTCCGGCGCGCAGGTCACGCTGTATCTGGAAGGCGGCAAGGTCACGGCCGTATATGACCCCAGTGACGACACCGGCTCCACCGACGCCCTCGTGGCCGCCGGAACGGTGACCGCCAACACCCTGCTGCCCCTCACCGGCGGCGCACAGCCCCTGATCCGCAAAAACGGCGCGCCCATTTCCCTTGCGGAGATCCGGCCCTATGACGTTTTGACCTATTCCCCCGTTTCCAACACGCTGGCCGTCAGCGACCTGCGGCTGCCCTGCGTGTACGAAACGGCGCAGCCCAACCTCACCACGCCGGAGACGATCACCGTTCTGGGCCACGCCTTCCCCGTTCTGGACTGCGCGCTGGACAGCATCGCCCGGTTCAAGGCCGGAGACCGTGTCGTCCTCCTGCTCACCGCAGACGGCAAGGTGGCCGGTATGGCCGCCCCCAGTCAGGCCCTCTCCTCCACGGCCATCGGCCTTGCCGATGCTTCCGGCGTATGGATCGACCTGCCTGACGGGACCCGGATCGAACTGCAAGGCAGTGTTGCCGAACGGCATCAAAACCGCGTGGTCGCCGTTTCCGCAGAAAATGGCGGAAAACTGACGACCAGAAGCATCGGCAACTCCGCTGTTCCCGGCGCGTTCCGCATCGCCGATATGACGCTGGGACAGTACAAGGTTTCCGCCGCCGTCAGGGTCTATGAGCAGACCGGCAGCAGCGCGATGGTGCCCGTCAGTCTGCACACGCTGGAATCCGGCGCGATCCCGAAGGAAAAGATCTCCGCCTACCATCTGGGCGCCTCCGGGCTGGTGGAACTGATCGTGCTGGACGCCGTCACCGGCGACGCCTACACCTACGGCATTCTGGAAGCAGGCAGCGCAGACCACAGTCTGGGCGGACTGTCCGCCAGCAACACCACCGTGCGCGTGAAAACCGGCGCAGCAACCTCTCCCACCGCCATTGCGGCCTGTTCCTTCCGGGACGGCGCCTTCGGCGGTATGGCTGTGGGGACCCGGGAGATCGGCGGCGTCAAGGTCGCGGCCGACGTGGTGGAACTGACCGCCGTTTCCGGCGTCAGACGCACGGACTTCTTTGAAGCGGACGGCGTATGGTACGTTTCCGCCGGCGGCTCCGTCTATCCGGTCTCCCCGGAAGTGGAGGGCTACATTGCCGCCACCGGAAGCTGGTTCACCCAGACGGAGGACCGTCTGGCCGCCATTCGCGCCTACTCTGACAACCTGACGATCCATCTGGACCCCATCGGTCACAGAGTCCGCATCATCTCTGTGGACTGATCCTTTCTGCCATATCACAAAAGCACACCACCAACGAGAGTCGGTGGTGTGCTTTACTATTTTACACTTTATAATGAATGATCGTAATCTAATTATTGAAAAGACAGCGTCAGCAAATGATCGTTCTCCCTAGACATATGAAGGTCAGGATATTCTGCCGCCACTTTGGAAGATATGGCAGTTAATGTCTTTCCCAAATCCTGATTCATTGCCTCATAGACCATACCTGTTCCCTCAAATTCCAAATACCGTCCATCAATATATTCACAGTCATCAATATCCCAAAAATTTCCCTGCATACAATCCGTACCATAGAAATCAAGGATCATTTGGTCTGCCGCTTGTTGTTTCATACGATATAATTCAACGGTGTCGATATCGTTACAACGGATCTCAATATCACGCTTGGCCCGAGAAATCGCCGCTCTCAAACTGTCCGCAGCCTCGGAAGCATCTTGACCATCAATTTTGAAAATTTTGGTATATGCTTTTATCTCCACGCCAAAATCAACACGCTTCCACGATAAAAACACGCCGGTACTGTCAATCTCGTGATGCTTCGAGAGCGAGTAAAAACAGTGCAAAAAGTCAAAAATACCGAGAACCTCCGCAGCAACCGACTGATTGTTCTTCGTTTCACTGGTTTCCTTTTCAGCAGGCCGCATAGCATATAGTATAACAACTACGACAACAATGATTACGAGCCACATATGCACATCTCCTATTATCTATCGTATTTTTCAATTAAATCATTCGTGCGTTTTCTGTCCGGCTCAAATTTACTGCACGCATCTTCATCGGCTCTCACAGATCGATTGTAGCGAGTGCATTTAAATGTGGTGGTGTACAGCGCAGTATAACTATCTGTCAAATCGCAATTTTTGCAGCTTCCGCAACATCCCACATAACTTTTCTTCGCCATATGATCCCCCCCCTTTTTTAATTTGCACCTAAATAGGTGCAAATTCATAATAACATTGTTAGAAAATCGTGTCAAGACTCCTGTTCTAATATAAGTGCAAAGGATACTTGATAATGAATAAACAAATCGAAACCCAAGTAGGCCACAATATTCGCAAAATTCGAGAGGCCTGCGGTATGACGCAGGATACATTGGCAGCCAAACTCCAACTAAACGGATGCGATATTACAAGAAGCGCAATCGCAAAAATCGAAGTAGGACAGCGCCATTTATATCCGGACGAAATCATACTGATCCGCCAGATCCTGAATGCTTCTTTTGATGATATTTTTAATATATAAAAAATCAGGGTGTGCTTTGTAAAGGATAAAATCTTCCTTTACAGGGCACACCCTGTCAACAGCCTTCTTATTTCGTTTCCGTCCTCTCGGCGGGCGGTTCCCCGACAGGCTGCGCGTCCGTCCACTTGGAGGCGGGGATCTTCCGGTCGGTCAGCTTCTGCTTCACATAGCCGCGGAACAGGGCATAGGCCACGGAGCAAACGGGGATGAACAACAGCATACCCGCCACGCCCATCAGCCTGCCGCCCAGCATCACGGCCGCCAGCACCCAGATGGACGGCAGTCCCACGGAGTTTCCCACCACATGGGGATAGATGAGGTTGCCCTCGATCTGCTGCAAAATCAGGAACATCACGATGAACAGCAGCGCCTTCCACGGGTCGGTGATGGCAATGAGCAGCGCGCCCACTCCGCAGCCGATGAAAGCACCCACGATGGGGATCAGCGCCGTCAGGGCGATGAGCACGCCCACAAGCAGCGCATAGGGCATGCGGAAGATGGTCATGGCCACCACGAACATGGCGCCCAGAATACAGGCCTCCAGGCACTGGCCGGAGAGGAAGCCGGAGAAGGTACGGTCAGACAGCCGGAGGATCTCCCTGACGCGATCCGCCGCGCGCTCCGGCAGCAGGGCATAGAGCACCTGCAGGCCCTGCACTGCCAGCCGTTCCTTTTGCAGCAGGATGTAAAACGCAAATACCAGCGCGATTACAAAGGTACTCAATCCGCTGACCACATCGCCGATGAATCCGCCGCCGGTGGTCAGCAGTCCGCCGCCCCATGTCCGCACCAGCTGCAGCAGGTTCTGGGACACGGCCTTCCACTCAATATCAAGGTCGATGATGAAGGCCTCCACCAGAGGAAGAAGTTCTTTCAGCTCCAGCAGCCACGCCTGCATCCGCTCTGCCGCCGCGGGGATCTGATCCACCACAGACATCACGGCTTCCGTCATGCCGGGCAGGATCACATTGAATGCCAGACCAATGACTGCGCCGACGGCAAGCAGCGTCAAAATCAGCGCCAGCGGCCGGCGAACGCGGTCCATATCCCGCCGCTTGGGAAACAGCCACCGCTCGATGGAGCGCATGGGCACGTTCAGGATGAAGGCAACCACGCCGCCCACCAGAAACGGCGAGAGCAGGTTCACCGTCCATTGGAGCGCCGCTGCCACGGTGCCCAGATGCTGCAGCAGGCAGTAAAATGCCACGCCGCCGCAGACCACCAGCAGCAATCCCTTGATCTTTTCTTTCTTCCATTCCATAGGACACGCCGCCTCCTTCCCTGTCGGTTTTGTCTTATCCCTTGCGGCACTTCTCCGCCAGATGGAGATAGCCGGCGGCAGATTCCCGGTTGCCCTCGATCTCGGCCTCGGTCAGGGCGCGGACGATCTTGGCGGGGCTGCCCAGCAGCATGGAGCCGTCGGGAGCGTCCATCTTGCCGGTGACCAGCGCGCCGGCACCCACGATGCAGTTGTTTCCGATCCTGGCG
>SVKT01000117.1 GCA_015068335.1 Oscillospiraceae bacterium | reverse complement strand
AAATCCTGCTGTTCCGGTTTGCAGCCGGCCGCCAGCGCATTGACCAGTGCGACAGGCTGCGCCAGAAAACGGTTCAGCAGTTCGGTGCGTACCGGCTGTGCATAGATGTCGCGCGGGTCGTAGTACGCTGCCAGCCAGCAGATCCCTTCGTCCGTCACATCCTCCGTGAACCGGTATGCGGGCCAGACGGGAGCGCTTGCAAAGTCTTCGGCGTAGAACGGCTGTGCATCTTCCGGGAAAAGCGTCACGGCGTAGTCAGACATATGGAGCAGGACTTCGTCGATGGTGTTTTCCGTCTGGAATTTTGCACGGATGTCCGCCTCATAGTTCTTACGGGAGGGCTCCCAGTACTCTGCCAGCGTATAGCGCCCATCTTCCAGACGGAACGTTACCGCGGCGGGGAGGAAGGCCTGGCAGTGGATCACCGTCTGCCCGGTTTCCGAGATGGCGGGACTTCCGCTGAAGCCCCGGTACAGGGCAAGAATGTAGGCGGTAACTTCCTTGTCGGTGGATCGATATGCCAGTGTGGTGTAAGCTGTGTGCGCGTAGTCCGCGGGGATCTCCGACTGGAAGCGGGCTTCCACCGCCTGACGAAGTGCGTCCTCCAAAGTGGTCGGGGCAGTTTCGTTGCCGTTTCCTGACGGCTGTGTATCGCTGTGGGACGGCTGCTGCGTATCATCGTCAGGAGTGTCAGCGGTTTTTGCGCCTGTAAAAGTAGCCGCGCAAACCACAAGGATCAGCGAAATGGCCAGGAACAGGGCTGCGGCTACCGTTTGACGGTTTTCCGCAATACGGGTGATGCGGTCACGAAGCCGCTTTTTGTCCGAGGTCATCGTCGTGGCGGACAGCAGCGGGTTTGCTGCGCCGCGGCGCAGGGGAATGAGCGAGAGCAGGGTCTCGCCGTAAGCCAACCGTTCTTCTGCACCAAGCCGCTCCATAGCGCCCTCATCGCAGGCCAGTTCGCAGTCTGTTCTGGATACGACGGCGGCGGCCCAGACCAGTGGGTCGAACCAGTAGATCACCAGGCAAATGCTGCGCAGGAGTGACCAGAGGAAGTCAAGGTGACGGATGTGTGTTTCTTCGTGTGCCAGAACGTGCCGCAGCCGCGTGGGAGAGGAGACGGCGGCGGGGGTCAGATAAATGGCGGGGCGCAGCGGACCAAAAATGCAGGGAGAAGGAAGTCCTGCCTCGACCAGGTATACTTTGTGCTTAGAATTACAATTACTGTAATGCGTTCTTGCTTTACGGAGTTTGCGGTAAAAAGAGAGGTTTGAAACCAGCATCCAGAAGGCTGTGACCACCATACCCATATACCAGATAACGGAGATGGCTTCTTTGACAGGCATCATAAAGAAATAGTGGGTGGTGGATTCCTCGTCGATGACCACGCCGCCGGAATAGTAGCCTGTCGTTTCCTCACCATCTGCGTTGTAGTCGGAATGATAGGTGCGGTCGATCACGGGCGCTTCCCCGGGATTCAGAGAGGAAGGATAGGTCTCCGTTGGGATGGCATAGATCATCTGGTTTTCCAGTTGCGACTCGATGCTCTCATTGACCGGCTCGACAACCGTGAGCACGTTATGTTCCAATGCCGGCAGGTTGAAGGGGATCAGCAGTCTGACCAAAACCAGCAGCCACAGTGCATATTGCACGCGGCGGGAGATGGTTTTTTGGAATAGTTGGCGCAGGAGAAGGATCGCTGCGATGAGAACCGAGGAAGTGATGAGAATTTCTTTCACAGTTTCTCACCTCCGGCCTTTTTCAGGATCGCAGAAAGTTCCTCGATGTCCTCCGCTGTCAGGCTTTTGCTCTCCACCATAGCGTGCATCATTAATCCGAGGCGTCCTCCATAGACCTTGCCGAGAAAACTTTCGGTTTCTGCTCGCGTGGCGTCTTCACGCGCCAGCGCGGGGTAATACTGCTTGGCCCGCACTCCGTCCTCGTGCCGGATGGCTTCTTTGGATTCCAGCCGGGACAGCATCGTGATCACGGTGTTTTTGCTCCAACCGGTCTCGCTTTTTAGTGCGGCTGTCAGTTCCGTAATGGTCAGGGGAGACTTGTCCCACAGATGATTCATCAGTTTCCATTCGTTGTCGGAAAGATTGATTTTCATAGCGTTACCTCCGAGGTATACGATTGTCTACCTGTACCGTACCAGAATGGTAGACATTTGTCAACCATTTCTTTGGGAAACCTCTTGGAGCGACAGAGAGAATCAAAGGGCAAAAGTTGTAAATTTGGTTGACAAAAGGCGCTTTGTTCGATAAAATACCCACGGATAAAGCGTTGATGCGGAGAAGTACGCGATCGTTTCCTGCAAAGAGAGCCTCTGGTCGGTGGAAAGAGGAGAGGGAAGGCTGCTGAATACACCGCGGAGCCGGTGCCCGAACCGCCTGAACAGGCGCAGTAGGCGTACCCCGGGTGCGCCCGTTACTGCGCCGTCGTGTGCTTGCACGACACGAGGCTGTTCTCGCGAGAGGACAGCGAACCAGAGGTGGTACCGCGAAAGATTTTCGCCCTCTGTCCTAACGGGACGGGGCGTTTTTTCTTTGCAGGAAAAACGGGGAGATGTGCCATTTTCTCGCCTTTTCAAGGCAACCGAAAAAGATGCACAAAACTCCTCACTTGCGAGAAGTTTTATATTGCTCATTCCCGGCAAAACTTTGTTGAGAACAGGAGAGATTCAAATGCAGATTTATGAAGAACTGGTAGAGCGTGGCCTGATCGCCCAGGTGACCGACGAGAGCGAGATCCGCGAAATGATCAACAACGGCAAGGCCACTTTCTACATTGGTTTTGACCCCACCGCAGATTCCCTGCACGTGGGCCACTTTATGGCTCTGTGCCTGATGAAGCGCTTGCAGATGGCCGGCAACCGTCCTATCGCCCTGATCGGCGGCGGCACCGCTATGATCGGTGACCCCTCCGGCCGCACCGATATGCGCTCTATGATGACCCGTGAGACCATCCAGCACAACTGCGACTGCTTCAAGAAGCAGATGGAGTGCTTCATCGAGTTCGGCGAAGGCAAGGCTATGATGGTCAACAATGCCGACTGGCTGATGGACCTGAACTATGTGGATGTGCTGCGCGAAGTGGGCGCCTGCTTCTCCGTCAACAATATGCTGCGTGCCGAGTGCTACAAGCAGCGTATGGAGAAGGGCCTGAGTTTCCTGGAATTCAACTATATGATTATGCAGTCCTACGACTTCTACTATCTGTACCAGAAGTACGGCTGCAATATGCAGTTCGGCGGCAATGACCAGTGGAGCAATATGCTGGGCGGCACCGAACTGATTCGCCGCAAACTGGGCAAGGACGCCCACGCTATGACCATCACCCTGCTGCTTACCTCCGAGGGCAAGAAAATGGGCAAGACGGCCTCCGGCGCCGTGTGGCTGGATCCCAACAAGACCTCTCCCTACGAGTTCTATCAGTACTGGCGCAACATCGAGGATGCTGATGTGCTCAAATGCATCCGTATGCTGACCTTCCTGCCTCTGGAACAGATCGACGAGATGGATAAGTGGGAGGGCGCCCAACTCAACACCGCCAAGGAGATCCTGGCTTACGAACTGACCAAACTGGTCCACGGCGAGGAAGAAGCCGCCCGCGCCCAGGAGACCGCTCGCGGATTGTTCTCCGGCAAGGGCAGCCTGGAAAATATGCCTGCCACCGAACTGTCTGCCGACAAGTTTGAGGACGGTAAGATCGGCGTTTTGAACCTGCTGGTGGCCTGCGGCCTGTGTGCCTCCAACGGCGAGGCTCGCCGTCTGGTGCAGCAGGGCGGTATCGCCGTGAATGACGAAAAGGTGGCTGCCATCGATGCGGTTTTCGCACAGAGTGCTTTTGAGGGCGAGGGCGTCATCATCAAGAAGGGCAAGAAGGTTTTCCACAGAGCCTTCGTGAAATAAGAAGTTTACAGCCGACGCGGGGGTTCGCCCCCGCGCCGCTGTGTGTAGAAAGGAATCGAAATGATCACAGTCAACAATGTTGGTATGAATTTCAGCGGTCAGCAGTTGTTCAAGCACGTGGATCTGAAATTTGTGCCCGGCAACTGCTACGGCATCATCGGTGCCAACGGCGCCGGCAAATCCACCTTCTTGCGGATCCTCTCCGGTGATCTGGAACCCACCAGCGGCGAGGTCATTATCTCCAAGGATCAGCGGATGTCCATCCTGAAACAGGACCACTTCCAGTACGACGCCTACACGGTGCTGGACACCGTTATTATGGGCAATCAGCGCCTGTATGACATTATGAAGGAGAAGGACGCCCTCTACGAGAAAGAGGACTTCACCGAAGAGGACGGCGTCCGCGCCAGCGAGTTGGAGGCGGAATTTGCCGATATGGACGGCTGGGAAGCGGAATCCGACGCCTCTCGCCTGATCCAGGGTCTGGGCCTGTCCAATGACATCCTGTACAGCGAGATGAGCAGCCTGACCGCGAAGGAAAAAGTGAAGGTGCTGCTGGCCCAGGCGCTGTTCGGCAAGCCGGATATCATCCTGCTGGACGAGCCCACCAACCATCTGGACATTCAGGCCATCGAGTGGCTGGAAGACTTCCTGATGGAATGTGA
>SVKT01000116.1 GCA_015068335.1 Oscillospiraceae bacterium | reverse complement strand
GACGGTCATTTCGGCCACAGAGTCGGCTGCGCAGCGCTGGATGGCCTGTGCCACCACTTCGCGGGCGCGTGCCTCGCACTCCTCTTTCATCCGGGACTCGACTTCCTTGATTTTCAGGGCCGTTTCGTGAGTCACTTCGGACTCCACCTGGTCGATCAGGTACTGCTTTGCCTCTTCGGCGGTAAAACCGGAAATGCGTTCCAGCATTTCGGTCTGGCTGCGCTTAATGATCTTGATCTCTTCGTTTTCCTTGTCCAGAGCCGCGTGCTTCTGCGCCAGAGATTCTTCCTTCTTCTCCACGGCTTCCACTTTGCGTTCCAGACTTTCTTCCTTTTGCTGCAAGCGGTTTTCCTGCCGCTGCAAATCGGCTCTGCGTGACTTTTCTTCCTTCTCGTACTCGCTGCGACTCTTTAAGATTTCCTCCTTGGCTTCCAGCATCGCCTCGCGCTTCTTGGATTCTGCGCTCTTGATGGCTTCGTTGATGATGCGCTTGGCTTCATCTTCTGCGCTGGAGATCTCTTTCTCGGAAACGTTTTTCCGATAGCGAATACCCAGAGGGAAGCAAATCACACCGCCGACCAAAAGCCCGATCAGGGCTGCTACGATGGTCATAGGTCCCACGATTTGCGTTCCTCCAATTTTCAACAGTTTCTTACTCGATATAGAAAACGACCAGCGGGCACCCCTTTGCCCCCTGATAATTATCCTTATCCAGTTTAATCGTTTGCCAGTCCAGTGTCAAGAAAAACTGATTAAATATCTGGTGGTCTGCAAAATTTTTTCCACAAGATGTCGACGCGGCAGCACCTGCCGCGCCGCTTTTTTCCCGTCTTTTCCGGTCTTACGTGTCGATATATGCCGCCGCAGCGTAGCCCACGTATCCCTGATAATGCACCACATACCACCCCTGCCACTCGCCGTACACGCGCACGGCGGCGCCGTTGGGCATATTGGCCAGCACCGTGGCCGTGGAGGACGGATAACTACGCAGGTTCAGCGTGCCGTAGTTCACCGATACTGTGCCGTCCTCCGGATCCATAGGATAGATAAAGGGCAGGCCGAAAAACGCCGTCAGCGCACGGGCCAGTTGCTGGGCGATGGCGTCCATATGGGTCTCCACCCAGACGGCGTCGGCGTAGTTGTCGTGGTAGCCGATCTCCACCAGCACCGACGGGAACCGGGGCTGGCGCACCTCCCCCAGTGAGGTGGTGGGGCGCGTGGTCACTTGTTCCGGCAGCGGATAGATCTGCCGCAGTTCCTGCGCGATCAGCTCCGCCGCCCGCTGCCCCTCCGGGCTGCCCGGATAGTAAAAGGCGATAATGCCCCGTTCTTCTCCGTAGCGCCCCTCCGGCGCGGCGTTGGAGTGGAGCGCAAGGTACAGGTCGTAATAGCCGGAATTGGCCTCCCGGATCGAGGAGGCAGCCGTCATATCCGGCCGGTTGCGGCGGTACTGAATGGCGTTGGACACCAGATAGGGCACCAGCGCGTCGGCAAGGAGATTCATATTGTACTCCTCGCTGCCGCTGCCGGTCACATACATATTCCAGTCCTGGGTGGACGGCGACAGGTAAATTATGGGCATATTTTCCCCTCCTTTTTCCTTATAGCCTATGGTCATTCCCGGAAGAATGTGATATATTAATGCTTGCGCGTCCAAAACACAGCCGCAACACAACCAACAGAAAGAGAGTTCAGCGCCGTTTATGAAGGCTTCCAAGAAAACCAGACAATACTATATCGCCTCCCTGCTGCTGCGGTTGGTGGTATTTGTGCTGCTGACGGTATACGCCGTCCGCCTCCCTGAACGCTTTTCCGCCGATCTGGCCGTGGGCCCCACAGGGCTGGCGCACCCCACCGTGCTGACCGTCGCCTGGCTGGGACTGATGCTCTCGATGCTGTTTCGCTTCTTTCCCTCCGCTCTGGAAAGTCTCGGCTGCCAGAAGGAGTTTGCCGGCCGCTTTGTTCCCTCCGGCACAGCGCCCCCCAGCGCCGAGCGGCAAAGCGCCGCCAAAGGCGCGCTGCGCGTCCTGCTGGCCTGGCTGGCCCTGAACGGGCTGTTCTTCTTCGCCCACTGGAAAGGCTGGGTGGGAGATCTGTTTATGGTCTGCCTCGCCGCCTTTTACAGCGTGTGCGACATCATCTGCATCCTGTTTTTCTGTCCCTTCCAGTCCTGGATGATGCACAACCGCTGCTGCACCACCTGCCGCATCTACAACTGGGACTTTATGATGATCTCCACCCCGCTGCTGTGCGTTTCCGGCGTGCTTGCCACGTCCGCCTGCGTGGTGGCCGCCATACTGCTGCTGCGCTGGGAGTTGACCTATCTCCGGCACAAAGAGCGGTTTTTCGAATCCTCCAACACCGCGCTGCGATGCAGCCAGTGTCAGGAGCAATTGTGCCGCTACAAGCGAAAACTCTCCGGTAAATACAGGACCTGAACACAAAAAGCCCTCTGACACTTGGTCAGAGGGCTTTCCCCATATTCCAGCGGTCACAGCGCAGCGCTTCCGCATCCCCGGTCCTGCGCAGAACGCGGACGGAGCACAGCGCATCCGCAGCAAATACCGCAAAACAAAGCAGCGTCACCTCCGGCGGCACACGGCGCGCCAGCCGCTCAACCTCCGGCTGCACCCACTGCACCGCCAGCGCCGTCAGCACGCCCCACGCCGCCGTAAAGGGCAGACACACCCTGCCGCGGAGATTGCCGAACGTCCCGGAGTAGTCCCAAAAGCGAACGCCCAGCGCCGTATCATACGCCCAATGCACGGCATACTCCACCGCCGTGGCGGCCAGCGCGCCCCACACCACGAGCCACGCGCCCCGCCTCGCCTCCGGCGGCAGCGCCAGCACCGCCAGCATTCCCAGTCCATAGACCGGACACAGCGGCAGCAGCAGAAAGCCTTTCCGCCCCTGCTGCTTCGCGCAGGTCACTTTTGCAAAGACTTTTTCCAGCAGATACCCTAAAAAACTGTAAATCCAAAACATCCAGAGCGCCATACGATCCCTCCCGCCTTCCAGTATTCCCGCAGCAGACCCAATCATATCCCTTTTACCCTTTTTGTGTCCGCTGAACACTCCGGCAATTTCACCAAGTGTTGATGCGAGCAAAAAAATATGGTAGAGTAAGTTCAACGATAAATACGAATTTATGGAGGTAATAGATTGAACCCGTCAACATATTTGCCACTAATCGTTTTATTTATAATTCTATATATTTTGTACTGCAATCGACGGTCAGTTGTTGCAAGAAAAGCAATCAAAAAAAGAAAAGCAGGAGGAAATGCCGAAATGAAAGAACTTGCAAAGAGATTTATTGATAAAGAGTGTGTTATTTCTTCTTTTGATGGAAATCACCAATATGAAGGTGTACTAAAAGAAGTAACAGACGGAGCAATCCTTGTGGAAAAGGACGGCAAGATGGAAGCACTCAACCTTGACTTTGTTATTCGTATTAGAGAATATCCGAGAAAGAAGAACGGAAAGAAAAAAACTGTTGTATTGGATTGATAAATTCCAATTTATCGGATCGTTATTTTTAACACACCTCTATCCGTCATTTCGATGGACGGAGGTGTATTGATATCCGGAAACCGCAAAAAGGGCAAAAGGAAGCCAGCCGTCCCGGCGTTGCACGGAAACGGGTTTCGTGCTATGATAGTGGTCACTGTTTCGGGAAGGAGGGCCGGTATGTCCGCCAAGCAAAATCCACAAAACCCCCCTCAGCGTTACGCGCTCCGCACATCGGATCTGGCACAGATCGCGCTGTGCGCCGTGCTGCTGACGGTCTGCGCCTGGATCGCCATTCCCTTCCCCATCCCCTTCACCTTACAGACCCTTGCGCTGTTTCTGACTCTGTGCACATTGGGCGGGCGAAAGGGCCTGTACGCCGTGGCGGTATATCTGCTGCTGGGACTGGCCGGTCTCCCGGTGTTCTCCGGGTTTCAGGGCGGCGCCGGCGTACTGCTGGGGGCTGCCGGCGGTTACCTGATTGGCTTTGCGGCGGCCGCGGGCGTCTATTGGCTTGTGACCGCAAACGCCAAAAGCACGCTCCCCGCGCAGGCCGCCGCCTGTGCGCTGGGACTGGCAGCCTGCTACCTCCTGGGAACACTTTGGTTCCTGCTGTTCTACACCCGCACGACAGAGGCCACCACCCTGGCGGCGGCGATGCAGGTGTGCATCCTCCCCTTTTTACTGCCGGATCTGGTAAAGATGGGTCTGGCGCTGGCGCTCTCCCGCCGGCTGCGCCCGTATTTAACGTAGAAAGAAGGCGCTGCGCATTGCGCCGCAGCCCATTTCGTGGTATGATGACGGTATCAGCCGACAAGGAGGAAAGCCTATGGCAGACAGTTGGGAAACTCTAAAACAGGAATGTATGACCTGCCGGGGCTGCGCGCTGGCGGAAACACGGACCAATGTGGTCTTCGGAACCGGTGCGGAAGACGCCGAGATCCTGCTGATCGGCGAAGGCCCCGGCCAGAGCGAGGACGAGCAGGGCATCCCCTTTGTGGGTCGTGCCGGACTGCTGCTGGACGATATGTTGGAGATCATCGGTCTGGATCGCAGCAAGGTCTACATCGCCAACATCGTCAAGTGCCGCCCGCCCGAAAACCGCGACCC
>SVKT01000115.1 GCA_015068335.1 Oscillospiraceae bacterium | reverse complement strand
TTATTGGCAGGTACTATTTTTTCGATTCGCTGAAGGATGTGGCGGCATATTGCGGTATGAGTGAGGCCAAGGCGAAGAGTATGCTGTACCGCACCCGCCAGAGTCTGAAAGCGTATCTCGTAAAGGAGGGTTTTGATTTATGAGCAAAGATAGAGTGGTCGATTCTCTGGGAAGGATCGATGATGATATGATTCAGAGCGTGGAAGCTCTGCGTCAGAAAAAGAAGCGTCCCGTATGGAAGAAGTGGGGCGCACTGGCAGCCTGTTTCTGCCTGCTCGTTGCGGCGGTGACGGTAGCACCGCGTCTGCTTTCAGACGATGATGCTCTGGTTCCTGTGCATGGCCTTGTTTCTCCGATTCCGGGTGGCTCAGTGCAATTCGATTCAAACCAGGATGAGCATACAGGGGTTCCTCGAACTCCATGGACGATCCATTACAACGAAGTTTCTTCGATGCTGGCGGCACACCGTCCATTCTACAAAGGTACATTTACCGAAATCTTGAACGATGCGGAGCTGGCTTATCTGATGCCGAGTGCGGATTTGGCTTGCTCTGGATATGCAAGATTTGACAACTACGGGTACCTGCTGGATATTGTTATGCAGGCAGAAACGACTCTGCCGGAAAGCCCGGTCACCATCGGTTTGGCAGACTACTATTTCGGTTTTGATTATGTTTTGTCCGGAGGAGAGGTGGTCTCGGTCTGCAATGGGCTGGATTACAGAGTCTATCAGTATCAGTCGGGCAATAAGGTCGAATTGTCTGCATACACGATCATCAACGATATCTATTTCGCCTTTGCCATGGATGTTCCGCAGGACGATCTGGAGCAGGCCAAGGAAGAGTTCCACCGTGTGCTGGAATGCTTTGCCTACTATGAGGATGGCAGGCCCGACCTTTCCATCATCGTTCCGGAGGAGATACCCGAGCTGACGGAGCAGATGTTCAACACCTTGGCTGAAGCGCAGACCGAGCCGGATTTTGGTCAATATATGCCGTCTGGACTTCCTGCTGGGTTTGGAGAGGCTGCCATTCGCCGCTTCAAGTTCCAGGATGCCAACTATCTCAGCGGCCTGTGGTCGAAGGGACTTAATGATCTATCTTGGGTGGTTGATCATTACACCGAAGCGGATGCGCATCGGCTCACCAGTGTGAACGATAAGGAAAACTATGACCTCTCGCTCTATCCTATTCCACGAGCAGACTCCGTGCCGGATGAACTGCGTGAGGTCGTGAATGATCCCATCTTCGTGGCAGAAGAGTTGACGCTGGAGGCTGTATATTGCAGAGCCTACAAGGTTGATGATGCCGGGGATGCGGATGGCTGGCGCATGAAGTTCAGTGTCAAGTACGGAGATGTCATCGTTTCGGTAAGCACCAAGGGTGTCGAACCTGAGTGGTTGTATCAACAACTTCTGAATCTGCTTTCTGATTAAGGCGCTGATTCCTGTAATCTTTGATTAGGCGTAGCACGCCGTGCGTTGCCATCGTCTTATTTCTGGCAAAGAGGTTGGTATCAAAATGTGATACCAACCTCTTTGGCGTCTTGCAGCGGGCAGTATTCTGTGCAATAAACGATGCCCAACTTATACATCAGTTGTATAGAGTTGCTGTCGGATTGCGGATAATAGCAGAGCCTCGTTGCGGAATCCCAACAAAGCTCTGTTTGTTGATCACATAAACAGCCACAGACAACTCCGGGACACGTGAAAATTATGCGATCAAAGACGCTTTGAAAAGAAACAAAATCGGGAGAAAACGGTCAAAGACAATCAGAAATGACACAAAAAAGGTTTTCTGACCCTGTTGATTACAGCAGCGCAAAATATGAAAAAACACCTGTCGATCATCTCGTCGAGCGACAGGTGTTTTTTCATTATATAGTTGCGGGGCGGGCCAGGATCTCCTTTACCAGGTCGGCCACCGACACTTCGCCGCTCATAAGGCGGATACAGTCCTTTTCCATCTGCTCGGTCACGCGAAAGCCCTCCATGCGGGTGGAGGCCAGTGCGCTGCGCAGTGCTTCATATTCCCGTTCGCTCATGTCGACACCTCCGCAAGTTCATTTTTAGTGTATAGTTTATCATGTTTTCATGCGTTTGAGAATTGGGTTTTGCGCAGCGGTTTCCTGACCCACGTCCCGACCCACAACAGGAAAAAATGGGGCGGGAAGGAAAGGTCACAAGAGTAGATTTGTGCGGAATTTCCCCAGAGGAAAGGGCGCGAAAGGGCTGGAAAGCAGTGATTTGAGAGTTTGGATACTCTTCGTAATCAGTAGGTCGCCGGTTCAAATCCGGCCATCAGCTCCACGCCGTCGCGGAGGGTTTCTTCCGCGACGGTGTTTTTTGTCACGGGGAAAATAAGCGAAAAGAAAGGGAGAGCCTGTCGGCTCTCCCTTTTGCTGTGCAGCAGCGTGGACGCTTATCCCAGCAGATAGGTGTATTTGGTCAGTACGGTGAGGATAAAGACCTCAATGTCGGCGCTCAGGTCGTTGGCGGCGTCCAGATCGACCTCGAAAACCTTGCCGTCCAGCCGCACCAGAACCTTTCTGCCGCCCAGCGGCAGGAAGCCGGAGTTGTTTACGCTCTCGTCGAAGCCCTCGCGGTCCAGGAACAGGGTGAACTTGTCCCGGTAGGGGGCGGAGGCGTAGGGGCAGAAGATGGCGCAGTTGCCGCACTCGTTGCACATCCGGTCCACGTGCAGGATCTGATGGCGGCCGTCCGGCAGTTCGATGACCACATTGGCCCGGTTGGGGCAGACGTCGGCGCAGACCTGACAGACGGTGTTGCAGTTCAGGCAGCGGTCGCCCTCGCACTTGGCGCTCTCGCAGAGGATGCCCTTCTTGGCGATGGCCTCGGTGCGGGTGGGCAGGGCGCTGGCGGGCAGTTTGAAGCGGTGCGCCTCGCCGATGACGGCGTTGGCGAACCAGGTGGCGTCGGCGATGCCCTCCACCACGGTGGCGGGACCGCGCATCGCGTCGCCGCCGGCGTAGACGCCCTTGATGTTGGTGCGGAAGGCGGGGCTGCCCTTTGCATTGACTTCGATGCCGTTGGAGGTGAAAATCTCGCTGTCCACCTGTTCGCCCACGGCGGAGATCACGGTGTCGCAGGGGATCTCCACAAATTCGCCGGTGGCAACGGGGCTGCGGCGGCCTTTCTCGTCGGGATCACCCAGTTTCATCTTTTCGCATTTCAGCACGCCGTCCTTCTGCTCTGTGGGGGCGACCAGTTCCAGGAACTGTACGCCGTCGGCGATGGCCAGTTCCAGTTCCTCGGCGTCGGCGGGCATATACTTCTTGGTGCGGCGGTAGACCAGGGTGGAGGACTTGGCGCCGGCACGCAGCGCGGCACGGGCGGCGTCCATTGCGGTGTTGCCGCCGCCCACCACGGCCACGTGGCCCAGAGAGACGTCCTTGCCGGCTTTCAGGTCACGCAGCCAGCCGATGACAGGGACGACGTTGCCGGGAATGTCAAGGCGTCCGGCTTTCCAGGCACCGACAGCAAAGAAGATGTGGGTGTAGCCCGCGGCTTTCAGTTCGCTGACGGCGGGGGCGGGGGTGTTCAGTTTCACGTCCACGCCCAGTTTGAACAGGAAGGACACGTCGCGGTCGATGGCCTCGTCGCCGATGCGCCACGCCGGGATCACCTGGCGAACAATGCCGCCCAGACTGTTGGCCTTTTCAAAAATGGTGACGGGGATGCCGGCGCGGGAGACGAAATAGGCGGCTGCCATACCGGTGGGTCCGCCGCCGATGACGGCAACGCGGGCGGCGGTGTCGGCGGGGGCGGGCTTGGTGATCTTATCGAAATACTGCGCATAGCCCCGCTCTGCCGCCACCAGTTTGGTGCCGCGGATGTTCACGGGCTGGTCGTAGAAGTTGCGGGTGCACTTGCTCATACAGTTGTGGGCGCAGATGGTGCCGGTGATGAAGGGCAGGGGGTTCTTCTCCATAATGAGGCGCAGGGCGGAGGCGTAGCGGCCCTTGCGGCACAGTTCGATGTATTCGGGAATGTCCTGCCCGATGGGGCAGCCGCCCTTGCAGGGGGCGGTGAAGCAGTCCACCAGAGGCACGGTTTCCGCCAGTTTGCGGCTGGGCAGCGGCTTGATATCCTTCAAGTGGTATTTGTCGCTTCTGGCAGCCAGAGAGAGCGCCTCGATGGCGGTGACGTCCACGCCGGTGAAGGGCTTGAAGTCCATCGCGTCCAGTTTGTCGCCGATCTGGACGAAGCGCTGATAGCCGCCGGGTTTCAGTTCGGTGGTGGCCATCGTAATGGGCCAGATGCCGCAGGCGAACAGTTTGTCGATGTTGAAGAAGTCCGCGCCGCCGGCGTAGGAGATGCGCAGTTTGCCGTCAAACTCCCGGGCGATGCGGGCGGCCATCGTGGTGGTGAGGGGATAGAGGCTCTTGCCGGCCATATACATCTCCTCGCTGGGCAGTTCGCCCTGCTTCACGTCCACGGGGAAGGTGTTGGAGAGTTTCAGACCGAATTCCAGACCGTGCTCGCCGGCCAGCGCCAGCAGACGGCGGAACATCGGCACGGCGTCGGCGTATTGCAGATCCTCCTTGAAGTGGTGGTCGTCGAAGGCAATGTAATCATAGCCCATACCGTCCAGAATGGAGCGGGCGGTCTCGTAGCC
>SVKT01000114.1 GCA_015068335.1 Oscillospiraceae bacterium | reverse complement strand
GTTTCAACTGCCTCAAACGCGCCAACATCAACACCGTCGAGGACTTGATCTCCAAGACCGAGGACGAGATGATGAAGGTCCGCAACCTGGGCCGCAAGTCCCTGGAAGAGGTCATCAACAAACTGGCTATGATGGGTCTGCGTCTGGCTGACGAAGAGAACAACTGAGACGCATCCGGTCTCGTGAGTGTTCAAGGCTCAGGAGACAAACGCAACTACGATATATCGTGGAACCCCCACGATTGACCAAAATCCTATTAAGGAGGAAACCGAAATGCCCGGTACTCGTAAACTCGGCAAGACCACCGACGCTCGTATGGCTATGCTGCGTCAGCAGGTCACCGATTTCCTGGACAACGGCAAGATGGAGACCACCGTCACCCGTGCCAAGGAAATCAAGCCCCTGGCTGAGAAGATGATCACTCTCGGCAAGAAGAACGACCTGGCTGCTTATCGTCAGGCTATGAGTTTCATCACCCGCGAAGACGTCTGCCAGAAACTGTTCAAGGAGATCGCTCCCAGTTATGCAGAGCGTAACGGCGGCTACACCCGCATCATCCGCACCGGCGTTCGCCGCGGCGATGCTGCTGAGACCGCTATGATCGAACTGGTGAAGTAATTCAACCAAAGCAAAAAGCCCTTTGTCACGGGAACCTAGGACTGTGACAAAGGGCTTTTTTTGTTCATCCGGCGCCCCTGCCGTCCTGCAACCTTTGGTTGCCGGACGAAAAGGCGGGGGTGCAAACAGGAAGTTGCTTGTGTTGGACGCCGGGCTGTGCTATGATGGGATCAGGAAAGGGGGCGATGCTGTGCGGCGCGTGGTGTGTCACGAATGCGGAAAGCGGTATGATTACAATGTGGATGATTTCTGCCCGAAATGCGGCGCGTATACGCAGCCTGCCGGAGCGACCCGGATCGATTCTTCCGGCGCGGTGGTTCGCGTGGACGGTATTGACGAAACGTATCACAGGGAATCCTTTGTTCACGAGGAACTTCATACAGAAAACCGCAAGCGCAGGGGCACGGTGTTGGAGCAGGGGCGTGCAGGAAAAGCGGCCCCCGGACCCAGACCGCAGACGATCATTCGCCAGACCCTGCCCGGACGGGACGGAGTGCCGGCCGGCCCCGGGAAGCCTGCTTCGAAGAAGCGGGGTATGAACCCGGTGGGCTGGATCATTCTGCTCATCATTCTGCTGAACTTTTTAAGAGCCCTGGCAGACTTGTGATCAAGAAGCACCTATGCCGCCGCATAGGTGCTTTTTTATAAATTTTGACAGCAATCAAACCCGTTGATCCGCATAAACTATGGCTGAAAAAACGGAGAGGATGAGAGCGGATGCGAAAAGCGCTGCCGCTTTTTTTGGCGCTTGCCGCCGCGGCGGTCCTGCTGCGGATGGGACAGAGCGCGGTGACCGCGGACAATCGAACCACCATCCCGGCGGAGACGAAATATGTGGCGCTGACCTTTGACGACGGCCCCAAGGCAGGCACCACGGACCTGCTGCTGGACGGCCTGCGAGAGCGGGGCGCCAGCGCCACCTTTTTTGTGGTGGGGGAGCAGGCGGTCATCCACACCGACCTGCTCCGCCGAATGCAGGAGGAGGGGCATCAGGTGGGCAACCATACTTGGAGCCACGTCCGGTTGCAGGGCAGCGCTCCGGAGGTGCGCCGGTCCGAGATCGCGCAAGTGGACGCCCTGCTGACCGAGGTGCTGGGGGAGGGGATGTATTGGCTCCGCCCGCCCTATGGGCAGGTTTCCCCCGGCACGGAGCAGGAAATTTCCGTGCCAATGGTCAAGTGGTCGGTGGATCCCAGAGACTGGGAGAGCCGGGATCGCAAAAAAGTGGTTGCCGCCGTGCTGGCGAATACGAAGCCCAACAGCATCATCCTGCTGCACGACATCTATCCGTCCACCGTGGAGGCGGCGTTGGAGATCGTGGATGTGTTGCAGGCGCAGGGCTATGTGTT
Organism: Oscillospiraceae bacterium; assembly: GCA_015068335.1. Lineage (GTDB taxonomy): Bacteria > Bacillota > Clostridia > Oscillospirales > Oscillospiraceae > Oscillibacter. Next base: position 2,777 of record SVKT01000114.1, on the reverse strand, counting down.
TGTGACGGTGGAGGAATTGCTGCGGCTCAACGGCGTAACGCCGCAGCCCGGCGTGCTGTACCGCACCGGAACAGGATAAAAAGAAAAGGGGACGCACACGCGTCCCCTTACTGTTTGTTTGGAATCAGCCCAGGATCAGCAGAACCAGGGTCAGAACCAGGAAGATAGCGCCGATCCACTTGGTGGCGCGGGCCAGTTTGGCGTCCAGAGTCTTGGACTTGTTTCTGGCGAGGAAAGAGTCACCTGCGCCGCCGATGGCACCGGACAGACCGGCGTTCTTGCCGGACTGGAACAGCACGGCCAGAGTGATGGCCAGACCGCACAGCAGTTGCAGGATGGTGATGATCAGGGTCAAAGTATCCATAGTGGGAACCTCCAATTTTAGTTATGCAATCGCATAAAAAGTCATTTTACAGACATTCATACTACCACACATTGTCAGGCTTTTCAAGTATAATTTGCAAAAAAGAAGGATTTCCAAAAGAAATAAAAAAAGTAGAACAAATGTTTGCATTTTCGATTTGGGTGTGGTATGATAGCAGCAGAGAAGTACGGGCAGGAACACAGGAGGTTTGAAATGGCTGAACTTTCCGGTATGCAGAAAAAGATTTACGAGTATATCGCGGCGTGCATCCGCGACCAGGGCTATCCGCCCTCCGTGCGCGAGATCGGCGAGGCGGTGGGGCTGAAATCCCCCTCCACGGTGCATTTCCATTTGAAACATTTGGAAGAAGCCGGTGTGATCGAAAAAGGCGCCGGCAAGGGCAGAGCCATTACCCTGACGCAGCCTCCTGCGCCTGTTGCGGCGCCTGCCGCCCCCGTGTTTGAGGAACCGGCCGACCGCATCCCCGTTGTGGGCAACGTGGCGGCGGGCAGTCCCATTCTGGCCCAGGAGTGCATCGAGGATTACCTCACCTTTGACACCGGCGGACGGAGCGGGGAGTATTTTGCCCTGCGCGTCCGGGGCGAGTCTATGCTGGGCGCCGGCATCCTGCCCGGGGATCTGGTGGTGGTGCGCCAGCAGCAGACCGCCAACAACGGCGAGATCGTGGTGGCGATGATTGACGAGGAGGCCACGGTGAAGCGCCTGTCCCGCAAGAACGGCCAGACCTGGCTGCTCCCGGAAAACGACGACTATTCCCCCATCGACGGCACCTACGCCCAGATCCTGGGCAAAGTGGCTGCCGTGGTGCGGCGCTATTGATCCCCACATATCACCGAATGCAGCGACAGAGGGCTCAACGCCCTCTGTCGTTTTTTACGGGTTCGGACGGCGCTTCCAGTCCGGCACGAAGTTTTTCCAGCGCCCGCTTTTCGATCCGCGATACATAACTGCGGGAGATGGAAAAGGAGGACGCCACCTCCCGCTGGGTCAGGGGGATGGTGCCGCCCAGCCCATAGCGGAGCCGGATGATCTCCGCCTCCCGGGGCGACAGGTTCTCCTGCACCAGCCGGCGCAGCCGCAGCGCGTTGTCCCGGTCGTGAAGGTCATCCAGCATCGTGTCGTCCACGCCGACCACATCCATCAACTGCAAGGCGTTGCCCTCCCGATCTGAGTCAATGGAGTCCGACAGAGAAACCTCCGCCTGCAATTTTTTCTGCCCGCGGAAATACATCAGGATCTCGTTTTCGATGCAGCGGGCGGCGTAGGTGGCAAGGCGGGCGCCCTTTGAGGCATCAAAACTGGTAATGCCCTTGATGAGGCCGATGGTGCCGATGGAGATCAGATCCTCCTGATCGGCGGTTTGCACATAGTACTTCTTGATGATGTGGGAAACCAGACGCAGATTGCGCTCGATCAGCACGTTGCGCGCCTCAGGGTCGCCGGCGGCGTGGCGTTCCAGCCAGTAGCGCTCCTCCGCGGCGGAAAGGGGCTTGGGAAACGACCCGCTTCCGGACAGACGCAGGGACAGCAGCAGGGTGTTGGCAAACAAAAGCAAAGCGGCAGACAGCATAAGATTCCTCCTCCTGTGCTTTACTTATGCGGAGGAGGGCAGTCCTTATCCCTGGGGACGGGCGGCTGTTTGGCGCAGAAAAACGCCCTCCGCCAAACGGACGGAGGGCGGCGGAAACGGATGACGATCGCCCGCGATGGATCAGTCTGTGCGGTTTAGCAGGGATAGTCCCGCACAGGCAAGGCCGATGCCCAGCATAGAAAATCCCGATTTCATATCCAGCGAACCCAGCAGCGAGGTAACAACGACCGCGATCCCCATCGCCGTGGCGACGGCTTTCAGAACCAGCCCCACAAACTGCTTTGTGCTTTTTTGCGGTCGGCGGGGGGGCGCTTGGGTGTGCAGCAGATCCTCGATCGTCACATCGAAGATCTCCGCCAGTTTTGGAAGCGTCTGCAAATCGGGACAGGCTACATCCCGCTCCCATTTGGAAACGGCCTTGTCGGTGATGTTGAGCAGATCCGCAAGTTGCTTCTGCGTCATTCGTTTTTCCTTTCGGAGCGTGCTGATGGTCTCGCCCATTGTTTTGTCTGCCACGTGCGGTGCCTCCTTTGTCCTTTGCTGTTTCCAGTATAATCGTTGGCGCCGGAAGAGTAAACCGAAAGGCGGTAGAATTTACTCGACCGCCGGTTTCCTTTCGATGGGGGTTCTGCCATCGGGCCGTTTGTGCTGTGTCTGCCCTCTCCGGACGGAGTCTTTCCTTTTTTCCGGAGTCGTGGTATACTGAATCAAAACGGAGGAGGGTGTCTATGGGCTGGTTTGTTTATATGCTGCGCTGCGGCGACGGCTCGCTGTATACCGGCTATACCGACGATGTCCTCC
>SVKT01000113.1 GCA_015068335.1 Oscillospiraceae bacterium | reverse complement strand
CCGCCGTGCTGAAGTATTCCAACGACCCCAACAATGCCGCCAGTTACGGCACCACCACGGAGCAGACCGCTCAGGTCTACACCTACTCCTTGCAGGTGGTCAAGGTCGACAGCAACAACCGCGACACCAAGCTCTCCGGTGCCCAGTTCCGTCTGTGGCGCTATGAGGGTTCCAGCCAGGTCGACAAGCGCTATGCCGTGGCAACCGACAACGGCGACGGCACCTACACCGTTACCGGCGTCACCGCCACCGAGAGCGAGGGTACTCTGCTGACCACCGACGCCAACGGTCAGTTCACCGTGAAGGGCGTCAACGCCGGCACCTACCGCCTGACCGAAGTCACGCCTCCCGTCGGCTACAACAAGCTGACCGGCGATGTGGCCATCCGCATCGTTGCGGAGCTGGACGCTTCCAGCGGCAAGGTGAAGAACTTCGGCGCTGAGAAGTCTGATACCCTCGACACCACCGTTTCCGCAGCCGACTATGTCGCCACCCTGACTGTCGCCAACAAGGCCGGTACCACCCTGCCCGAGACCGGCGGCGTCGGTACTACCATTTTCTACATCGCCGGTGTTGTGCTGATGATCGGCGCCGCCACCGTGCTGGCCACCAAGAAGCGTAACGCCCAGAAGTAATCCGTAAGGTACATCAACACCCGCACCGGGGGCTTTGCCCCCCCGGTGCGGGCGGTAAGGAGAGCACTGCATGAGAGGAAAAAAGAAACAGGGCAGCGCATCAACGGTGCTGCTGATCGTTATATTTCTTGCAGGGCTGTCCTTACTGCTCTATCCCACCGTCAGCAACTGGTGGAACAACCGCAATCAGAAACAGGTCATTGAAACCTACACGCAAAGCGTCAACGATCTGAATGCGGAAAAATACGCAGCGCTGCTGGCGGAGGCGGAAGCCTACAACCGTACGCTGTGGAACAGCGGTGACATATCCGCGCTGCCGGAGGACCGTTTGCTCCAATATGACGCCCTGCTGAATGTTTCGGGAACAGGCGTTATGGGGTATATTGAGATCCCCAGCATCAACTGCACGCTCCCCATTTACCACGGCACGGACGAAGCGGTGCTGCAGGTGGCCATCGGGCATCTGGAATGGACCAGCCTGCCCGTGGGCGGGGAAAGCACCCACAGCGTGATCTCGGGCCATCGGGGCCTGCCCAGCGCAGAGCTGCTCACCCATATCGATAAGCTGGACATCGGCGATAAATTTTATATCCACGTGCTGGACAAAACGCTGGAGTACCGGGTGGACAATGTGGCTGTGGTTGAGCCGGATGACACCGAGCTGCTCCGCATCACAGAGGGGAAGGACTATATGACCCTCGTGACCTGTCCCCCTTACGGCATCAATTCCCACCGTCTGCTGGTCCGCGGAGAGCGCGTGGAAACCGGCGGCGCGGCAGTCGGCGGGCAGATCAATGTGAACAATGAGGTGCGCTCTGTCCACCTTATGTATGTGATACCTGTTGCGCTGGTGTTGATCGTGCTGGCGGCGGGACTCCTGCTCTGGATCGAGAACAAGCGGAAGAACGTCTACCACGGCAAGCATACGAAACGGAATCGGCGGCTGCAAAGAGGCGAAGAATATGAGTAAATGCAGAAGAAAACTGAATAGCCTGCTGGCATTGGTGCTGGTCGTGCTTCTGCTCGGCACGTCAACGGCTTTCGCGGCCGGAGGGTGCAGTTTGCAGATCGTCATCAGAGACAGTCTGGAAATGCCGGTGAAAAACATCAATGTGGAACTGCTGCAGGTCGCATCGGGCGAGGGGAATGCCTGCACCTACCTGCCCGCGTTTGCCGATCTGGAAATCGGCGTGCAGGAACTGATGGCGTCCCCCAGCGTGGAACACGCCGACCGGGTATTCCAGTATGCCTATTACAACGGCATCGACGGCGAGGTAAAGCATACCTCTGTGCAGGGCGCGGTGGAGTTCCGCGGTCTGGACAAGGGCATCTATCTGGTGTTCGAGCGCGGCGAGCAGGCCGTGGCCTTCCAGCCGTATCTGGTCATCCTGCCTTCGGAGATCAACGGCCAGATGGCAAGCAATGTGATCTCCGTTCCCAAGACCTCCGAAAACGACGTCAAAACGCTGGTGGTCGAGAAAATCTGGAACGATGAGATGAACAAGGCCGGGATGCGGCCCGGTTACGTCACGGTGGATGTTTTCCGTGACGGGATCCACATCAGAAGCGTGACGCTGAGCGACGCAAACGACTGGCTGCACGTGTTTACGATGCTTCCGCTCACCGGCACCTATACTGTGAAAGAACAACCGGTTAAGGATTATAAGGCGGAGTATGTGGAGGTGCCGGAGGGCTACCTGATCTTTAACACCTACACCGGGACTCCCGGCGGCGGAACGGATCCCGAACCGCCTGCGCCCGAAAAAGCGCATATCGTCGTCAGAAAAGTGTGGGACGATGACAACGACGCAGCCGGAAAGCGGCCTGCGTCCGTTACCGTCCAGCTCATCGAGGGCGGCACGGTCATCAGGACGGCCGGCCTTTCCGCGGCAAACCGCTGGGAATACACCTTTACGGCCCTTGATCCCACAAAGAGCTACACCGTAAAGGAGATCGCAGTCACCGACTATACGGCCACCTATACGGGTGACGCAGCAAGCGGCATCACCGTTACAAACACCTACAACGGAGAGACAGACCCCGGAACGCCGCCTCCGCCCATCGTGCCCGAACCGAAGCCTATCAGTATCCCCGTCATAGTCAAATGGGTGGATAATGATAATGCCGCAGGCAAACGGCCGGACGAGGTGACGGTGCATCTGCTTGCCGGCGGCAGCGTTGTCTCCAGTATACAGGTGCGCCCCGAACGGCAGAGTCCCGCCGCGTCCCCGGTGAGCGTGGCATACACCGGCGCCGAAAGCGGCGGAAACGCGGCGGTGCAGTTCCTTTCCTTCCGTATGACGGCGGCTGCCGTCACTCTGGCGCAGGAGACTGTTTTGCCCGACAACCGCTGGGAAGGCGCGTTCCGTGACGTTCCCGGAGATCTGAGCTATACGGTCTGGCAGACGCCGGTTGAGGATTACACCACAACCTATGCGGGAAACGCAGCGGAAGGCTTTGTGATCACCAACACCTATACCGCAGGCACCACAGACCCCGGTCTCCCGCCCGACCCCACCGTACCGGAAGACCCCGTGGATCCGCCCGTTGATCCCGTGGATCCGCCCGTTGATCCCGTGGATCCGCCTGTTGATCCCGTGGATCCGCCTGTCGATCCGGTTGGCCCCACCATTCCGCAGACCGGCGTGGAAGTCCTGCCCATTTACCTGCTGATGGCGGCGGGCGTGCTGCTGGTTTTGCTGGGGATCGTGGATCTTTATCGGGGGCGAAAAGAAGTATGAGCAGAAAAATCCGAGGCATCTTTCTCATCACGCTGGGTCTGCTGATGTCTGTTTCTGCTGCCGTTATTTTTGCAAGATATGAGTATCAGGCAGAGATTGCGGGAGCCAATGCTGAGATCCTGCTGGATGCGCTGGAAGCGCAGATCCAGCAACGGGTGGAAAGCAGCCGCCATTCTCCCGCAAAGCAGGAAAATCCCACAGCAGAACTGCCGAAAACCACCATACAGCCCGAAGCGTCGGAACGCCCGCAAGCTACGCTGGAAGGCTATGAGCTGGTGGGAATTGTTCGCGTGCCGTCTCTGGGGTTGGAATTACCGGTGCTGGATTCCTGGGACTACGATCTGTTGAAAATCGCGCCGTGCCGCTATTCCGGCAGTACGGAAACCGGCGATCTGATCCTGCTGGCTCATAACTACGAGCGGCACTTTGGAACGCTGAAAAAGGCACAGATCGGCACGGAAGTGGAGTTCTGCGATGTAAACGGAACCGTGTACAGGTACGAGATCGCGGCCGCCGAGATCCTGAAAAAGACGGAGCTGGACCGCCTGACCTCTTCGGATTACGATCTCACGCTGTTCACCTGCACCAACGGCGGATACAGCCGTTACGTCGTCCGCTGCACGCAGGTATCCGCTCCTATAGAAGCGGGGACGCCTGCACCGGGAGTCCTGTAACGCAGTTTCGCGGAGCGGCGGCGCAAACGCGTGCCAACCATACAGCCAGAGAGCGGAGCGGCAATGCCGCTCCGCTCTTTTTGACGCGGCCGGGAAAGCGTGATTTCCCACGGAAGATTTAATTGATAAACAGACGGCAATATGCTATACTGAATTGGTATGTTTATTGAAGCGGCAATTTTACGCGGGAGACCGCTTTGCGGAGCCATGCCGCAAACGGCACGGCGGCTGCCGCTGAAACCTTTGGAAATAAAGGAGATATAGAGAAGTATGAAGCTTGGTATCGTGGGCCTGCCCAACGTGGGCAAGAGCACCCTGTTCAACGCCATCACCAACGCCGGCGCCGAGAGCGCCAACTACCCCTTCTGCACCATCGACCCCAACGTGGGCATGGTGGCCGTGCCCGACGAGCGGCTGGACAAGCTGGCCGAGATGTACGAGCCGGATAAAAAGACCCCCGCGGTCATCGAGTTCGTGGACATCGCGGGTCTGGTCAAGGGCGCCAGCCAGGGTGCGGGACTTGGCAACAAGTTCCTCTCCAACATCCGCGAGACCGACGCCATCGTCCATGTGGTGCGCTGCTTCGACGATGAGAACATCATGCACGTGGTGGCCGACGCCAGCGTGAATGTGCCCGTGGATCCTCTGGGCGACATCGAAACCATCGACCTCGAACTCATCATGGCGGATCTGGAAATGGTGAACCGCCGCATCGAAAAGGCCCAGAAGGCCGCCAAGGGCGACAAGAAGTTCCTCCACGAGGTGGACGTGTTCAAGGGGCTGGCCGAGCATCTCA
>SVKT01000112.1 GCA_015068335.1 Oscillospiraceae bacterium | reverse complement strand
GCATCGACGACATCGTCTTCGTGCCCGAGGTGGGCGCCCTGTACTACGGCCGCGTCGTGCGCCTGATGACCTTCGGCGCCTTCGTGGAACTGGCTCCCGGCAAGGACGGTCTGGTCCACATCTCCAAGTTGGCTGAAAAGCGCATCGAGAAGGTGGAGGACGCCTGCAAGATCGGCGATATGATGTGGGTCAAGGTCACCGAGATCGACGAGAAGGGCCGCGTGAACCTCTCTCACAAGGACGCTCTGCGCGAGATCGCCGAGAAGGAAGCCAACGGCGAGCGCGTGAAGTAAGTTTTCCCATCCGTATACAGAAAGGACGAGCCTTGCGGCTCGTCCTTTTTTTGTGTTAAAAACGCCCCCCTCTTTTGAGGGCCGTTTATGCGGTTTCCGCCTCCGCTGCGGGGGCGACGGCTCCGCCTGCCGAGATATATTGTTCCTCCGCCTGCTGCTGGGCGCGGATGAGGACGACCTTTGCTGCGCCGAAGTTCATCTGCTCCAACGCCTCCACCGCATCTGTACAGGCGTTGAACAGCAGCGTGTATAGTTTCTGATAGTCCGGCATAAAATCACCTCAACCCAGGTTTAGGACATATTGTCCAAAAAGTCAATAGGACGTATTGTCCTGCGCTATGCTGATTTTGGTGATGCTTGTGACATTAAGAATTCGTGATTTGCGAGAAGATGCGGACTTAAAACAACGCCAATTGGCCGAACTTCTGCACTGTGACCAGTCGCTCTATTCCAAATATGAGCGCGAAGAACGTCCTTTGCCCTTGGAGTATGCCGAAAAACTGGCAGACTTTTATAATGTCAGCGTGGACTATCTGCTGGGCCGCACGCCCATCAAAACCCCATACCCGAAAAAGTAAGAGGAAGGCAGCCGCCTTCCTCTCTTTTTGCGCCCCCCATTTTCTTTTGTCTTGTCAAAAGAAAATGCGCCGCGCCCGGTGGAAAAGAAAACCGCTCGTGCCGCCAAATGGGCACTCGCCATTTGCGGCAAATACGGGGGTCCGGGAAAGAGACCACTCAAAATTTTTCAGTCAAAGCGTTGGGCGCGGGCGGAAGTGCGGCATTCAAATCGGCTTTCCGCCACGCGACGCGAAATTGGGGATTCGGGCAAAAACTGATTTTCTCTGCTTCTATTTCCGCGCTCCCCGTTGCGCAGCCGTTGGCGGCTTGGCCGCCTTACGGATGCGGCATACTCCTTGCGGGTGCTTCGCTCAGCGCTGCCCGGGTGCGAACTCCGGGGTAGGGAATCCAAAGGGGAGGGGTCGCAACCCTTCCCCTTTGTGTCGGTTCAAGGGGGTCCGGGGGGAAATCGAAATCCTCCCGGGTTTCTCTTCGCGGGGTTTGGGGGCGGTTCTCTTTTCAAAAGAGAATGGCCCCCAAGCGTTCCCTGCCTCAGACAAATGAGCGACCGGCATTCAAATGCCCGTGGTTTTTTTCGCTTCCTTGTGCTACAATACCGTCAGAAACGTTGATTTTTGCAAAGGATGTGACTTTATGGACATCATCGCCGCCATTTCCACCGGCAATTCCGTCTGCGCCATCGGCATCGTGCGGGTTTCCGGCGCGGGCTGCTTTGCCCTGTGCGACAAAGTCTTTCGCCCGCTGAACGGCAAGCCCCTCTCCGCTCAGGCGCCCAGAACGATGATCTACGGCGATATGCTGGACGCCGAGGGCCGCCTGCTGGACCGGGGCCTTGCCGTCCGCTTCCCCGGCCCCCACAGTTATACCGGCGAGGACAGCGCCGAGTTCCACTGCCACGGATCCCCCGTGGTGCTGCGGGAACTGCTCTCCGCCCTGTTTGCCGCCGGCGCCCGGCAGGCGAAAGCGGGTGAATTTACGCAGCGGGCCTTTTTGAACGGACAGTTGGATCTGACCCAGGCTGAGGCGGTCATTGACCTCATCGACGCGGAGACCGCCGCCGCCGCCCGGAACGCCGCCGCCCAACTGGACGGCGGACTGCGCCGTGTGCTGGAACCCATTCAGGACGCGCTGCTGGATATCTCCTCCCGGTTCTATGCCGTGGTGGACTACCCCGACGAGGACATTGAGGACATTCAGCCCGAAGACATCACCCGGGCACTGACTTCCGCCGATGCCGACCTGACCCGGCTGCTGGCCACCTGCCGCCGGGGCAAGGTGCTGAAATCCGGCGTGCGCACCGCCATCGCAGGCCGGCCCAACGCCGGCAAATCCTCTCTGCTCAACGCGCTGGCCGGCTACGACCGCGCCATCGTCACCGACATCCCCGGCACCACCCGGGACACCGTGGAGGAGTCCGTCCTCTGCGGCGACACCCTGCTGCGGCTCATCGACACCGCCGGCATTCGGGACACGGAGGACACCGTGGAGCAGTTGGGCGTGGAGCGCTCCCGCGCCGCGATGGAAAGCGCCGAACTGGTGCTGGCGGTGGTGGACGGCTCCGTCCCTGTAACGGAGGCGGATATGCCCTTCCTCCTTTCCGCCGCCAAAAAACCCCGCTGGATCCTCATCTGGTCCAAGTCGGACATTACCCCCGCCGACGCCTTCCTGGATTTCCCGATGCCCCTCTCCGCGGAATATCACGCGCCCGCCGCCGTGGTGCGGCTCTCCTCCGTTACCGGAGCGGGTCTGGACGCACTGGAACAGGCGGTCTCTGCCCTGTTCCCTGCCGAGGGCGGTATGGACGCCGGCACCCTCCTCACCGACCGTCGGCAGGAGGAAGCCGCCCTGCGCGCCCGGGACGCGGTGCACCGCGCGGCACAGGCGCTGGACGCCGGGCTCACCCCCGACGCCATCCTCACCGATGTGGAGGACGCGCTGGACGCACTGGGCGAACTGACCGGCCGCAGCGCAAAGGAAGAGATCGTTTCCCGCATCTTTTCCCGCTTTTGTGTCGGGAAATAAGTGCCCCGGAAAGTAAAGACAGTATTAATTTCTATGGAATGTGGTTTACAAAACCATATTCCTGTGATACAATGCGTTTCGAACCGAATATTTACCAGAAGGAGGCTTCTATGGAGGATTTGTCCGCATTGCAGGAGCGCTTGCGTCAGCAGCGGCCGGTGGACTGGGATCATCTGCCGGATTTTGCCCTGTATATGGATCAGGTGCTCAGTTATATGGACCGTCAGGTCCTGCGCTTTGACGACAGTGACGCCCTTACCGCCGCTATGGTGAACAACTACACCAAAAGCGGTCTCGTTCCCCGCGCCGAGGGCAAAAAATACAACCGGGAGCATCTGGCCTATCTGACCGCCATCTGCGTTTTGAAGCAGGTACTGTCCGCCCGGGACATTGATCTGCTGATTCGGGAATCCATTCAGGGCGCATCCACCGCGGAGCAGGGATACTCCAATTTCTGCGCCGGTCTGGACAAGGCGCTCAACGCCGTGGCGGATGAGATCGCCGACCGTCCGGTGGATTCTCTGGCCTACGAGGCCATCCACTTTGCACTGCTCAGTTACGCCGCCGGCGTGGCCTGCAACCGCTATGTAGCCCTGCTGCGGCAGGAAAAGGGCGTGGAGACCCCCGCCTCCAAAAAAGCCCGGAAGGAGAACGACTGAAATGAGAGACTTTGTCATTATGACCGACAGTTGCTGCGACCTGACAGCAGAAATGGCTGCGGAACTGGAATTGGAGGTTCTGCCCCTGCGGCTTTTGATGAATGAAAAGGATTACCGCAACTATCTGGACGGCCGGGAGATCGGCTTCAAGGAGTTTTATGACTGTATGCGCGCCGGCAATATGGGCGCCACCTCCGCTGTCAGCGTGGGCGAGTTTGAGGACGCCGTGCGCCCCATTCTCTCCGCCGGCAAGGACATTCTGTATATCGGCTTCTCCGCCGCTCTGTCCACCACCTATCAGTCCTCCGCGATCGCCGCCGAGCAACTGCGGGAGGAGTTTCCCGATGCAGACATCCGCGTGGTGAACTCCAAGTGTGCCTCTATGGGTCAGGGCCTGCTGGTCTGGCTGTGCGCACAGCAGAAGAAGGCCGGCAAATCCCTGGCCGAGGTCTGCGCCTACTGTGAGGAAACCGTGCCCTCCCTGTGCCACTGGTTCACCGTGAATGATCTGAATCACCTCAAACGGGGCGGACGCGTCAGCGCCGCCACGGCGCTGGTGGGCACAATGCTCTCCATCAAACCCGTTCTCCACGTGGACGACGAGGGCCGCCTCATCAGCGTGAGTAAGGCCCGGGGCCGCAAGGCAAGCCTCCTGGCTCTGGTGGACGAGATGGAAAAGACCGCCATCGACCCCGCCAACCAGACCGTGTTCATCTCCCACGGCGACTGTCTGGAAGACGCGCAGTTCGTGGCCGCCGAGATTGAAAAGCGCTTCGGTCCCAAGGACATCCGTTTCAATTATGTGGGTCCCGTCATCGGCAACCATACCGGTGCCGGCGTGGTGGCGCTGTTCTTCCTGGGCACACATCGCTAAATTCGTCTTTCCAAATATTGCTGTCTGTGATAAAATCCGTTTGAGGGTCGGTTTTGCCGCCTTCAAACGGATTTTTTCTGCCGCTGAGCGCGGCGTTTCTCAACAACCGATCGGGAGGTTTCTGAACGATGAATTGGCTGGAACTGCACATTGACACCGTCCACGCCGGACTGGACACCCTTGTGGCGCTGCTCTCCGCCCACGGCATTGACGGCGTGGTCATTGATGACGAAGCGGACTTCCAGGATTTTCTGGAAAACAACCACCAGTACTGGGACTATGTGGACGAGGATCTGGAAAAGGCGATGCAGGGCAAGTCCCGCGTCACCTTCTACCTGACGGCGGACGATGAGGGCTTCGCAAAACTGGGCGAGGTGCGCATCGCCTTGCAGGAACTGAAAGACACGCGCACCGACTGCGGCACGCTGCTGATGACGATGAACAACTTGCAGGAG
>SVKT01000111.1 GCA_015068335.1 Oscillospiraceae bacterium | reverse complement strand
CCTGCACGCTGAATTTGCCCTATGAGGAAATGCTGGACTTCTGCGTGGAGCAGGGTGTGGAGGCCGTGGAGATCGGAACGGGAAACTGGTCCGGCGCACCCCATATCGATCTGGAACGGATGGTGACCTCCGAACCGGCACGGCAGGCGTGGATCGACGCGCTGCGCCGCCGGGGGCTTGCCCTGTGCGCGCTGAACTGCTCCGGCAATCCGCTGGCCTATGAAAAAGACTGGCAGGTGACGGAACAGACCTTTCGTCTGGCGGGACAGTTGGGCGTGAAGAAGATCGTGATGATGAGCGGCCTGCCTGCGGGCTGTCCCGGAGACCGGACGCCGGTCTGGATCACAACGTCCTGGCCGCCGGAGGTGGCGGATGTGCTGGACTATCAGTGGAATGAGGTGTGCATCCCCAAGTGGCGGCAGTTGGCGGCGCTGGCGACGGACTGCGGCGTGGAGCGCATCGCGCTGGAAAACCACGCCCAGCAGTTGGTGTATAACCCGGAGACCCTGCTGCGGCTGCGCGGCGAGATCGGCAGCATCATCGGGATGAATCTGGACCCCTCCCACCTGTTCTGGATGGGAGGCGACCCTATCGAGGCGGCAAGAGTGCTGGGTGAGGCCGGCGCGATCTACCACGTCCACGGAAAGGATTCCCGCCCCGAGCGGCGGATGGCCGGGCCAAACGGCCTGCTGGACACCAAGCCCATCGAGGCCTTCCGTAGCCGGGCGTGGAACTATGTGGCGGTGGGTGCGGGCCACGGTGAGCAGTGGTGGAGAGAGTTTTTCTCCGTGGTGCGTATGGGCGGATATGACGGTGAAGTCGCCTTGGAGATGGAAGATCTGACGATGCCGATGCTGGACGGACACCTGATGTCCCTGCGGACGTTGAAGAGCGCTCTGGCCCGGTAAAAAAGGCGCCCGGTTGACAGCGGAGGATTTCCCTGCTGAACTTCTTCCCGGGAGAATGTCGTCTGCCCTCGCCGCGGGGAATCGCACCCCGCTGGAAAGAAGCCGATAATGTTCTTAAAAAGGCGTGAAGATTTCATCTTCACGCCTTTTTTCACCACAAAATTTAGGAAAAAGACAAATGTTTTCGTTGACAGGGGCAGAAAAAAATGATAAGGTAACTGCACTGTAAGAGGGAGTAGCTTGCGCGCAGGCGTCGCAGAGTTCGTCATCACAGCCAAAAGGCTCGGACTCTGTGGGAAGTAGCGAGACTTTTGCCGGAATTCACGGCGGGAGTCTTTCTTTTTTTACCCGCATATGTTTAGGAGGCGTTTATGAAAACGTTAGCACTGGTCGTGTTCATCGCGGTATACGCGATGATGCTGCTGCTGCCCAAGATCCGCGCCTATGTGGCACTGGGGGCTGCGGCGCTGTTCATCATTCTTGGCATCGTGCCTGCGACAGAGGCGTTCGGCGAAGTGGACTGGAACGTGCTGATGATGTTGGCCGGCACGATGGGCACGGTGGATCTGTTTATCCGTTCCCGGATGCCTGCCCGACTGTCTGACAAACTGGTGGGACTGATCCCCAATGTGAAGTGGCTCATCATTGTGTTGGCGCTGTTTGCTGGTCTGGTTTCTGCCTTTGTGGACAATGTGGCCACCGTGCTGATGCTGGCGCCCATCGGGCTTGCCATCTCCGAGCGGTTGAACATTTCTCCTGTGGCGCCCATTCTGGCCATTGCCATTTCCTCCAACCTGCAAGGTGCCGCCACCCTGGTGGGCGATACGACGTCCATCCTGCTGGCCGGTCATATGAGCCTGGACTTTATGGACTTTTTTGTGTACAACGGCACCCTCGGTATGTTCTGGGTGGTACAGGCCGGTGCATTGGCCACGATCCCTGTTATGCTGGTCCTGTTCCGTAAACAGGAGGGACGCATTGAAAGCACGGAACTGACCCCTGTGACAGACCATATTCCCACTGTTTTACTGGTGGGTACGGTGCTCTCCCTGATCGTTGCCTCTTTTATTCCCAACAAACCCGAAGTTACCAACGGCGTGATCTGCATTATCTTCTTCCTGATCGGCCTGGCGGCGGAACTTCGCAAGAAGAATGGCAGGGAGACTGTGATCGATGCGGTGAAGGCCATCGATTATACCACGATCCTGCTGCTGGCCGGTCTGTTTCTGGTCATCAGCGGCATCAACCGTATGGGTATCATTGATGACATCAGCCAGATCATTGCCAAACTGGGCGGCGGCAACCGCTTCCTGACCTATACCATCATCGTCTGGGCTTCCGTGCTGTTTTCCGCCTTTATCGACAACATTCCCTACACCGCCACGATGCTGCCGGTGGTGGGCGGCGTTGCCGCTGCAATGGGCGCCAGCCCCGATGTGATGTGCTTCGGCCTGCTGGCCGGTGCTACGCTGGGCGGCAACCTGACTCCCGTGGGCGCCTCTGCCAACATTGCTGCGGGCGGCATCCTGAACAAGGCCGGCTATACGGTCTCCACCAAGGATTTTATGCGTATGGGTGTGCCCTTTACGCTGGCGGCTGTGCTCACCGGTTATGTCCTGATCTGGGTGCTGTACGCCTGATCTGAAACAAAAAAAGAAGCGCCCCGAGGAGATCTCTCCTCGGGGCGCTTTTCTTATGCTTACAGGGTGTTCTGGGGGCGCAGGTTCAGCGCAGAGCAGAAAGCCAGGGACTGGAAGGCGATCTCCGGGCTGTCGCTGCGGGAGGTGAGGGCCACGGGGACCTTTGCGCCCACGATGACACCGCAGGTGGAGGCCTTGGCGTGCATCTTCAAACTCTTGACCAGCAGGTTGGCAGCCAGCAGGCTGGGGGCCACGATGCCGTCGAAATCGCCGCAGTAGGGGCAGTCGTAGTTTTTCAGGCGGGCGGCCTCCTTGGAGAGGATCAGGTCATAGGCAATGGGACCCCACAGGTTGCAGTTGGCAAGGGGGGTCTGGCTGTGTTCCAGAACCAGCCGCTGCGCCTCCACCGTGCTGGCCATATGGAAAGTGACCTTTTCCACCAGCGTCAGCAGAGCGATGTTGGGCTTTTCGCAGCCGATGGATTCCAGCGTTTCCACCATATTCTGGATGATCTGGCGCTTCTGGTTCAGGTTGGGCTCAATGGTAACGGTCACGTCGCCGATGGCGATCAGTTTATGATAATCCGGCATACTGACCAGGTCGATGTGGGTCAGGCGGCGGTCGGTGCGCAGACCGTTGCTCTTTTCCAACAGGGGCATCAGGAAATCACGGGTCTGGGTGTTGCCGCGCATCAGCACATCGCCCTCGCCCATATTGATCAGGTCGATGGCGGCCTGTGCCACCTTGTTGCCGGGCTGGGTAGCCACCAGACGGTAAGGCTGGTCCTGCAAACCCAGTTTTTCCAGCATAGGCAGGATCTTGGCGGGCTCACCCACCAGAACGGGGGACACGAAGCCGGCCTCCTGTGCCTTGAAGGCGCCCAGCAAAATGTTTTCGCTGTCCGCGCCGGCAATGACCACGCGCTCTTTTCTGAAAGACTGCTTGGCTCTCTCTACGATTTGATCAAAATTCGTTAACGCCATACTGCACATCTCCTTTTATCATAATAAGAAACGAAACGTATCAAAATTCTGTCCCATTATTATTTAGTTTACCACGGTTTGGTGAAAATGGCAAGGGAATCCGGCTGCGCGCGAAAAAGAAACCGCTGATACGGATATTCAAATATTTTCATATTCACAAAAAACATTTGACAAATGCTGGATAGCAGTGATATATTTGTATCGGTTAGGCAAGACTAACTTAACCGGAAAGGCGGTAGGCTATGAATTTGATGCAGGCACAGGAAGGAACGGAGTACATCATCCGCGGTATTGCAACGGAGGATGAGGAACTGAATGCGTTTCTGTTTTCGCTGGGCTGTTACAGCGGCGAGCCCATTACCGTGGTCTCCCGGAAAAAGAAAAACTGCGTGGTGTCCATCAAAGATGCCCGCTATAACATTGACAACCAACTGGCGGAAGCCATTCTGATCTGAATTGTAAAGGGCGGACGGGTGCTGCCCTTTTTTGCCAAAAGACGGTTAGCCAAAACTAACCGCGCCCCAACAAAACGAGAACCTTTGAAAGCGAGAACGGCAAGGAGGAAAGATCCTTATGAGAATTGCATTTGCGGGCAATCCCAACAGCGGCAAAACCACGATGTACAACGCCCTGACCGGCAGAAATGAAAAGGTCGGCAACTGGGCGGGCGTGACCGTGGAGAAAAAGGAAAGCCCCATTAAAAAAAGTTATTGTGCGGGTGGCGAGGAACTGATCGCAGTGGATCTGCCCGGCGCGTACTCGATGTCGCCCTTCACCTCGGAGGAGAGTGTCACCAGTGCCTACGTGAAAAACGAGCGGCCGGATGTGATCGTCAACATCGTGGACGCCACGAATCTCAGCCGCAGTCTGTTTTTCACCACACAGTTGCTGGAACTGGGCGTTCCGATGGTGATTGCGCTGAACAAAAGCGACATCAACGCCAAAAAGAAGACGAAGATCGATGCTGCTGCGCTGTCTGCCAAACTGGGCTGCCCGGTGGTGGAGACCGTTTCGACATCTGCTGCCGGTATGAAAGAGGTGGTGGCTGCGGCTGTGGCGCTTCGCGGCAAGGGGCAGCCCGCGCCCTACACCCAGCCCGGCGTGGACCTGACCGACCGGGCGGCGGTGGAAGCCGCGGATCGCGCCCGCTTTGCTTTTGTCAACGGCATCGTTGCCGAGGTGGAGCGTCGCCGCGTCTTTACCCGCGACCGAAACGTGCAGGATAGTATGGACGCCGTTCTCACCAATCCTGCGGCCGGACTTGCCATCTTTGCGGGCGTGATGTTCCTGGTGTTTCAGATCTCCCAGGCGTGGGTGGGACCCTGGATCGCAGACGGCTATGAGTTTGCAGACGGCAGGATGATCCCCGGCCTTGTGACCTGGCTCGAGCGGTTTG
>SVKT01000005.1 GCA_015068335.1 Oscillospiraceae bacterium | reverse complement strand
CCTGTGCAGGGTCGACGACGAAAACGACCTCGTAATTGGCAGAAATCTTTGCCATGTTTGCACCTCCTTTTGGACAAATGGCCCTCATTCACAGATGAGAGCAAGGATAGCCCGCAGAATGCGAGCCCTATTATTATATAAGAAGCAACGAAAAAGTCAAGTGGATTTTTTCATTTTTCTTTTCGAAAACCATTCCTTTTTGCCGGGAATTGTGATATATCAGAACTATGACTGGAAAAAGGAGGTGTCCGCCTTGCCCTTTGCACCATATCTTGTGGTCTTAATTTTCTGCGCCCAATTTCTGGCGTATTTCATTAAGGGGCTGGTGGGCTTTGGCAACCCCCTGATCTCCGGCCCGCTGCTGTCTATGGGGCTGGACAACATCCTCATCACACCCGGCACACTGGTGCTGGACTGCCCTGTGAACGCGTATATCACGTGGAAAAACCGCCGCAGCGTCCGGTGGCGCCGCATTCTGCCGCTGCTGGTGTGCAATATGGCGGGCGTCATCCCCGGCACGCTGCTGCTTCGCGTTTCTATGCCGTGGGTCATCAAGGCGGCGCTTGGCGTTGTGGTGATCGCCCTGGGGCTGGAAATGGCCACCCGCAGCCGCCGCAAGGCCGCGACCAACCTGCCCCAGTGGTTCCGGTATCCCGTGGCGTTTTTCTCCGGCGTGTGCGCGGCACTGTTCGGCATCAATATGTTCCTCACCGCCTATCTCCAACGTACCGCAAAAGATTACAGCGAATTCAAGGGCAGCATCTGCTGTCTGTTCTTCGGGGAGAATCTGTTTCGCTTCTTTGTGTATCTCTTTGGCGGACTGCTGACCCGGCAGGTGTGGCTGTTCATCGCAGTCAGCGCACCGGCAGCGCTGCTGGCGATGGTGCTGGCCGGTCTGCTCTCTCCCCGGCTGGAAGAGGGAAAACTGCAAAAGGCCGCCATCGCACTTTTCCTGCTGGGCGGCGTGAGCATCCTTATCAAATCTCTGCTTCTGCGGGCGTAATCCAAAAACGAACTGTAAAACGCACTCCCCCTTTGGCAGGGGAGTGCGTTTTTTCATCAGGGCAGGCCGTAGAGCCGCTTGCCATTTTCCAGCGTGATGCGCTCCATCTCCGCGGGGGAGACACCTTTCCACTCCGCCAGTTTTTCCACAACGTAGGTGAGGTGGCGGCTGTCGTTTCGCTGACCACGGTAGGGGACGGGGGTCAGATAGGGCGCGTCCGTTTCGATGACGATGCGGTCCAGCGGCGTCACCGCCGCCACTTCCGGCGCGCGCCGGACATTTTTATAGGTAATAGGGCCGTCAAAGCCCAGATACCAGCCCCGCTTGATCAGTTCCTCCGCCATTTCCGGACTGCCGGAGAAACAGTGGAACACCCCTCGCAGCGCGGGATATTCCAGCACGATGGCGAGGCTGTCGCCGTGGGCTTCCCGGTCGTGGACGATGACGGGCAGATCCAGTTCCAGCGCCAGTTCGAGTTGGCGGCGGAACACCTGCTGCTGAAATTCCCTGGGCGGGTTGTCCTCCCAATAATAGTCCAGGCCGATCTCGCCGATGGCCACCACCTTTTCGTGCTGTGCCAGCGCGCGAAGGGCCGCATAGTCTGCTTCCGTTGTGCCGCCGCAGTCGGACGGGTGGATGCCCACCGCCGCATAAACGTGGGGAAACCGCTCCGCCAGCGCCACCGCCGTGCGGGAGGAGGGCACATCGCAGCCAGGATTCACCACCAGCGCCACGTTGCCCGCAGGCAGGGCGGCAAGGATCTCCTCCCGGTCGGCGTTGAAGGCGCCGGAGTCATAATGGGCGTGGGTATCAAAAAGGGGCATAGTGTACCTCCGTATCTGCGCCGCGCGCAGTTGGCGTTTCGTTTGCCTGTTATTGTACCACAGATCCCAGGCAGGAAAAAGAGGCGGAAACAAAAAAAGGACATCCTGACGGATGTCCTTTTGGCTCGACACGATTAGCCGATCTTGTTGAGCTTCAGGGTCATAGCGCTCTTGCGATGAGCGGCCGTGTTCTTGTGCAGAACGCCCTTGGCAACAGCCTGATCGACTTTCTTCACTGCAACCTTGTAAGCGCCATCGGCCTCGGTGCGATTGCCTTCTGCGGCAGCAGCCTCGAACTTCTTGATGGCGGTCTTCAGCTCGGATTTCGCGGCCTTGTTGCGAGCGTTTCTCACTTCAGCGATCAGAACGCGCTTCTTGGCAGACTTAATATTCGGCAAACCAAACACCTCCTTAGGCAAATTCCACGGCAGAGTTTCCACCGTGCAGAATGGTATTTTAGCAGGAATCTTTTCAAAAAGCAAGAGGTTTTTTGCATTTTCTATTCATTTTTTGTATATTGTATCCCTTTGTGTGCAACCTAGGACAACGACCACAAGATTTAGTGTTTGGAGGCGACCTTTTGTTTACGAAACGAACCGATCTGGCGTTGGAGGCAAAGGAACTCTGGCAGGAATCCGCAGAAAAAACCACAAAGTTGAAAGGGGTCAAGGCGGAAAAGCGCCGGTTGGAGGGCTACGGGCTGACCCGGGTAGACATCCTGGACGACAGGGGAGAGGAGGCGCTGGGCAAGCCCCGGGGCACCTACCTGACGCTGGATCTCACCGGCTTCTGGCAGCGGAAGGACGGCTTTTTCGACCGGGCGGTGCGGGCGGTGGGCGACCAGATCAGGCAACTCATCCCGGCGGAGGGCAGCGTGCTGGTCATCGCCCTGGGCAATCCTGCGATGACGCCGGACGCCATCGGCCCTCTGGCGGCGGACAGCGTGTTGGTGACCCGGCATCTCATCTCCGCGATGCCGCGGCATTTTTCCGGGTTCCGTCCGGTGGCGGTGCAGCGCACCGGCGTTCTAGGCACCACCGGCGTGGAGTCCGCGGAGTCGGTGCAGGGTCTGGTGGCGCAGATACAGCCAACGCTGGTCATCGCCGTGGACGCGCTGGCCGCCCGCCGGGCGGAGCGCCTCTGCGCCACGGTGCAGATCTCCGACACCGGCATCGTCCCCGGCTCCGGCGTGGGGAACCACCGCGCCGCCCTGAACCGGGAAACGCTGGGCATACCGGTGATCTCCATCGGCGTGCCCACGGTGGTGGACGCCGCCACGCTGGCGGCAGACCTGCTGGAAGCCTCCGGCGCGGTGTCGCACGAAGCCCTTGCCAAGCAGGCCCCCCAGAGCCTGATGGTCACCCCCCGGGACATTGACGCACAGGTGCGGGATCTGGGCAAGGTCATCGGCTACGGCATCAACTGGGCCTTGCAGGCATTGGAGATCGAAGAAATGAACGCCCTGCTGTCGTGACAGCAGGGCGCAGCGTATCCGTATGGTGCAGAAACGGCAGGCTCAAAGGCCTGCCAGCGCCGCTTTGGCCCGTTCCGGGCGTAAATTTTTGTTCTATTTTGCGTCAAACCCTGTGCAGCGCAGCGCATCAATGGTATAATCATAGAGAATTTTCTGTAAGGGAGAATCTCGATGAAACTGAATTATAAGCGCACATTTTTTGTGGGACTGGCGTTTTTCTCCATTACCGCCTTCTGGCAGATGTATGACAACATCATCCCCCTGATCCTGCAAAACACCTTCCACCTGAAAGAATCCGTCATCGGCGCCATTATGGCGCTGGACAACGTGCTGGCTGTGTTCCTGCTGCCCATCATCGGCACCCTGTCCGACAAAGTGGACACGCCTCTGGGCAAGCGGACGCCCTTCATCCTGGGCGGCACGGCGGCGGCCGTGGTGCTGATGATGCTGCTACCTCTGGCGGACAGCCGGGAGATGCTGTGGCTGTTCATCGCGGCCCTTGGGCTGACCCTCATCGCGATGGCGATGTATCGCTCTCCCGCGGTGGCTCTGATGCCCGACCTGACCCCCAAGCCCCTGCGCTCTTCCGCCAACGCCGTCATCAACCTGATGGGCGCCGTGGGCGGTGTGTACTCTCTGGTGCTGATCCGTTTCCTGGTAGGCAAGGAGGAGCGCCCCAGTTATCTGGGCGTGTTCGCGGGCGTGGCCATCCTTATGGTCGCCTCCGCGGTGATCCTGCTGCTGACCATTCGCGAGAAAAAACTGGCCGCACAGATCGCAGAGGAGTATCCCGAAGAAGCGGAGGAAGCCGCCGCAGAGGAAACCTCCGCCGCACCCCTTGCACCGGAGGTGCGCCGAAGCCTGGGCTTCATTCTGGCGTCCATCGCCCTGTGGTACGCCGCCTATAACGCCGTGACCACCGCCTTTTCCCGCTACGCCGTCACCGTGTGGGGGATGGAAGGCGGCGGCTTTGCCGACTGCCTGATGGTGGCCACCGTTGCCGCCATCCTCAGTTACATCCCCAGCGGCGCCATCGCCTCCCGCATCGGCCGCAAGCGTACCATCCTGCTGGGCGTTGCGTGTATGTTCGTCAGTTACACCTCGGTGCTGTTCTATCCCACCTACCACTTCTCCGCCAACATCTTCTTTGCCCTCATCGGCATCGGCTGGGCCGCCATCAACGTCAACTCCCTGCCGATGGTGGTGGAGATGAGCCGGGGCAGCGAGATCGGCAAATACACCGGTCTGTACTACACCTTCTCTATGTCCGCCCAAATTATCACGCCCATCCTCTCCGGCATCCTGCTGCAATACATCTCCTATCATACGCTGTTCCCCTACGCGATGTTCTTCACCGCCTGCGCCTTCTTCACGATGAGCCGGGTGAAGCACGGCGACGCCAAGCCCGCCGCCAAAAAGACGGTGCTGGAAAACTTCGACGTGGACGACTGATCGACGATGACCGCTGTTTTCATTCTCTTGCTTGTCCTGTCCGCGCTGTATCTGTTCCTCCTGATGCCCCGGACAGGCCCACGACCCGACCACAGCGCCCTTTTGGGGCGGTATTACACCCACCGCGGTCTCTATGACAACGCCGCCGGCATCCCGGAAAACTCCATCGCCGCCTTCCGCAGGGCCATTGAACACGGCTACGGGACGGAGATGGACGTCCAACTCACCCGGGACGGCGTCCCCGTGGTGTTCCACGATGACTCGCTGCTGCGCCTCTGCGGCGTGGAGGGTCAGGTGTCGGATTACACCTTTGAGGAATTGCAGCAATTCCCTCTGTTCGGCACAGCGGAACGCATCCCCCGGTTCACGGACTTTCTCTCGCTGGTGGACGGACAGGTGCCCATTATCGTGGAAGCCAAGGCCCACGGGGACTATGCCGCCGTGTGTGCCGCCATCGAGCCGCTGCTGCTGGCGTACAGGGGGCCGTTCTGTGTGGAGTCCTTTCATCCGCTTGCGGTGCGCTGGTTCAAAACGCACCGCCCGGAGTGGATCCGGGGGCAACTTTCCACCAACTACTCCAAGCCCGGCAAGCGGGAATCCGCCGCCCAGTGGGCGGCACACCAACTGCTGGTAAACGTCCTCTCCCGGCCCGATTTCGTGGCGTATGATGTGCGGTATTTCCGCAACCTGTCCTTCCGGGTGTGCAGGGCGGTCTTCCGCCCCCTGACCGTGGCGTGGACGGTAAAATCCCAGGCCCAACTGGACGAGTGCCGCCGCGCCTATGACCTGTTCATTTTTGAAGGATTTATCCCGGAATAACGCAAAAAGCAGCCCATTCGGGCTGCTTTTCCTGTTTCTGCCACGCCGGTCACAGATGGCAAGCACATCTTATTATGTTCTGCCGAAGGGTCAAGACGGCGCAAAAAAGAGCAGATGCTGCGAGGGACCCCTGCGCTCCAATTGCGCAACAGTATCTCAGTATCTGCTCCGGGGAAGCGCCCAAAGGACTTGACAGCCGTGTTAGCCGATATGGCGTCATATGGCCAAGGGACGTCGCTGCCCACAATGGGTGCTTCAAGGGAAGAAACCAAAGGCCCTGACAGTCGTATTAGCCTATATGACGCCATATGGTTAAGGGACGGCGCTGCCCACAATGGATTCTTCTGGGGCTAAAATAACACAGGCGGAAGATTTTGTCAATCTGCGGAGCCCAAGGACGCAAAAAGCAGCCAAAATGGCTGCTTTTTGTTTGGATTTTTTCAAATATCCAGTTCCAGCGCTACGGGGCAGTGGTCGGAGCCCGGAATCTCGCTGTAAATATCGGCGTTTGTGATGCGCGCCCGCAGCCGCTCCGACACGATGAAGTAATCGATGCGCCAGCCGGCGTTGTTCTTCCGGGCGTTGAAGCGGTAACTCCACCAGGAGTAGGCGCCGGTCTTGTCGGGATAGAGGGCGCGGAAGGTGTCTACGAAGCCGCTTTCCAGCAGCGCCGTCATCTTCGCCCGCTCCTCGTCGGTAAAACCGGGGTTGCGGCGGTTGGCCCTGGGGTTTTTCAGGTCGATCTCCTGATGGGCCACGTTCAAATCGCCGCAGTAGACCACAGGCTTTTGGGCGTCCAGTTCCATCAGATAGGCGCGCAGATCGTCCTCCCACACCATACGGTAGTCCAGCCGCTTCAACTCGTCCTGGGCGTTGGGCGTGTAGCAGCAGACCAGATAGAAGTCCGCATACTCCGCCGTGATGATGCGGCCCTCGTGGCGGTGCTGCTCGTCACCGAAGTCATAGGTCACGTTCAGGGGCGCGTGCTTCGTAAAGATCGCCGTGCCGGAATAGCCCGCCTTGTCGGCGCTGTTCCAGAAGCGGTGATAGCCGGGCAGGTCGAATTCCGCCTGCTCCGGACGCATCTTGGTCTCTTGCAGGCAGATGAAATCGGCGTCCACGGCGGCACAGAAATCCAGAAAGCCTTTGTTCAGACAGGCGCGCAGGCCGTTGACGTTCCACGACACAAATTTCATAGCACTTCTCCTTGCGGCACTTGTTTTTCCACATTTTATCCCACTTCCGCCGAAAAAACAATCCAATCATTGTATTTTCCAAAGTTATCCCTTATAATAATAGAGTTGATTACCGGCCCGCTTCCATTCGGCGGCGCCGCAAAAAGGAGAAAACCCTATGGAAAAGAAAAAGTTTTATATTACCACCCCCATCTACTATCCCTCCGACAAACTGCACATCGGCCACACCTACTGCACCGTGGCCACCGACGCTATGGCCCGCTACAAGCGGCTCACCGGCCACGACGTGATGTTCCTCACCGGCACCGACGAGCACGGCCAGAAGATCGAAAACAAGGCCAAGGAAGCCGGCGTGACCCCCCAGCAGTTTGTGGACAACATTGTGGAGGGCGAGGGCGGTATTCTCGACCTGTGGAAGTTGATGAACATCTCCAACGACCGCTTCATCCGCACCACCGACGATTATCACGTTGCCTCCGTGCAGAAGATCTTCAAGAAAATGTACGACAAGGGCGACATCTACAAGGGCGCCTACAAGGGCAAGTACTGCACCCCCTGCGAATCCTTCTGGACAGAAAGCCAGTTGAAAGACGGCTGCTGCCCCGACTGCGGCCGAAGCGTGGTGGATGCCGAGGAGGAAGCCTACTTCTTCAAACTGTCCAAGTACGCCGACCGCGTGCAGTCCCTGCTGGAAGACACCGATTTCCTGCAACCCCGCAGCCGCGTCAACGAGATGGTAAACAACTTCATCAAGCCCGGTCTGGAAGATCTGTGCGTGTCCCGCACCTCTTTCACCTGGGGCGTGCCCGTGGACTTCGACCCCGGCCACGTGGTGTATGTGTGGGTGGACGCCCTGTTCAACTACTGCACCGCACTGGGCTTCCTGAATGACAAGTACGATGATTACGATCACTACTGGCCCGCCGACTATCACTTCGTGGGCAAGGAGATCGTCCGCTTCCACTCCATCATCTGGCCCGCGATGCTGATGAGTATGGAAGAGCCTTTGCCCAAGCACGTGTTCGGCCACGGCTGGCTGCTGCTGGACGGCGGCAAGATGAGTAAGTCCAAGGGCAACGTGGTGGATCCCTACATTCTCGCCGAGAAGTTCGGCGTGGACGCCCTGCGCTTCTTCCTGATGCGCACCTTCCCCTTCGGTTCCGACGGCAACTTCTCCAATGAACTGCTGATTCAGACTATCAACACCGACCTGGCCAACGACCTGGGCAATCTGGTCTCCCGCACCACCGCTATGGCCGGCAAGTATTTCGATGGCACTCTGCCCGCCGGCTGCAAGACCTGCGCCGCCCCCGAGGCCGTGGACGCCGACCTGATCGCGATGGTCTC
Source organism: Oscillospiraceae bacterium (assembly GCA_015068335.1). Classification (GTDB taxonomy): domain Bacteria; phylum Bacillota; class Clostridia; order Oscillospirales; family Oscillospiraceae; genus Oscillibacter. The sequence continues at coordinate 21,576 of SVKT01000005.1, read as the reverse complement.
CGCCCTGCGCGACCAGTACGAGAAGGATATGGAGTCCTGCGCGCCCCACACCGCCCTGAACGATGTGTTCAAGGTCATCCAGCGCGCCAACAAGTATATCGACGAGACTGCACCCTGGGCGCTGGCCAAGGATATGGACGCCAACGGCGAGCGCCTTGCTCACGTGCTGTATAACCTGCTGGAAACCACCCGCATCTGCGGCATCCTGCTGACGCCCTTTATGCCCGAGAGTATGGAGAAACTGTTCGTCCAGATCGGCGCCTGCGAGGCCTGCCGCGACTGGGCTTCCGCCAACCAGTGGGGCCGCCTGTGCGAGACCGTCACCACCACCAAGGGCGAGAACCTGTTCCCCCGCATCGATATGGAAAAGGCCATCGCCGAGTTGGAGGCAGCCGCCGAGGCCGCCCGCAAGGCCACTCTGCCCGCCATCGAGACCGAGCCTCTGGCCACGGAGAACGTGGACTTTGACACCTTCTGTAAAAGCGACTTCCGCGCCGTGAAGGTCAAAGCCTGCGAGAACGTGAAGAAGAGCGACAAACTGCTGAAATTCACCCTGGACGACGGCACCGGTACCGACCGCCAGATCCTCTCCGGCATCGCCAAGTGGTACAAACCCGAGGATCTCGTGGGCAAGACGCTGGTAGCCATCGTGAACCTGCCTCCCAGAAAGATGATGGGGCAGGAGAGTTGCGGTATGCTGATCTCCGCCGTCCACACCGAAAAGGGCGAGGAGAAACTGAACCTGCTGATGGTGGATGACGCCATCCCCGCCGGCGCTAAACTCTGCTGATATTGCACCCCCGCTTTTCTTTGTCTTGCCAAAGAAAAGCCGCCGCGCCCGGTGGAAAAGAAACCGCCAAAAAGGCTCCCGACACGCAAGGTGTCGGGAGCCTTTATCATACGGGAGTTCGGGCAGGAGGCTACTCAATTAAATCGGTTTTCAGCGTTGGGCGCGCAAGAACCGCCCAATCGAAATCCCCTTCGCCGCGGCACGGTGCTTTCGCTGCGGGGATAGCGTCCAGAGACAGCCAGCGGCAGCGGAAAGAGAAGATCTGTGCGTCGGCAAGCACCCCGGTTTGCGTACGTCCGATTCGCGTGGTTTTCTGCTGCGAAATCTGCCGCACCCCGCCCGCGCCCAGCGCTTCGAACATAAGGTTCAAGCGGGTTTTCTTGCCCTAACTCCCGTTTTTGCCGCAAACGGCGGCGCCGTTTGTCGGCCGCCTTTTCTCTTTGGACCGTGAACGGCCCGTTTCTCTTTTGAAAAAGAGAAATGGGGGGTTCATTTCTTTGAAAATATGCTATAATACAAAAACGAATCTTTCTTTGAGGTGTTTTTATGCGGCTGCAAAGTGCAATTTTTGATATGGACGGCACGCTGGTCGACTCTATGGCGGTGTGGAACGACGCGTCCTCCCGGCTGCTGCGCCAGCGGGGCATTGAGCCGGATCCCGCGACCCAGGAAAAGATTATGTCCCTGACGCTGCGTCAGGGCGTGGACTACTGCCGGGAGGCCTACGGCCTCACCGAAACCACGGACGAACTGATGGATATGGTGATGGCATATATGGAGGAGTTTTACACCCACCACGTGGAACTTAAACCCGGCGTGAAGAAATTCCTCTCCCTGCTGAAAATGGAGGGCGTGTGGATGTACGTTGCCACCAACACCGACCGCCGTCTGGTGGAGATCGCCTTAAAGCGCACCGGGATCGACGGCTACTTCCGCGGCATTCTGACCTGCGCCGAGGTAGGCGCCGGCAAACGGGACAGCGCCGAAGTTTACGAGCGCTGTATGCGCCGCCTGCAATCCAACAAGAAGGACACCGTGGTGTTTGAGGACGCCATTCACGCCATCCGCACCGCCAAGGCTGCCGGGTTCCGGGTCTGCGCCGTTTACGACGCCCCCGCCGAGGACAAGCAGGAGGAGATCCGCGCCATCAGCGACTACTATATCCGCTCCTTCGAGGAAATGTTCACCAGCGACGTTTTGGGATAAAGAAAAGCCGCCTGTCTGCGATGCGCAGACAGGCGGCTTATTATGCGTTTTTGTCAGGATCAGCCGCGCTCGGCCACTTCGTCCAGACGGTTCAGGAAGGGGCTGGTGGTCGTGGTCATTTCGTTGGCTTCGTTCTTGAAGCGCTCCACGTTGGCTATACTCTCCTTGATGGGGCGGATGGTGCCGGCACCGGCCACACAGCCGCCGGGGCAGGCCATACCTTCCAGCAGATAGCCGTTGCGCTTGCCGGCCTTGGCCATAGCCAGCATCTTGCGGCACTCACGCAGACCGTCGCCGTACTCGATGAGCATCTCACGGTCGGGATCGATGTGCTTGATGGCTTCCACCACAGCAGCGGCAACGCCGCCGCCCACAGCAAAGCCGCGGGCCATACCGGAACCTTCGAACAGGCCGTCCTCGGGGTCGGCTTCGATGGTCTTGAAGTCGATGTCCTTGGCCTTGAACATACCCAGCAGTTCCTCGAAGGTCAGCACAAAGTCCACGTCGGAGCGGACGGACTTGCGGTTGGCCTCCAACTTCTTTGCGGCGCAGGGTCCGATGAAGCAGATGCGGGCATTGGGATGGTCACGCTTGACCATACGGGCGGTGATGACCATAGGCGTCAGGGCCATAGAGATGTTGTCCTTGAACTCGGGGAACAGGGTCTTTGCCATAACAGACCAGGCAGGGCAGCAGGAGGTGCCCATAAAGGGGATCTTCTCGGGAACCTCTTCCAGGAAGTCGTGTGCTTCCTGAATGGTGCACAGGTCGGCGCCGATGGCAACCTCCACCACGTCGGTAAAGCCCAGGGTGCGCATAGCGGCCTTCAACTTGGCAGGGGTGGCGTCCTTGCCGTACTGACCCACGAAGGCGGGGGCCACGCAGGCGATGACTTCTTCATTGCGCTTGATGGCATTGATGACCTGGAAGATCTGGCTCTTGTCTGCGATGGCGCCGAAGGGGCAGTTCACCAGGCACATACCGCAGGACACGCACTTGTCGTAGTTGATCTTGGCACGGCCGTGCTCATCGGACTCGATGGCGTCCATACCGCAGGCGGCGGCGCAGGGCCGCTCGATCTTGGAGATGGCGCGGTAGGGGCACTGGTTGAAGCACTTGCCGCACTTGATGCACTTCTCCTGGTCGATGTGGCACTTCTTGTCCTTATCCAGATAGATGGCATCCTTGGGGCAGACGTTCATACAGGGGTGAGAAATGCAGCCCTGGCAACTGTCCGTGATGCGGATCTGCTTGGGCGGGCAGGAATTGCAGGCGTAGGGGATGATATTGACCAGGGGCTCTTCAAAGTACTTCTGGTCGGTATAGGCCTCATTGATCTGGGCGCTCAGGGGCGCACGGGGGCCGGAGGGGTTCAGGCTCATACCCAGTGCCAGACGGACACGGGCAGCAACGACGGCACGCTCCAGGAACACGTCGTGACGGTGATGGGCGATCTCGCCGGGGACCAGCTTGTAGGGGATCATATCCACACGGTTCAGATCTCCCTCATCATAGGCCAGGCGGGCAACTTCCTCGAATACATTGCAGCGAATATCGTCTACCGCGCTATGTACACCTCTCATATCTGTTGTCTCCTTTGTTTTTCCACCGGCGGTCGCATTCCGTCCGGCTGATTTGCGCTATTATTATATAGACCCCTCCACGCTTTTTCAAGCCGTTTCCGGTTTTTTTAATAAATTTTTCACCTGTTTTGTAAAATGTGCAAAAAGCGGCCGGTTTTCTGCCGGATGCTGTTTGCGTGCCGCCGTTCTTTGTGGTATAATAAATTAATTATGTACAACTTTCGCTGATTGGAGGGACTACCCCCTATGACCTGGAAAGAACGACGCCTGATCTCACTGCTGAGCGCCATTCTCGGCCTTTTGGCCGCCGTGCTGCTGATCGTGCTGGGCATTCGATACCGAGAATCCCGGCCGGAACCCACCCCTGTGAGCAAACCCGAAACGGGAGAAATTACCGAGCAGGAGCAGGCGCCCTATTTTTCCGCCCTGACCTATTACAACGGCTCCACCACGCTGAACTTTTCCCTGAACAGCAAGGGCAACTGGATCTGGCGCGATGATCCCTCCTTCCCGCTGGACGATACCGTGGTGCTGTCGATCCTCTCCGTGCTGTCCAACTGGGCGCCGCAGGAGATCCTCACGGACGCGGAATCCGTTCAGGCGGCAGACTGGACCCACCCCCTGGGCAGCCTGACGGCCACCACATCGGAGGGAACGGTGGTCCGCCTGCTGTTCGGCCGCCCCACGGAGGACGGCTCTGCCCACTACGTGCGGGTGAACAACGACGGCACGATGGTCCACGTGGTCCCTGACGACGTGTACGATCTCCTCTGCATCCCCATTTACGATATGATGATCCTGCCGGAAGTGCCGGAACTGACAGAGGACCGCATCGACTCCATCCGCGTCAGCCGCGCAAAGTCGGAGACCAACAGCACAAACACGCCGGAAAGTATGCTCTTCACCGCCTACCGTATGGGCGAGACGGTCACGTGGCGATACGGCGGCGCCGACATCACCTACGAACCGCTGCTGCGCGCACTGCTGAACGACCTGAAAGCGCTGGGAACCCTTGCGTGCAAGATCTATCGTCCCTCTCCCGAGGCGGTTTCCATCTGCGGCTATGACGCGCCCACGGCAACGGTGCAGGTGGTCTATGCCGACGGCAGCGAGATGCAGACCCTGCGGCTGACGGTGGGCAACCCCCTGCCGGACGGCACCGGAAACTACGTGTGGCTCAATGACGACACCACCATCTATACCCTCGCGCCCTCGGTGCTGGACACGATCCTGAAACTCTCCGCCAACGGTCTGGACGGCCCGGTGCTCCCCGCAGCCTGATTTTCCGCAGCCGTCCCACCGCCTGTTTTCGAAAGGAGGCCCGCCTTTATGCGCATACTGATCGTGGAAGACGAGAGTCGCCTGGCCTCCACCCTGCAAGATCTGCTGGAACTGGACGGGTATCTGACAGATGTGTGTCACGACGGCGAATCCGGGCTGGACAATGCCCTCTCCGGCATTTACGATGTGATCCTGCTGGACGTTATGCTTCCGAAACTGGATGGGTTTTCCGTCCTGCGCCGCCTGCGGCAGGCAGGCAGCGCCGTTCCCGTGCTGATGCTGACCGCCCGCGGCGATGTGGCGGACCGCGTCACGGGGCTGGACAGCGGCGCGGACTACTATCTCACCAAACCCTTTGAGCCCAGAGAGTTGCTTGCCTGCGTCCGGGCTCTGGCACGGCGTCAGCCGACCCTCCGCAGCACCGACCTTTTGGAATACGGCGACCTGCGGCTGGAACGCGGCTCCTTTACCCTCTCCTGCGGCGAGCGCTCCGTGCATCTGAGCCGCAGGGAATTTGATATGCTGGAACTGTTTATGCTAAATGGGGAGCAGGTCCTTCCCAAGGAGACCCTGCTGGTGAAACTCTGGGGCTATGAGTCCGACGCGGAGGACAATCACGTGGAGGTCTACATTTCCTTCCTCCGGAAAAAACTGGAACACCTGCACTCCCGGGTGAAAATCAAGACCATTCGACTGGCGGGCTACTGTTTACAGCAAAATGACTGACTTTTTGCCGGTTTTTCACATTTTCCACAGACTTTTCGACAAGGAGGAACTCTTGCCGTGATCCGAAAACTGCGGGTAAAATTCGTGGCCGTTTGTATGGTTCTGGTCACCGCCGTTCTGGCCACGGTCTTCTCCTCTCTCTACGTTTCCTTTCAACGCAGCATCGACGAACTCAGCGGACAGGTGCTCTCCCGCGTGATCCGGGAGCCGGCCCAGTATCCCGGCTCGGGCACGCTCCTGCTGCCGGAATTCGGCATCGGCACAGCCGACCGTTCCGTTCAATTGCCCTATTTCACCGTGGAGATCTGGGGAAGTCGGGCGTATGTCACCGGCGGCACCTACACCGGACTGGAAGACACCGAGACCCTTCAACAGATCCTGACCGCCTGTCTGGCGCAGGACGCGCCCAGCGGCGTTCTGGAACACTATCAACTCCGTTACCTCCGGCAGGAAAACGGCTTATACCAACGGCTTGCCTTTGTGGATATGTCGATGGAAACGTCTATGCTGCGGCGTATGATGGGCCCCTACGTGGGGATTGCCGCCATTTCGCTGTTGCTGCTGCTGGGCATTTCCATCCTTCTGTCCCGCTGGGCCACCCGCCCGGTGGAACGGGCGTGGGAACAGCAGCGCCGCTTCCTTTCCGACGCCTCCCACGAACTGAAAACACCCCTGACGGTGATCCTCTCCAACGCAGAACTGCTGGAAGGCGCGGAACTGGAAGCGCGGCCCGAGCGCTGGCGGAGCAACATCCACTCCGAAGCCCTGCGAATGAAAACGCTGGTGGAGGAAATGCTGACATTGGCGCGGGCGGACAGTCTGAAACGCAGCGCTGCCTTTGCGGAAGTTTCGCTCTCCGACATTACCGCCGCCTGCGCGCTGGCCTTTGAGCCGGTGGCCTTTGAAGCGGGCAAGCAGTTGGAGTACCGGGTGCCCGATGGCGTGATCCTTCCCGGCGACGGAGACAAGCTGCACCGGCTGATCGCCATTTTACTGGACAATGCCATCAAATACGGCGCCGAAGGCGGAACCGTGACCCTGACGCTGGAAAAAACCGAACGGCAGGCGCGGCTCACGGTGTCCAACACCGGAACGCCCATCCCCCCGGAACAACTGGGGCGGCTTTTTGAGCGCTTCTACCGGGCAGATCCCTCCCGGGGAGAGCAGCACGGTTTCGGACTGGGGCTTGCCATCGCCCAAAGCATCGCACAGGAGCATCGCGGCACCCTGCGGGCAGAGAGCGACGAGCGCTCCACCCGCTTCTACGCCACTCTGCCTCTGGCGAAGAAATGACGTTTTCCCATAAAAAAACGGACGGCAGCAGCCGTCCGTTTCCTTTTTCATATTCCTGAAATCATTCTGTTTTTCAGCCTTTATCGCTGACAATACTGGTATTTACACAGAAAAAAGTATATTCTCCCGTGGCCAGCAGTTTATCGCCCTCGCCCAGAATGTCCACAGAAATCAGACAGGTCGTCCTGCCGCGGTGACGCACCCTGGCGTGGGCGCGGACCGTGCCCTCGGTCTGGGCGCGGAGAAAGTGGAGGGAGCCGGTCTGGGTCACATAGAACCGTCCGTCGGTGTGGGCGGCAAAGCCGGCGGCATTGTCCGCCAACCCGTAAAGGGCGCCCCCGTGGACGACGCCGTAAGGGTTGCGGCTTTCGGGGCGGATTTCCAGTGTGAATACCGCTTCATCCGGCGACACCGCTTCTCCCTCGATGAAATTGTGCTTGGCAAAGCCGTTTGCGCTTTGCAGTTCCCGGGCTTCCTTTTCCAGACGATCCATATATCCTCCTGTGCGCCGCCTACGGGCGGGCAATGCGTTCTTTCCAGAGTGTACCACATTTCCCTTTGTTTTTCCAATCTTTTTTCCGTTTTTCTCCCACGCCCTGCATTGAAAAGCCCCGCAACCTCTGCTAAAATGAGGGCAGAACGAACCCCATCGACCTCCACGGGTCGGAAAGGAGCAGAATATATGGAATTCAACGCAAAAGCGCAGTTGCCCGGTCTTCTGGACTGGATGCGGCAGCAGATGAAAGCCTGCGGCGGCAAGACTGCCGTGGTGGGCATCTCCGGCGGCAAAGATTCCAGCGTGGTGGCCGCCCTGTGCGTCGCCGCCTACGGCCGGGAGAACGTGGTGGGCGTGCTGATGCCCGACGGCATCCAGAGCGACATTGATTACAGTCAGGGTCTGGTGGACGTGCTGAACATCCGCCACTACACGTTCAACATCCGCGGAGGCACCTCCGGCATTCTGGATGAAATGGCGCGCATCGGCGTGGAGGCCAGCCGTCAGACGAAAGTGAATCTGCCCTCCCGCATCCGGATGGCCACACTGTACGCCATCGCCCAGAGCGTGGACGGCGGCATCGTCATCAACACCTCCAACCTCTCCGAGGACTGGGTGGGCTACTGCACCATTTACGGCGACAGCGCCGGCGCCTTCTCGCCTCTGGGTATGTACACCACGGAGGAGGTCTGCGCCCTGGGCGCGGAGTTGGGTCTGCCGGAAAAATTCCTGGTCAAACCCCCCTCCGACGGCCTCACCGGCCTCACCGACGAGGATAATCTGGGCTTTACCTACCACGCCGTCAACGAGTACGTCCGCAAGGGCGTCGTGGATCCGGAGATCAAGGAGCAGATCGACCGCAAGCACCGCATCAGCCGCTTCAAGTTCCAGACCATTCCCGTCTATCATAACGGGCTGCCTATGGTAATTGAGGACGAAACGGACTTTTATAAGTAATACAGGAAGGGGCAGCAAAAACTGCCCCTTCTTTTTTTGCCTCTGCGGAAATAAACCGGAATACAAAAAGGACCGCCGATGGCGGTCCTTTTTGCTGTGTGTGTTTTTTAGGAGGGAGAAAACGCATTTGGGTCAGCGACCTTTTGCTTGATCACAGGATACCCCCAAAATTTTGCGAAATTATGAGTTCCCTGTGAACAAATCGTAAATCTCCCGTTCCGGCAGTCCTTATTCCTCGACCTCGACGGCAGCGTCGGGTGCATTCTTGCCGATGGACTCAATGCCGTTGAGCGCGCCGGCCTTGGCGGCATAGCCCTCGGACTTGCCGATGTTCTGGCCGTTCTTGGCTTTCAGGCGGAAACGATACTCGCCGGCCTTGTCCTGATACAGTTCATACTTGGGGTGGGTCAGGGTCTCGAAGCCCTCCACAGTCTGGTCTTCCACGTGGGCCAGAGCGTTCTTCTTCACGGAGTCGATGCCGCCCTCGCAGCCGTCCTGAGAGGTGTAACTCTCAGAAGCGCTCAGAATGACCTGACCGTTGCCGGCTTTCAGATTAAAGGTGAACTCGCCGTTCTTAGTGGTGCTGATGACAAACTTTCCCATAGTAATTGCTCCTCTCTATATTGTTTCTGCATCCGCAGAATTCGGGGACATTTTTACAGAATATCGGGGGTTCTTACTGAAACTTTTTGCTCTCCGCCACGGCCATTTCGTCGCAGCGGTTGTTGAATTCGTTGTCGGCGTGGCCCTTGACCCAGTGATAATGCAGGGTATGGGTCTCCGCCAGCGCCAGCAGTTTTTCCCACAGGTCGGGATTCAGTGCCGGCTTTTTATCGCTTTTGATCCAGCCCTTGGCCTGCCAGCCTTTGGCCCAGCCCTTTTCCAGCGCGTCGATGACGTACTTGGAATCCGACCACAGTTCCACGGCGCAGGGCTCTTTCAGGGCAGACAGCGCCGCGATGACGGCTGTCAGTTCCATCCGGTTGTTGGTGGTATTGGCTTCGCCGCCGGAGAGTTCCTTTTTATGGGTGCCGTACATCAAAATGGCGCCCCAGCCGCCGGGGCCGGGATTCCCGCTGCACGCGCCGTCGGTATAAATGGTGACTGTTTTCATACCTTCCTCCAAAGGATCAGAGCAGATAAGTCTCGATGACCTCCGCCACGCCGTCGTGGTCGCAGTCGGACACCGTCACATCCGCCGCCGCTTTGATCTCCGCCGTGGCATTTTCCATAGCCACAGACAGCCCAGCAGCACGGAGCATCGCAAGGTCGTTGCCGGAATCTCCCACGGCGATGGACTCCGTCACGGGAATCCCCGCCGCGCGGCAGAGCCGCTCCAATCCTGCGCCCTTGTCCACGCCCAGAGGGGAGACCTCGCAGTTATTGTAGGACCCCTGGGCAAGATTCACAGGCAGCGGCGCCATCCGCTGTTCCAGCACGCGGTAATCCGCCTCCGAGTGGCAGAAAAAGTTGATTTTCCGAATGCTTTCTCCCAGAGAAAGCACGTCGGCGCTGCGCTCCACCCAGTTGCCGCAATCGTCATACAGCGCGGTGTAGCAATCGCACCAGAAATGGGCCAGATCGCCTCTGCGCCGCCGTTCCAGATATACCTCGTTGCCGGCGTAGACCACAGCCATCACGTCCAGCCCCTCCGCTGCGGAAAGGATCTGCGCCGCCAGGGCAGGGGATAGGGTCGTTTCGTCCAGGATCACGCCGGTGCGCAGGTCCAGCAGCAGCGCGCCGCTCAAACACATCGCATAGCGCATCGTGGGGAAGGCCGCCAGATAGTTGCGCATCTCCGCGGGGCAGCGTCCGGTGGCAAAAACCACCTCTTTCCCGCAGGAGAGCGCGGTTTCCATCGCTCGCCCGGTGCGGGGGGTGATGATTTTTTCGGTGTTCAGCACCGTGCCGTCCATATCCACAGCCAGCAGGCGGAACGCTCTTTTTCCCACGGTCATATTACTCCTGGGGCGCAGTCTCCGCTTCGGGGGTGTTCTCAACCGCCTCGGGAGAAGTTTCTTCCGCCGCCTCGTGATCGGTGAGGGCCATAGCGATGACCCGGTCACCCTCCTCGCGGAAGCGCATCACGATGACGCCCTGGGTGGCACGGCCGGCGGAGCGGATGTTTTCCACAGGGGTGCGGATCAGGATGCCGGCCTCGGTGACCAGCAGCAGATCCTCGCTGCCGTCCACGACCTTCACGCCGATGACGCTGCCGGTCTTTTCCGTGACCATATAGTTCTTCACGCCGATACCGCCGCGGCCGGTGACGCGGTATTCCTCCACCGGCGTCCGCTTGCCGTAGCCGCGCTCGGTGATGGACAACACTTCCTTGCCCTCGGCGGCACGGGCGGCGCCCACCACAAAGTCGCCCTCGCGCAAACGGATGCCCCGGACGCCCACGGCGGTGCGGCCCATCGGCCGGACGTCATTTTCGTCGAAGCAGACCGCCATACCGTCGTGGGTGGCGATAAGGATGCGGCAGTTGCCGTCGGTCTCCCGGACGGTGACCAGTTCGTCGCCCTCGTCCAGAGTCAGGGCGCGGATGCCGTTCTGGCGGATGTTTTTCAGGCTCTCCACGGGCAGACGCTTCACGGTGCCTTGCTTGGTGACCATAAACAGATACAGTTCATCCTCAGAGGTCTCACGGAAGTGGAGCATTGTCTGCACCCGCTCGCCGGGTTCCACTTGCAGAATGTTGATAATATTGGTTCCCTTGGCGGCCTTTCCGCTTTCGGGGATCTGGTAGCCCTTCTTGCGGTACACCTTACCGGTGTCGGTAAAGAAGAGAATATAGTCGTGGGTGGAGGCGGTGAACACGTCCACCACATAGTCCTCGTCACGGGTGGTGATGCCCTTGCGGCCCTGACCGCCCTTACCCTGTGCGACGTATTCGCTGACGGGGGTACGCTTGATGTATCCGGCCTTCGTCAGGGTAAAGACGCACTGCTCCTCTTCGATCAGATCCTCGATATCGATCTCATCGGCCACATCCTGGATCTCGGTGATGCGGTCGTCGCCGAACTTGTCGCGGATGGCGGTCAGTTCTTCTTTCAGGATGTCGCGGACCAGTCCCTCGTCGGAGAGGATGCGGTTGTAGTATCCGATCTTCTCCTGCAATTCCTGATACTCGGCTTCCAGTTTCTCCCGGTTCAGGCCTTGCAGGGCGATCAGGCGCATATCGCAGATGGCCTGCGCCTGCACGTCATCCAGACCGAAGCGCTCCATCAGGTTCAGTTTGGCGTTGTCATAAGAGGAACGGATGATGCGGATGACTTCGTCGATATTATCCTGGGCGATAAGCAGGCCTTCCAGCAGATGAGCACGCTCCTGGGCCTTGCGCAGATCGTAGCGGGTGCGGCGGACGATGACTTCCTTCTGGAAGTCCAGATATTCGTCCAAAATCTCCCGCAGGGACAGGATCTTGGGCTGCTTCTGGTTATTGACCAGCGCCAGCAGGATGATGGAGAAGTTGGATTGCAGGGCGGTCTGCTTGAACAGATTGTTCAGCACCACCTGGGGGTTGGCGTCCTTCTTCAACTCGATAACGATGCGCATACCGTTGCGGTCCGTCTCGTCACGGATGTCGGAAATGCCTTCCAGCCGTTTTTCCTTCACCTGATCGGCAATGTTTTTGATCAGTTGCTTTTTGTTCACCTGATAGGGCAGTTCATTGATGATGATGCGGATACGGCCGTTTCCAAATTCCTCAAATTCGGTGCGGGCGCGGACCACCACCTTGCCGCGGCCGGTGGCGTAGGCGGCGCGGATGCCGCTGCGGCCCATAATGATGCCCCTGGTGGGGAAGTCGGGGCCCTTGATATGCTCCATCAGGTCCGCCAGTTGCGCCTCGGGATTGTCCAGCACGCACAGGCAGGCGTTGATGACTTCGGTCAGGTTGTGGGGAGGAATGTTGGTGGCCATACCGACGGCGATGCCGTTGGAGCCGTTGACCAGCAGGTTGGGGAAGCGGGAGGGAAGAACGCGGGGCTCTTTCAGGCTCTCGTCAAAGTTGGGATCCCAGTCCACAGTCTCCTTGTCGATGTCCCGCAGCATTTCCTGGGAAATTTTAGCCATACGGGCCTCGGTGTAACGGTAAGCGGCGGCGGGGTTGCCGTCCACGTCACCGAAGTTGCCCTGGCCGTCCACCAGCGTGTAGCGCAGGGAGAAGTCCTGCGCCATACGCACCATCGCGTCATACACGGAAGTATCGCCGTGGGGATGGTACTTTGCCAGCACGTCGCCCACGCAGGAGGCGGACTTTTTGGCTTTTTTATCCGGAGTCAGACCGGACTCGTGCATCGAGTAGAGAATACGGCGGTGGACGGGTTTCAGACCATCACGCACATCGGGCAGTGCGCGGCCCACGATGACGCTCATAGCGTATTCGATATAGGATTTCTCCATCTCCTCCACCAGATGGGATTCGTCGATCTTCTGGTTGGGGAACAGGATGTCTTCCGGTTTGTAAGAACGATTATGTGCCAATTTGCGTCACCTCCTCAGAAGTCTAGATTTTCGGCATACTGGGCGTTTTTCTCGATCCAGTGCTTGCGGGGTTCCACCTCTTCGCCCATCAGCAGGGAGAAGATCTGATCCGCCCGGACCGCGTCGTCCAGCGTAATGCGGCGCAGGGTGCGCTTCTCGGGATCCATCGTGGTATTCCACAGTTCGTCCTTATTCATCTCGCCCAGGCCCTTGTAGCGCTGGATCTCGATCTTGGCGTTGGGCTTTGCCTCACGCATTTCGGAGGAAATTTTATCACGCTGCTCGTCAGAATAGGCCACCCGAACATCCTTGCCCTGGGTCAGTTTGTACAGGGGGGGCACGGCGGAGTAGACATAGCCCCGCTCGATGAGGGGACGCATATAACGGAAGAAGAAGGTCAGCAGCAGCGTGCGGATATGCGCGCCGTCCACGTCGGCATCGGACATAATGACGATCTTGTGATAGCGCAGTTTATCGATATTGAAATCATCATCGATGCCGGTGCCCAGCGCCACCATCAGCGGCGTCAGTTTATCGTTTCCAAACACCTTGTCTTTGCGGGCCTTTTCCACGTTGAGCATCTTGCCCCACATCGCGAGGATGGCCTGGAAACGGGAGTCGCGTCCGCCGATGGCGGAGCCTGCGGCGGAGTCACCCTCCACGATGTAGAGTTCGCACAGGGAGGGGTCGCGTTCGTTGCAGTCCTGCAACTTATCGGGCATCTGACCGGATTCCAGCCCGTTCTTGCGGCGCACGTTTTCCTTTGCCTTACGGGCGGCTTCACGGGCACGGGCGGCCATCAGGGCCTTATCCATAATCATACGGCCCACCTGGGGATTCTCTTCCAGATAGGTATCCAGTTTTTCGGACACCACGTTGTTCACCAGCGTACGCATCTCGCTGTTGCCCAGTTTGGCCTTGGTCTGACCCTCGAACTGCGGCTCTTCCAACTTGACGGAGATGACCACAGTCAGGCCTTCGCGGTAATCATCGCCGCTGATCTTGTCATCCTCTTTCAGGATCTTCATTCGGCGGCCATAAGCGGTCAGGGCGGTGGTCAGGGCGCGGTGGAAGCCCTCCTCGTGCATACCGCCCTCGGGGGTGCGGACGTTGTTTGCAAAGGAGACCATATTTTCCTGATAACCGTCATTGTATTGCAGGGCGATCTCCGCCATAGAGTCCTCTTTGGCGCCGGAAATATAGATGGGCTCCTGATGGACGACCGTCTTGTTGGTGTTGAGCCAGGTGACATACTCCCGGATGCCGCCCTCGTAGCACATAGAGTGACGGCGATCCTCCTCGTCCTTGTGGGCGGAGACTGCCCGCTCGTCAGCGATGGAGATGCGCAATCCGGCGTTCAGGAAGGCCTGCTGCTGCATACGGGTGTGGAGGGTCTCGTAGTTGTACTCCGTGGTGTCGAACATCTCGGGGTCGGGCTTGAAGGTGACGGAGGTGCCGGTGCGGTCGGTGTCACCGATGATCGTCATCTCCTGCACGATATGGCCCCGGGCAAATTTCATCTGGTGGATCTTACCGTTTTTGTGGACTTCCACTTCCAGCCACTCGGACAGAGCGTTGACCACAGACGCGCCCACGCCGTGGAGGCCGCCGGAGACCTTGTAGCCTCCGCCGCCGAACTTGCCGCCGGCGTGCAGGATGGTAAAGACCACCTCCAGGGCGGGCTTGCCGGTTTGGGGCTGGATATCCACGGGGATACCGCGGCCATTGTCGGTAACGGTGATGGTATTGCCCTCGTTGATGGTGACGCTGATCTCGGTGCAGTAACCGGCCAGCGCCTCGTCGATAGAGTTGTCCACGATCTCATAGACCAGATGATGCAGACCGGACTCGCTGGTGGAGCCGATATACATACCCGGGCGCTTGCGGACTGCTTCCAGTCCTTCCAGCACCTGAATTTCCGACGCGTCGTATTCGTTTTCCGCAGACACAGCCGTGGACTGCAAGATCTCGTTTTCTTCCATATCGGTTTGCTCCTTTCAGGGGAGAGTACCCCTTGTTTCAGGACAAAGAGAACGAAACCGGAGCCGTGTCCGGCTCTCTTCTCCTTGTCCCGCGTGTTTCCTGTTTGCCTGTGATAAGAGACAGCAGAAGCGATGAGCGCTTTGCTTCCTTTTTTACAGTTCCAGTTTTCGGCTCTCCGCCCGGTGTTTCAGGGTTGAGGTGTTCAACTGGCTTAAATAGACGATCTGACGGTGGTAGGGGTGGTCGCATACCACAAAGGACTTGGGCAGTTCACCGGAAACGTCCAGTACCACGCCTTCGGCCTCCGCGGCGGCGAGATAATCCCGGGTCCGCTTTTCGTAACTGCATTTATCCAGATCGAAAATGCCGATCACCCGGTGGCCGGACACGATCTCGTTTTGTCCCAGATGCAGATACATTTTATATCTCCTTTTCGGCGCGGGCTGCGCCGGTGACCTTATATGACCCTACCCTCTGCGATGCGAAACACCTTGCCGCCCAGCAACCGGTCCAGCCGGTCATCCTCGCAGCAGGTGATGAAGACCTGTCCGCCCTGAATGCGGTTGAGCACAAACTCCTGCCGCCTGGGATCCAGTTCGCTGAGCACATCGTCCAGCAGCAGCACCGGATACTCGCCTGCATCCTGCTGGAAGATCTCCCGGGCGGCCAGTTTCAGGCTCAGCGCCGCGGTGCGGGTCTGGCCCTGAGAAGCGAAACTTTTGGCCAGATTGCCGTCAATCTCCACGATGAGATCGTCCTTATGAGGGCCGGACAGACACTGTCGGCTGGCGATCTCCGCGGCGCGGTGTGCCTCCTGGTGAGCCAGCAACTGAGCAAAGATCTCTCTGGGCGCGGCTTCGGGATCAGTGACGGTGGATACCGTTTCATACCGCAGTTCCAACTGCTCTCTGCCGCCGGAAAAATCACGGTGGACAGCAGGCGCCGTCTCCCGCAGCCGCTTGACAAAGTGCGCACGGTAATGGATCAGCACCGCGCCGGCCTTGGCCATACCGAGGGAAAACTCGTCCAGCGTGTCCAGCAGGGAGGGTTTTTCCTCGCTGTCCCGCAGGATGCGGGTCTTATGCTCGTAGAGCCGCCGGTATTCTGCCAGCGCTTCGGCATAGCGGGGGCGCAACTGGCAGATGCAGTCGTCCAGAAACTTGCGACGGGCGGCGGCTCCCTCCCGGATGAGATACAGATCCTCCGGACAAAACAGCACCGACTGGAAAATACCCGACAGTTCTGCCGCGCTTTTCAGTTTCACGCCGTTGGAGCGCAGCGCTTTTCGCTGTCCCCGGTGCAGTTCGGCTTCCAATACGAAATTCCGGCCCCGGGCGGTCAGTTCCCCTTTCAAAAAGGCGCGATCCACGCCGAACTGTATCAGTTCCTTGTCATACCGGGCCCGGTGGCTGACGCCGGAAAGATAGGCGATGGCTTCCAGCAGGTTCGTCTTGCCCTGGGCATTGTCGCCGCAGATCACATTAACAGCCGGGTCGAAATCGGCTTCCAGATGAACGTAATTCCGGAAAAAGTCCAGTTCCAGCGCATCAATCCGCATAGGCTACCGTCAGTTCCTGTCCGTCGAACACCACGGTGTCGCCGGGGCGGATCTTCTTGCCGCGCATTGTGCAGATCTCGCCGTTCACCATAACTTCGCCGCACTGGACACACTCCTTGGCCATACCGCCGGACTCCACCAGATTGGCAAATTTCAGCAGATCCTGCAACTTGATAAATTCGGTCTTAATGACAACAGTCTTCATATTACTCCGCATTTTTCAGGCGGACGGGGAGCACCATATACAGGAAGTTCTCCTCGCCCTCGGTGGGCACGATGATGGCAGGGGACACACCGGTGTTCAGTTCGATCTTGACGGCGTCAGCAGGTGCATAGCGCAGAGCCTCCATCAGATAGCGGTTGTTGAAGCCGATTTCCAGCCGCTGACCGTCGCCGGAGAGGCGGCAGACGTCCTTGGCCTCGCCGTTGCCGGTCTTGGCAGACAGCAGGACCTTATCGTGGTCAAAGAGGCAGCGGACAGGGCTTTTCAGTTTGTCGGAAATGACCACGGATACGCGGTCGATGCTTTCAATAAGAGAACGGGTGTCCGCCACCACGGAAATGGGATTCTTGCGGGGGATGGCGTTCTTGTAATCCAGAAACTCGCCTTCCAGGCGGCGGCAGATCAGTTCTGTATCGCCCACTTCAAAGAGCAGGTGGCGTTTGCCAAGCGTCACGGAGGCAAGATCTTCACTGTCGGCGCAGATGCTCTTGACTTCATTCAGCGCAGCGCCGGGCGCCACGAAGGAAAAGGCGCCACCTTCCAGTTTTTCCAGTTTTTCACGGCGCATCGCCAGACGGAAGCCGTCCACAGCCACCACGGTCAGACCCATATCGGCGATCTCAAACAGCGCGCCGGTGTGGACGGGTCTGCTCTCGTTGGTGGAAACGGCAAAGGCGGTCTCCTCGATCATCGCGCGCAGGGTCTTCTGCTGAATGGAAACGGAATATTCATCCTCCACCTCGGGCAGGTCGGGATAATCTCTGGCAGAAAGACCGAGAATGTCGAAGTCGGCGTCGCCGCAGTTGAGATGCACCATATGGCGCTCGTCGGCGGTGAACGTAACAATGTCGTCGGGCATACGGCGGATAATGTCACCGAACAAGCGGGCGTTGAGTACGATGTCGCCGCCTTGCAGTACGTTGGCGGAGACCTTGGTGCGGATACCGGTCTGCATATTGTAGCCGGAAATGGTCAGTTCTCGGTCAGCGTGGATCAGCAGACCTTCCAGAGCGGGAATGGAACTTTTCTGCGCCACGGCGCGGCTGGTGACGGAAATGGCGCTTTGCAGCAGTACTTTTTCACAACTGAATTTGATCATTGGGACGCTTCCTCTCTTTCTGGAATGGCGTTCTTTTCAAAAGAAAAGAAATGTATATTGATTAGCAAAAGTAGTCGTAGAAGAAAAAATTGTGGAAAAAACAAAAAAGTGCAGAAACGGCAATAGATTGCGGCGTTGGTTTCTCTGTGGAAAACCCAGTGGTTTTTTCCGCTCTTTTTTCAGCGGGATTTTTTTCACAGAGCGTTTTTTCTTTTCCACAAAGGGAAGTGGAGAACTTACAGACGGGAGGTAATATTGGCCTTTATTTCCTTCACAGTTTCGGCAAAGGATTTGTTTGAGGTCAGTTTCTTTTCTGCCTGCTTGATGGAATAGATCACCGTGGCGTGGTCGCGGTTGTCGAAGATCTTGCCGATCTCGTCCAGGGTGTGGTTTGTCATACTGCGGATGAGATACATCGCAATCTGGCGGGCGGCCACGGCATTCTGATTTCTGGGCTGGCCGCAGATAATGGCCACGTCCAGATGATAATACTTACTGACGTTTTCAAGAATGGACTCCGGCGTGGGGATGGACTCCGTGGTTTTCAGCATGTCCTGAATGGCGCGGGTGGCAGTGTCCTCGTCCACGTCCTTGCCCAGCAGGTCTTTCATTGCCATAATTTTCTTGATGGTGCCTTCCAACTGCCGCACGTTGGTGGTGACGTTCTTTGCAATGAAGTTGCAGATGTTGTCGGACAGATCCAGCCCAAAACTGCCGGCCTTATTTTTAATGATGGCGAGGCGGGTCTCAAAGTCAGGAGGTGCCACATCCACCGTCAGGCCCTGATTGAAACGGGTGCGCAGACGGTCATCCAGCAGAGTCATTTCGGAGGCGGGGCGGTCGGAGGTCAGCACGATCTGGCGGCCGGACTCGTACAGGGTGTTGAAGGTATGGAAGAATTCCTCCTGGGTCTGCTGCTTGCCAGCGATGAACTGCACGTCGTCCACCATCAGCAGATCGGCCTGGCGGTATTTTTCCCGCATTTCTTCGGTCTTTTTCGGGCCGGCCTGAATGGCGGACACCAGTTCATTGGTCAGGTCGTCGCCCTTGACGTAGGCGATCTTCGCTGTGGGGTCGCTTTTTTTGATGAAGTTTGCGATGGCGTAGATCAGGTGGGTCTTGCCCAGACCGGAATCACCGTAGATCAGCAGGGGGTTATAGTTCTGGGCGGGATGCTCTGCCACGGCGATGGACGCCGCATAGGCCAGTTTGTTGGACGGGCCCACCACGAAGGTGTCGAAGGTGAATTTATCGGAGGTGAACCGGTCTCCGGGGCGCTGGACCTTGGTGCCGTTAAAGGCTTGCAGTGCTTCGTCATCCAGAATGACGACCTCAAACTCCGTGGAGAAGATGTCATACAGAGCCGCTTTGATGTCGGCCAGGAACAGAGACTCCACATAGCCCTTCTTGAAGTTGTTGGGGCAGTGGAGGATAAAGGAGTTTCCGCGGATGTCCACGGCGGTCAATTCATCAAACCAGGTGGAAATGGTAATGGGCGACAGTTTTTTTCCGAGTTGCTGCAAAACAGATCCCCATACGTCAGCCAGTGAGTTCAAAAAAAGCACCTCTTTCCGATGTGAAAAATAAACATAATCATACACACTGATTATACCAAAAAGCAGTGGTGGAATCAATACATATTCTAATATATAAGTTCTAAAAATTTGGAACAAGATATAGGTGTAAAACCCTTGTTTTGGCACAATATTTAGATTTTTGAACCACAAAGCGGGAAAAAGAACCGTTTTTTCGGAATTTTCAAGTTTTTATTGACACCTTTTGAATGATTATGGTATACTAATCCACGCGTCAAAAGACGCAGGAAAAGTTTACTGCGCCGATTTCCCCGGAAACCGGTGTCGAGTAAGTGCCATAGCAATATGGCCGGAAATCTGACAGGAGGTGTCTCAATATGGCAACCAAGCGTACCTATCAGCCCAAGAAACTGCACGCCCAGAAGGTCCACGGCTTCCGCAAGAGAATGGCTACCGCCAACGGCCGCAAGGTCCTGGCCCGTCGCCGCGCCAAGGGCCGCGCTCGTCTGTCCTACTAAGTAAGACGGGTCCGCGCAGGGAGACACTTGAACAGACGTCTTCAGGGACGGCGGGAATTTGAGAGATTCCTCCGTCCCTTATCGAATTTTCTGTTCAAAAGGCAGGGAGACAAATGAAGCGGGAATACACGCTGAAAAAGAATCACGAGTTCCGCCGGATGTATCAGAGGGGCGCTTCCGCCGTGTGCGGGAGTATGGTGGTCTATTGCCGGAAAAATCGGCTGGGCCGCAACCGACTGGGCATTGCCGCGTCCGTCAAACTGGGCCACGCGGTGGTCCGCAACCGGGCGCGCCGCAGACTGCGGGAGGTTTACCGCCTGAATGCGGACAAACTCTCCGCCGGCTGGGACATTGTTCTGGTGGCCCGAGGCCGCACGGCTACGGTCGACTGGAAGGAACTGAATACGTCCTTTCTGAAACTGTGCCGGAAACTGGGTCTTTTGGAGGCGGAGAAATGAAATATGTGCTCATCGCGCTGGTGCGGTTTTACCAGAAAGCCATTTCTCCGTTCACCCCCCGCTGCTGCAACTACATCCCTACCTGTTCTCAATATGCGTTGGAGGCTTTGCAGAAATACGGCGCCCTGAAAGGCGGCTGGCTGGCCTTTCGACGTATTTTGCGCTGCAATCCGTTTCACAAGGGAGGATACGACCCCGTTCCCTGACGTCCAGGGAATCCCCGCAAAAACCCCGCATTGTCCCATCAACGATCGGAGGATATTATTATGTTTGCTACCCTCGGATACTACATTTGTATCCCCTTTGCGGCGCTGGTCAGACTGTTTTATAACCTGACCGGCTCCTACGGTGTGGCTATCATCCTCTTCACGCTGGCGGTCAAACTCATTATGGTGCCGATGCAGCTGAAATCCAAGAAGAGTATGATCCGTATGAACCGTATGCAAGGCCGTATGGAGGAGATCAAGAAGAAGTACGCCAACAATCAGGTGAAGATGCAGGAGGAGATGCAGAAACTCTATCAGGAGGAAGGCGTCAACCCTATGGGCGGCTGCTTGTGGTCCTTCCTGCCCCTGCCCATTCTGATCGCCCTGTACTCCATCATCCGTGAGCCCATCACCCGTTTTATGATGCTCAAAGAAGATGTGGCTCTGGAACTGCTGGAAAAGGTCAGCGCTGCCGGTGTGGATCTGACCAACATCGCCACCCTGAGCAAGAACGGCGAATACGCCTTTACCCCCTATGGCCAGATCAACCTGGCCAAGACCATCTCCTCCCAGTTCCCTGAGTTTGTTGAGGGTATGGAGGGCTGGATCGACGTGAACTACAACTTCCTGGGTCTTGACCTGACCGTCAATCCCTGGGATACCTTTGCCGGCTTTGAATTTAAGTGGGCTGTCATCGGACTGATCCTGATCCCCATTCTGGCCGGTCTGTCCCAGTTGGTGATGAGTTGGTACACGATGCGTACCCAGAACAGCGCCAACGCCTCCTCTATGAAGACGATGATGTATATGATGCCTCTGCTGAGCGTCTACATCGGCTTCATTATGCCCGCAGCCCTGGGCGTGTACTGGATCGCCCAGAGCGTGTTCGCTCTGATCCAGGAAGTGCTGATGACCAAGTTCTTCAATAAGAAGATCGAGGCGGAGGAAAACGCCCGCTACGAGGCCATTCAGGCCGACCGCGCCCGCCGTATGGAGGCAGGCCGCCGTCAGCAGGAAGAGCGCAAGGGTCAGTCTGCCCAGCAGAAGAAGTCCCTGAAAGAAAAGCAGTTGGCGGCGCAGCAGGCCAAGGCCGAAAAGGCCGCCAAGGCCAAGACCAGCACCACCGAAGCCGGCCGTGTGGGCAGTCGTCCCTATGCAAGAGGACGCGCCTACCAG
>SVKT01000110.1 GCA_015068335.1 Oscillospiraceae bacterium | reverse complement strand
AGGGCATCCACATCCCCCGCGCTCCCGGGCGCACTTCGCAGTTTCCACCGCAGGCACGCTTGCAGCCGGTGACGCGCCCTCTCTGTCCGCTGGGTGAACTGTTACTCTTCCCGATCATCACGCTATGAAATTACCATAGTATATTATCAGGATTCCCGCGAGGTGTCAAGAACATTCGCCGGGTCGTCCGCGGCGGGCAGCGCGTCGATGTAACGTTCCTCCGCCGTTTCCAGCGCGCGCAGGAGGGTCTTTTGGGCCGCTGGGACGTCTCCTTGTTCCAGCAGGGTCAGGGCGTCGTCCATCCCGCCGCAGAGAATGGCGTACATCTGCTTCAAAACGTCCATATTTTCCATTTCGTTGCTTCTTTCCATTTTTTCACCTCCCATACAGGCTATTATTTTATATTAGTTTCTAATAGTAAGCAATATTATTTCGCAAAATATGATAAATTGTGCTTGAAATTGTTGCGGGGTGATGAAATGAAGCCGATGAAGCCGAAGAAAGTGAATGTAAGTCTGTCTTTGGACAGCGATATTGTCGAGCGACTCCGCGCCATTGCCGAGGAGGACGACCGCCCGCTGTCCTCCTGCATCAACCTGATTTTGCGGGACTATCTCCGCCGTCTGGACGCAAACAAGTAAGACCTGCCCCGGCAGGTCTTTTCTTTTTCTGCGGCGTTTACAACGCCCGCGCTTTCCGCTATAATGATGCGGAAACACAGTCGAAAACAAGTAAGGAGCAACTCTATGGAATTCAAACTTGCGCAGGCGGAGCATCTGGACGCGCTCTGGCGCATTACCGAAGAAGCCAAAGCACAACTGCGGCGGCTGGGTCTGGATCAGTGGCAGCGGGGCTACCCCTCCCGGGAGGATTGGGTGACGGACGTGGCCGCCGGGCGCATCTGGATGGCCGTGGAGGGCAACGAGATCTTGGGCGCCTTCCTCTTTCAGTCCACGCCGGACCCGTCCTACCACGAGATCGACGGCGCCTGGCTCTCCGACGCGCCCTACGCCGCCATCCACCGGGTCTGCGTTTCCGACGCCAGCAAGGGCAAGGGCGTGGCGGGGCAGATGTTCCAAAAGGGCTTCGAGATGGCCCGGGCACTGGGCCGCGCCTCCGTCCGCATCGACACCCACGCGGGCAACCTCCCGATGCAAAGCGCCCTGAAAAAGGCCGGCTTCCGGCGCTGCGGCGTCATCACCCTGCGGGGCGGCTGCGAGGACGGAAACCCCCGGGTGGCCTTTGAATATATCCTGTAACAAAGAAACGACCCGAAGGAACCAAGCCTTCGGGTCGCTTTTTCTTCGTATTGGGGTCAGACCAGATCTCTGTGGTCCAGCGCCGCCAGACCGAAGCGGACGGCGCGGGTGATGGTCTCCCGCTCCTCCTCGGTGGCGGCCGCCTGCCAGCGTCCGCGCAGTTCCCGCAGGAACTCGCCCCGCAGGGAATCCTCCGCCGCCCGGGCCCAGATGTCCTCCGCGATGCGGGTGTGGTCCCGGAGTTCCAGGGCAAAGAACCGGTCCGCCAGCGCTTCCTGCAAGGCGGCGGTATCCACGCCGCTCTCCCCGGTCTCGCCGGTGAGCAGGATGCGGTACAGGTGCCGCGCGGTCTCCGCGGGCAGCACCTCCTCGATGGCGGCGCGGGGCGATTTGCCTGTCACGTCCACCTGCAAGACCTCATAGCGCCGCCGGGCAAAGGGGACAAAGGTCACGCTGACGGCGCCGTCGTCGGCGATGACGCCCTCGTAGAAGCCCTTCTCGCCCAGTTCGTCAAAGCCGCGGCCTTCCAGACAGCCCGGCCACGCGCACAGAGTCTTGCCAAAGCGCAGCGGCTCCGTCCGCTTGTGGATATGGCCCAGCGCCAGATAGGCAAGGCCGCTCTCCGCCGCCTCGTCCCGCCCAATGGGGCCGTAGCGCCGCTCCGCCGGGTCGATCTCTCCGTGGAGCACTCCGATATGGACGCGGCCGTCCTCCGGGGCGGTGAAGCCCGTGAGGAAGCCCCGGGCCTGCTCCGTGCCGGTAAAGGCAGCACCGTGGACGGTGACGTTCCACGCCGGCAGTTCCACCGCTTCCAGCGCGGCGGTCCTGAAAATATGCACGTTTTCCGGCCACGTCACCGTCTGCCAGGACGGGCCGTACCAGTCGTGGTTGCCGGGGGCGATGAACACCTGCGCCTCCATCTGCCCCAGCGCCTGCGCCAACTGCTCCTTCGTCTCCCGGAAGGCAGAAGCGGAGTCAAACAGGTCGCCGGCGAGCAGCACCACCTGCGCGCCGGTTCGGTTTACATAATTCGATAACTGGACCACCAGTTCCCGGCTTTCCCGGCGCCGGGCCGCGGCCTGCTGGGGCGACAGCGCACCGAAGGCGCTGTCCAGATGAAAGTCCGCAGCGTGGATGAATTTGAGCATAGCAGCGCCTCCTCTCTGATTTCAGACGGTCTGCTCTTCTTCCCGCCAGCCCTTGCACACATCCACCCACTCCACGAAGTTGGAGGAGTACTTCTCCAACTCGGCGCAGGTCATCTCGATGGCGCTGTTGCTGCTGCCGGCGGCGGGGAACACCGTTTCAAACCGCCGCAGGGAAACGTCCAGATAGGTCTTTACGTTCTCCGGCAGGGCGAAGGAACACACGCCGCCGGGGTCGTGACCCACCTGCTCGTGGGCCTCCTCGAAGGTGAGCATTTTGGCCTTGGTATGGAAGTGCCCCTTGTAGCGGCTGTTATCCACACGGGCGTCGCCGGCCATCACGATGATGATGGGCTGCTCGTCCACCTTGAAACTCATAGACTTGGCGATGCGCGCGCCTTCCACGCCCACGGCCACCGCCGCCAGTTCCACCGTGGCGGAGGAAACGTCAAACTCCCGGATGCGGTCGGCAATGCCGAAGGCTTCAAAATAGGCGCGAACTTTTGCGATAGACATATCAGATCCCTCTTTCTCTTTCCGTCATCAGCGAAGATCCACCCGCTCCACCGCGGTGCAGCGGCCGGTTTCGGTATCTACGGTAAAAATGGCGCCCTGCAACTTGCAGGGGCCCTGTGCGCTCTTGTAGCGCCCGGGCAGACCGCCCAGAAAACTCTCCACGCTCTGCCACGGCTCGATGCCCAGCACAGACTCGACGGCGCCGGTCATCCCCAGGTCGGTGATGTACCCCGTCCCCTTGGGGCAGACCCGCTCGTCCGCCGTGGGCACGTGGGTGTGGGTGCCCCAGAGAGCCGAGACCCGCCCGTCCAGATAGTAACTCATCGCCAGTTTCTCGCTGGTGGCCTCGGCGTGGAAGTCGATAAGTGTTATGTCAACCTTCTCCTTTGCCAGCAGGCCGTCCGCCGTGGTGAAGGGGTCGGCGGCCTTCCAGTCCAGGTCGCAGCGGCCGATGAGGTTCATCACCCGGACGGACACGCCGTTGACATCGTACACGCCGCAGCCGCGGCCCGGCGCCCGGGACGACAGGTTCGCCGGACGCAGAAGCCAGGAGGCCTCGTCCATCAAGCCGCACAACTGCATTTTGCCGAAGGTGTGGTTGCCCAGCGTCACCACGTCGGCGCCGGCGTCGTAGATGCGCCAGGCCTGCTCCGGCGTCAGCCCCACCTCGGAGGCGTTTTCGCCGTTGACCACCGCGAAGGAGATGTTTTTCAGTTTTTTCAGGCTCCGCAGGTGTTTTTCCAGATGCCGCAGCCCCGGTTCGCCCACCACATCGCCCACGGCCAGAATCGAGAAAAGCATAGGATCCTCCTCCACCGACAAAAATCACACATACTGCGTCTATTGTATCACGCGGGCTCTTTGCCCGCAAGTCACCATTGCGTTTTTCCCTGTTTTCGCTTATAATACACATTGCAATGATAAGGAACTCTAATTTCGGAGGCGCTTTATGTCTGTAAAACTGGAACTGTACCGGGTATTCAAGGAAGTGGCCGAGGCGGGGAACATCTCCGAGGCGGCGAAAAAACTGTATATCTCCCAGTCGGCGGTGAGCCAGTCCATCAAGCAGTTGGAAACGGCGCTGCAAGCCCGGCTGTTTGCCCGCAGCCCCCGGGGCGTGACCCTCACCAGCGAGGGGCAGATGCTCTACCAGTACGTCCGCAGCGCGCTGGGGCTTCTGGCCACCGGCGAGGATAAACTGTCCCAGGCGCAGCAGTTGCTGCTGGGTACGCTGACCATCGGCGCCAGCGACACCGTGACCAGTTTCTTCCTCACGCCCTATCTGGACGCCTTCCACCGCCTGCACCCCGGCATCCGGCTGAAAATCGTCAGCGGACGCAGCGCCAAAGTGCTCAGCCTCCTGCGCTCCGGCGCGGTGGACATCGCCTTTGCCTCCTCCCCCGCCGACGCCAATCTGGACACCTGGCCCTGCTTTGCCACCCACTCCGTGTTCGTGGCGGGGCGGGACTACGCCTGCGACTTCGACCACATCTACACCCGGCAGGAGATCGCGGCCTTCCCCCTGATCCTGCTGGAACGCAAGGCCAGCAGCCGGGTGTTTCTGGAACAGGAGTTCCTCAAAAGCGGCGTTTCCCTCACGCCGGAGATCGAACTGTCCTCCCGGAGTTTGCTGGTGTCCCTGGCCAGCATCGGGCTGGGCGTGGCCGGCGTGACGGAGGAGTTTGTCCGGAAGGAACTGGACGCCGGAGTGATCCGGGTGCTGAAAACCGACTTTGCCATCCCGGCGCGCAGCGTGGATATGTGCACGCTGCGGGACGTCCACCCCACGGCCGCCGCCGCTGCCTTTATGGAGATGATCCGGAAAGAGAACACATAAAAAAGAACCGCTGCAACGCAGCGGTTCTTACCTTTTCGGCGGATAAGGCGCCTTTTGATCTGTGCGGTTCAGGAGATAGTCTGCACTCGTATGGTAAAAATCCGCCAGCGCGCACAACACCTGCGGCGGCACCATTCTCTGCCCGCTTTCATAGTACGCATAGGTTCTCTGCGAAACGCCGATAGCGCTGCCCACCTGTGCTTGTGTCAAGTCACTGTCTTCCCGTAAATCCCGAAT
>SVKT01000004.1 GCA_015068335.1 Oscillospiraceae bacterium | reverse complement strand
CATGCCGACCTCGGAAACGATCTCGCGAAAGACCTTGACGGAGGTGTTCTTGTCCCGCAGCACGGTCATCTTGTGGGCGACCAGGGGATGATCCATAACGTGTACTTTTCCGCTCATAACAATTTCTCCTTTGTCTGTGATCTCGTTATTTTTTCTTCGGCAGATCCGCCTGGGCGGGTCGCAGGTATACGGGTTCAAGGGCCTGTGCGGAGACCGGGGTGACGCCTGCGGCGAGCAGAGCCTCCGCTTCCAGCGCCACGCCTGCGGCGCTTTGCATCAGCAGGTGAGGGGGGGCGAGTCGGCAGGGGATTGCGGCATCCTCCAAATATTGCAGGCACAATTTTGCGCCGTCGCCCACGATGGTCTTGGGCCGGGAATCGGCACGCAGTTCCTCCGCCAGTTCCGTCAGCGCGATGGCGCGGTCGGGCGTCAGGCGGGTGAGGGTGCCGTTTTTGGCTTCAAACAGCGCGTTGTAGATCTGGTTTCTGCGGGCGTCCATCGCGCAGATGATGAGCCCGTCGCAGAAGGCGACGTTCCGTGCCATCGCCGCCGGGGTGGAAACGCCGATGCAGGGTTTGTCCGCGGCAAAGGCCAGCCCCTTGGCGGCGGCGATGCCGATGCGGATGCCGGTGAAAGAGCCGGGGCCGGCGGCCACGGCGATGGCGTCCATATCCGCTGCGGACAATTCGGTGTTTTTCAAAAGGTGCTCCACGATGGGCATCAGGGTGCGGCTGTGGGTCAGCCCGGTGTCCTGATAGCCGGAGCAAAGGACCTTACCGTCCTCCGTCACGGCGGCGGAAACGGCTTTGGCCGAGGTTTCCAGTGCCAGGATCTTCATAGAAGCACAACTCCTTTGACGGTGATGATGCGGTCTTTGTCGGCATCGCCCCGGGTCAGGCTGACGTACACGGTGTCCGGCGGGATGGCCTCCGCCACCTGTTCGCTCCACTCCACGGCGCACACGCCGCCGCGGTCCAGATAGTCCTCCCAGCCGATGTCAAACAGCGCGTCGGCGTCTGCCAGGCGGTACATATCGAAGTGGAACAGGGGCAGCCGGCCGCCCTCGTATTCGTTGACGATGGTGAAGGTGGGGCTGGTGACGCGGCCCGTGTAGCCCAGTCCTCTGGCAAGCCCCCGGGTGAAGGCGGTTTTGCCCATTCCCAGTCCGCCCTGATAGGCCACCACGGTGCCGGGGGTGAGCAGAGCGCCCAGTTTTTCGCCCAGCGCCTCCGTATCCGCTTCGCAGCGGGAGAGATATTCCATACCGGCACCGCCTTTCCATCGAATTTTGCCGCAAACAGTATACCACACTTTGAACGAACTGTAAAAACCTTTTTGCGCCGTTTACACACCTTTTTTCTTGTGCTATACTGTATTTGTTGAAATTTGCCCATTGAGAAAGGCGGAGCGCGATGCTGAACCGATTGAAAGCCGTCCTTGCGGACTTTTTCCAGCAGGCCGATCTGGTGCTGCTGGGGCTTTGCTGCGCCTCCACGCTCTATGGCATCGTGCTGATTTTCAGCGCCACCCGCTATATGAACAGCAACCGGCGGGTCCTGGTCCAGACGGCGGCGCTGCTGCTGGGCATCTGCGTGTATATCGGCGTGTCGATGGTGGACTTTGAGGTGCTCATCAAGAAGTGGAAATGGATCCTTCTGTTCAATGTGGGTTTCATCGGCCTGCTGCTGACGCCCCTGGGGGTCAGCGACAACACCGGCAACACGGCGTGGCTGAAATTTCCCTTCCTGCCGGTGAGCATCGGCCCGGCGGAGGTGGTGAAGATCACCTATACGCTGCTGCTGGCCTATCAACTGGCGTGGCTGCTGGAGGAGAAGCGGGATCTGAGATCCTTCTCCTCTGCCATCCAGGCGGCGGGACACGCTCTGTGCCTGATCGGCTACTACTTCCTGATCTCCGGCGATATGGGCAACGGGCTGGTGTTCTTTTTCATCTTCCTTGCGATGTCCTTTGCGGCGGGCTTTGCCCTCCGGTGGTTCGTGCTGCTGCTGGGCGGCGCGGGGGCTGCCATTGCCGGTGTGCTGCTGCTGGATCTGGTGCCCTCCTCCATGAACTATATGCTGGAACGCTTCCGCGTTCTCTTTGACCACGGTTACGACCCGCGGGGGGCGGGCTGGCAGCAGAACCGCAGTCTGCTGGCCATCGGCTCCGGCGGCGTGTTCGGGCAGGGACTCCTGAACGGAACGCAGACCCAGAGCGACTACTCCGCCTCGCTGCCCGCCCGCCATACGGACCTGGTCTTCTCTGTATGCGGTGAGGAACTGGGGCTTTTGGGCTGTCTGGTCATTATGGTGCTGCTTACCGCCATCATCATTCGTGTGCTGCTGGTGGCGCGGAACGCCCAGACCCTCTTTCAAAGTCTGGTGTGCGTGGGCGTGGCGGCGATGCTGATCTTCCAGACTGTGGTCAACATCGGGATGTGTCTGTTCGTGATGCCGGTCATCGGCATTACGCTGCCCTTTTTCAGTTACGGCGGCTCCTCGGTGGTGACGCTGTTTATGGCGATGGGCGTGGTGTCCAGTATCAAGCGCTATACCACCTCCGTGCGCAGGTACGGAAGGCTTGTCAGATAATACAGGGAAAAGCGGCCGGTCATCGGTCGCTTTTTTCGCATATTTTCAGCAGATGGGAAAACACTACTCCTGTACTAAATCATACAGGAGGTTCGATTCCCTTGAAAAAGGATCTGATGAAGCAAGCCGTGGCGCTGACCCTTGCCGTGCTGACGCTGGGCGGCAGCGCATCCGCGCTGTTCGGCAAAAAGCAGACGGAAACTGCGGCCGGCGCACCCATTGCCCGGGAGGTCACCATCACCACCTACCGGGGCATCCCCGTGCAGGGACAGTTTCTGGCCAGCGACAGCGAGGGCGACGATATGACCTATGCCGTGGTGCAGCAGCCCCGCAAGGGCACTGTTACCATCGACGGCGTGAATTTCACCTATACCCCCAAGGACAGAGCTGTGGGCGGCGACAGTTTCACCTACACCGCCACGGACAGCGCCGGCCACGCGTCCGCCCCGGCCACCGTGACCGTGACCATTGAAAAGACCAAGTCCGGCGTCACCTATGCCGATATGGCCGGCAGCAAGGCCGCGGTGGCGGCGCAGCATCTGGCCGAAGAAGGCGTGTTCACCGGCGTGCAGATGGGCGGGCAGTACTATTTCCAGCCCGACCAGACGGTGTCCCGCAGTGAATTCCTCGTAATGGCGCTGGAAACCGCCGGCAGGGAAGTGACCGCCGTCACGATGACCGGCTTCTGCGATGACGCGGTCATCCCCACCTGGGCCAAGGCCTATGCCGCTGCCGGCGCGGCGGACGGCATCGTCTGCGGCAAACCCACGGCGGAGGGCGCTGCGTTCAGCGGCGAGGATCCCATCACCTTCAATCAGGCCGCCACCATTCTGGACCGGATGCTGGACCTGGGCGATGTGGATCTGGATGTGTGGTATGCGGACCGGGAGGCTGTTCCCTCCTGGGCGGCGCAGGCTGTGGGCAATATGGAGGCCGTCAGCGTGCTCTCCGCGGGCAGTTTCGGCAGCGCGGCGATGGCGGCGCCCGTCACCCGCGCGGATGCGGCGCAGATGCTCTCCGCCGTCAAAACACTGCTGGACGGTGAGGAGACCCCGGGCCTGTTTGGCTGGTTGAAGTGAATGAGAGCCGCTCCCCGTGCTTCGGGGGGCGGCTTTTCGCGTGGGGAGCCCCCCTTTCCGCGGCGGCGGAGGCGCGCAAGTTGCAGTTGTATTCAGCGACTGTTTGTGCTAAAATATGAAAGATTATAATAGTATTGGTATGCCCATTCGGCCAATGGTCTGTGGGCAGGAGGGGGTCTGTATGAAGATCGTTGTTTTGGCGGGAGGTCTGTCCCCGGAGCGGTCCGTTTCTCTGGTGACGGGCACGTCTGTCTGCCGCGCCCTGCGCCAGAACGGACACCGGGCCATTCTGGTGGATCTGTTTTTGGGCGTGGAGGAACTTCCGGAGGATGCCGAGCGCCTGTTTGACGCGCCGGACGGCCTGTGCCCGGAGGCCAGCATCGCGGCGGAGGAGCCGGATCTGGACGCCGTCCGCGCCGCGCGCAGCGACAAGAGCGACTGCCGCTTCGGCCCCCACGTGCTGGATCTTTGCGCGATGGCGGACATCGTGTTCCTCGGCCTCCACGGACAGGACGGCGAGGACGGCCGGGTGCAGGCGGCTTTCGACCTGCTGGGCATCAAGTATACCGGCGGCGGCTATCTGGCCTCTGCGCTGGCGATGGATAAGTCAATGACCAAGCGGATGATGGACGCCGCAGGCATTCCCAATGCGCCGTGGCGCGACATTCCCTCCTACACCCACGCGGACATCCCCGCGCTGGTGGAGGAACTGGAAGTGCCCTGCGCGGTGAAGGTGGTCAACGGCGGCTCCTCTCTGGGCGTGGCGCTGCCGGACACGAAGGAAGAACTGGCTGCGGCGCTGGCGGATATGCTGCGCTACGGCAGCCACCTGATCGTGGAAAAGAAGATCACCGGCTGCCGGGAATTTACCATCGGCATTCTGGGCGACCGCGCCCTGCCGGCGGTGGAGATCCTGCCTGCCGTCAAGGAGTTTGACTACGCGGCCAAGTATCAGAGCGGCGGCGCCCGGGAACTGTGCCCCGCCCCCATCACGGCCGGGCAGCAGGAGGAGATGGGCCGCCTGGCGCTGAAACTGCACCGTACCCTGGGATTGGAAGTCTACTCCCGCACCGATTTTCTGATGGACGCGGAGGGGAACTTCTGGTGTCTGGAAGTCAACTCCCTGCCGGGTATGACGGCTGCCAGCCTGGTACCCAAGGAGGCGGCCGCCATCGGTATGCGTTACAACGAACTGTGCGAGGAGATCGTGCAGCAATCCTATCGTTTGAAGAGAAGAGGTTGATGGTATGCAGCCTATGACAATTCAGGAGATCGCCGCTGCCGTCAACGGCGTGTGGTGCAATCCCGGCGGGACTCCTGCCCCCGTCACCGCCGTCTGCACCGACAGCCGCAAGGTGACGCCGGGCTGCCTGTTCCTGCCCTGGGTGGGAGAGAAGTTCGACGGCCACGATTTTATCGATGCGGCGCTCTCCGCCGGCGCGGCCGGCTGCCTGTGCGCCAGACTGCCGCAGGAACTGCGCGCGGATAAGTTTTACATCAAGGTGGCGGATACCCGCCTTGCGCTGCGGGATCTGGCTGGCGCGTACCGGGATCGATTCCCCATCCCCTTCGTGCAGATCACCGGCAGCGTGGGCAAGACCACCACGAAAGAGATGGTGGCGGCTGTCCTTGGCGCCCGGTATCGGGTTTTGAAGACCCCGGAAAACTTCAACAACGACATCGGCACGCCCCTGACCCTCTTTGGGCTCGACCCGGAGCACGAGGCGGCGGTGATCGAGACCGGGATGAACCACTTCGGCGAGATCGAGTATCTGGGCGCGCTGGTGCGGCCGGATGTGGCGGTCATCTCCAACATCGGCGACGCCCACATCGAATATCTGGGCAGCCGGGAGGGTATTTTACAGGCCAAGTGCGAGATCTTTGCACACCTGAAAGAGGGCGGCCTTGCCGTCCTCAACGGCGACGACGCCCTGCTGGACACCGTAGATGTGCCCTTTGACACCGTCCGCTGCGGCTGGGCGGAGCATTGCGGCGTCCGCGTGACCGCGCTGGAAGATCACGGCGTGGACGGGATCACCTGCACCGTAGTCACGGAACGGGAGACCTATCCGCTGTCCGTTCCCGCGCCCGGCGAGCATATGGCTTACGCCGCCGCCATCGCCGTGGCAGTGGGTGAGGCCCTGGGTCTGACCCGGGATGAGATCGTTCGCGGTGTGGCGGCCTATGAGCCTTCCGGGTCCCGGATGCGGGTGCTCCGGCTGGCGGAGGAGCGTATCATTCTGGACGATTGCTACAACGCCAGTCCCCAGTCCGTCACCGCGGCGCTGGAAGTGCTGGCCAAGACCCATTGTGAGAGGAAAGTTGCCGTTCTCGGCGATATGGGCGAACTCGGCGAACTGACCGAGCAGGCCCACTACAACATCGGCGCTCTGGCAGCGATGCTGGGCATCGATTTTATCGCCGCCGTTGGAGAAAAGGCGGCGAAGATCGCGGACGGCGCCGCCCTCAGCGGCGGTGACGTGATGCATTTTGCAACAAAAGAGAAAGCCGTTGAAACCCTGAAAGCGCAGTTCCTGCCGGGAACTGCCGTGCTGGTGAAGGCGTCCCACGCGATGCACTTCGGCGAACTGGTGGAACGGTTACGGGAGAACTATGATTGAGATACAGGTAAGCGGCCTGGTCAAGTCCTTTGAGATCGGACGGAACGTTCTGGACGGCCTGACCTTCCAGATCGATCAGGGCGAGCGTGTGGGTCTGCTGGGCAAAAACGGCGCCGGCAAGACCACGCTGTTTAAAATACTCACGGGAGAACTGGACTGCGACGAGGGCGAGGTGGTCATCGGCCAGAACCGCCGCATCGGCCTGATCTCCCAGATCCCGGTGTATCCTGCGGGATACACCGTGGAGGATGTGCTGCGCTCCGCCTTCTCCCGCGTGCAGAAACTTGCGGCGGAGATGGAGGAACTGGCGGCACGGATGGCGGCCGGCGAGAGCGACCCCGCCATTTTGCGGCGCTACGGCGCCCTGAACGAGCGGTTCGAGGTGTTCGGCGGCTACGACACCGACGTGGCGGTGAACAAGATCGCCAACGGTCTGTCCATTTCCCCGGAGATGCGCCGCCAGTTGTTTGACAGCCTTTCCGGCGGCGAAAAGACCCGTGTCAATCTGGGACGCCTGATCCTGGAAGACACGGACATCCTGCTGCTGGACGAGCCCACCAACCATCTGGATCTCCACGCCACCGAGTGGTTGGAGGAGTATATCCGCGGCTTTCGCGGCACGGTGGTGGCCATCTCCCACGACCGCTATTTCCTCGACCGCATCGTGAACCGCGTCATTGAGGTGGCGGACGGCAAGGCGGAGTTTTACAGCGGCAATTACAGTTTCTATGCCGTGGAAAAAGAGCGCCGCTATCAGGAGAAAATGAAGCAGTACCTGAAAGAGCAGGCCAAGATCGAGCAGTTGGAAAAGGCCGCCGATCAACTGCGCCTGTGGGCCTTTCAGGGTATGGACAAGACCTATCGCCGCGCCATCTCGATGGAGCGCCGCATCGAGCGGATGCGTACCACCGCCAAGCCCACCAAGGCCCGGAAGATGGACGCCCGGTTCTCTACGGCGGAGTTCCACGGCGACGAGGTGCTGGCTCTGCGGAATATCGCCAAGTCCTACGGGGACAAGCATCTGTTTGACAACATCACCCTCAAAGTGGAGGGCGGCGAGCGCATCGCCCTCATCGGCGACAACGGCACGGGAAAATCCACCCTCATCAAGATGATTATGGGCGAACTGTATCCCGACGAGGGACGCATCCGCACCGGCCCCCAGGTGAAGGCGGCCTTTCTGCCCCAGATCATCCAATTCGACCATCCGGACTGGAATCTGGTGGAGAATATGATGGCGGCGAAGCGGGGGCTGTCGGCCCAGTCCGCCCGCAACCGGCTGGCGGGGTACGACTTCCGGGGCGAGGATGTGTTCAAGCCCGTCAGCGTCCTCTCCGGCGGCGAGCAGAGCCGCCTGCGGCTTTGTATGCTGATGGACGACGAGATCAACTTCCTGATCCTGGACGAGCCCACCAACCATCTGGACATCGCCTCCCGGGAGTGGATCGAGGAAGCGGTGGAGGCTTACGACGGCACGCTGCTGTTCGTCAGCCACGACCGATATTTCATCAACCGCTTCGCCACCCGCGTCTGGGAACTGGCGGGGGAGACCATTACGGACTATCCGATGGGCTTCGCCCAGTACCGGCAGATGAAGGCCCAGGAAGAAGCGGAAAAGACCGAACCGCCAAAGCCTGTAAAGGAAAAGACAGTTACGGAAAGACCGCAGCGCGGAAACAAGGCGCAGCAGGCGGCACGCCGCCAACTGACCATCTGCGAGCGGGAGATCGCAAAAATGGAGGAGCGCATCGCGGCGCTGGACGCCGATATGGAGACCGCCTCCTGTGACTATGAGAAACTCAACGCCCTGCTGAAAGAGAAGGATGCCGCACAGGCAGAACTGGATGCGCTCTACGAGAAATGGGAGCAACTCAGCGAAGAAGCGGGCGAATGACCGCGGCATCCGCCGCAGAGGAAACAGCGATGAACAAAGGAGAAAAAGCGTTTTTGACCGCCGCAGCGGTGTTGGCTGTGCTGGGGCTTGGATTGTGGGGGGTACCGGGAGTCCGGTTTTCCGCACAGTTGGCCTTTGGCCTGGCAGGACTGTGTCTGCTGTGGATCGCGCTGGGCAGATTTGCGGGAAAGCACAATTTTTTCAAGGTATGTAAAAGACTTTTCCTTGTCGGCGTCTGCCTTGTGACGGCGGTGCTGATCTGCTTCGAGGCGGTGATCCTCGCCCACGGAGAACGGGAATACGGCACGGAGCCGGTGGATGCGGTCATCGTGCTGGGCGCGGGCGTCAACGGCAAAACGCCCTCCGCCGCCCTGCGGACCCGCATCAACGCCGCGCGCAGGTATATGGAGGCGCATCCGGAGGTGCCGGTGGTGCTCTCCGGCGGACAGGGCGACGGCGAATTCATCACGGAAGCCGAATGTATGCGGCGGGAACTGACCCGGGTCAACGACGCGTGGGGCAAACGGCTGCTGCTGGAAGAGCGTTCCACCTCCACGGCGGAGAATTTCGCCTTTTCCAAGAAACTGCTGCGATCCCACGGCATCGACACGGACACCGCCGTGATCGGCGTGGTGACCAATGATTTCCATATTTTCCGGGCAGAACTGATCGCCCGTCGGGCGGAACTGACCACGGTGGGCATCCCGGCGGAACTGCCCTGGTGGTGGCTGACGGCAAACTACTATCTCCGGGAGGCCTTCGCGCTGGTGAAGACGCTGATTTTTGATTAAGGAGCATCACGATGAACGACGTATTGTGCATCTATTATTCCAGAACGGGAAATACCAAAAAGGCGATGAAGTACATCGCAATGGAACTGGACGCCGAACTGGTGGAACTGCGGGATGACGCCAGGCGCGACGGCTTCTGGGGCTGGCTGCGCTGCGGACGGGACGCCGTCCGCCGGACCACAGACCCCATCCATCCCGTGGAGACCAGCCGTCCGCTGTCGGAGTATCGTCTGGTCATCATCGGCACGCCGGTGTGGGCGGGACGGTGCAGCAGCGTGGTGCGGGGCTTTTTGAAGGAGCGGGGCGGGGAGATCTCCGCTGCCGCGTATCTCGCCACCCGCCGCAGCCTGCGCCGCAGCGAGGAGGTCTTTGAACAGATGGACCTGTACACCCCCTGCGGTCACGCCGCGGCAGGCTCTCTGCTGCCCGGCTCCGTGGGTTACGATTTCTGGCGGGAGGAATTCCTGCGTCAGGTGCGGGAGCATCTGAACTAGTCTGCGCCCCCTTTCACCAACCCCGGAAAGGAGCGGCAATATGCTGGAAAAACTGAACGCGCTGGTGCTGCGTCGGGAATCGTTGGAGACACAGTTGTCCGACCCGTCCGTCTACGGCGACGCGGAAAAACTGCGCGGCATCAACCGAGAACTGAAAGAACTGATCCCCGTGACCGAGGCCTTCTGCGCCTGCAAGCGGGCGGAGCAGCGCCGCGCCGAGGCGGAGGAACTGCTCCGCGACCCCGAATTCCGGGCCCTGGCGCAGGAGGAACTGACCGCGGCAAAGGCAGAAGCGGCGGCGCTGTGGGAGGAACTGCGGGTCCTGCTGCTGCCCAAAGACCCCAATGACGACAAAAACGTGATCCTGGAAGTCCGGGCGGGCACCGGCGGAGAGGAAGCGGCGCTGTTTGCCGGCGACCTCTGCCGGATGTATACGATGTACGCGCAGGCCAAAGGCTGGAAGACGGACGTCGTCAGCCTCCACGAAACGGAACTGGGCGGCGTCAAGGAGTGCAGTATGCTCATTGAGGGGCAGGGCGCCTTCTCCCGGCTGAAATTCGAGTCCGGCGTCCACCGCGTCCAGCGGATCCCGGTGACGGAGTCCGGCGGCCGCATCCAGACCTCCGCCGCCACGGTGGCGGTGTTGCCGGAGGCGGAGGATGTGGAGTTTGCCATTGACCCGAAGGACTTGCAGATCGACACCTACCGCGCCTCCGGCGCCGGAGGACAGCACGTAAACAAGACGGAATCCGCCATCCGCATCACCCATCTGCCCACGGGGCTGGTGGTGGAGTGCCAGGATGAGCGCAGCCAATATAAGAATAAGGACAAGGCGATGAAAGTCCTGCGCTCCCGCCTGTATGAGATGGAGCGGGAGAAGCAGGAGAGTGTCGCCGCCGCGGAGCGGAAAAGTCAGGTGGGCAGCGGAGACCGCAGCGAGCGCATCCGCACCTACAACTTCCCCCAGGGGCGGGTCACGGACCACCGCATCGCCCTGACGCTGTACAAGATCGATCAGATTATGGACGGCAGTCTGGACGAACTGGCGGACGCCCTGACCACCGCCGCCCGGGCCGAGCGGCTGGGCAGCGGAGAGGCGGCAGAAGCATAAATCACACAAACAGAGGCGAGCATATGCAAACGATCTATTACGACCTGCGGGACATCCGCGGGCAGCAGAAAGAAGTGGAAGAAAAGGTCAGGGCCGCGGCTAAGATCCTGCGAGAGGGCGGACTGGTGGCGCTTCCCACGGAAACGGTGTACGGACTGGGCGCCAACGGACTGGACCCCAACGCGGTGAACCGCATTTTCGAGGCGAAGGGCAGACCCCAGGACAATCCCCTGATCCTGCACATCACCGGCGCCCAGTGGCTGCCCCGGTTCTGCCAGGATATCCCGCCTATGGCCTACACGCTGGCGCGGAAGTTCTGGCCGGGCCCCCTGACGATGATCCTCAAACGCAAGGCCAACGTGCCCGACGAGACCACGGCAAAACTGGATACCGTTGCGGTGCGCTGCCCCAACCACCCGGTGGCGCTGGCCATCATCCGGGAGGCGGGCGTTCCCGTTGCCGCGCCCAGTGCCAACACATCGGGCCGCCCCAGTTGTACTTCGGCGGCGGACGTGCTGGAAGATATGGGCGGAAAGATCGAGGCGGTGGTGGACGGCGGAAGTTGCAGTGTGGGCGTGGAGTCCACCATTCTGGATCTGACTTGCCAGCCGCCCCGGCTGCTGCGTCCCGGCGGTCTGCCGCTGGAAGCGCTGGAACAGGTCGTCGGCACCGTTGCCGTGGACAAGGCCGTTACCCGGGCGCTGCAAATGGACGAGGTCGCCAGAGCGCCCGGTATGAAATACCGTCATTACGCCCCCAAGGCGCCGGTCACTGTGGTCACCGGCTCCCCGGATGCCTCTGCGCGGGAGATCCTGCGCCGCGCGGGGGAGGGCGCCGGCGTTATCTGCTTTGACGAATACGCGCACCTGTTCGACGGGCGGCGCGTGCAGACGCTGGGTTCCAGTTTTGACAAGCAGGCGCAGGCGCAGCGGGTGTTTGCGGCGCTGCGCACCTTTGACGAATGCGACGTGACGGAGATCTACGCCCAGTGTCCGGACAATCAGGGGCTGGGTCTGGCCGTGAGCAACCGCCTGAAAAAGGCCGCGGGCTTCCACGTCATCGAGGCCGACGCGGCCCGGGTAGTGCTGGGCATCACCGGCGGCACCGGCGCGGGAAAAACCAGCGCGCTGGACGCCATCCGGGATCTGGGCGGCACGGTGATCGACTGCGACGCGGTGTACCACGAAATGCTGACCGGCAGCGCCGCGCTGCGCGATGCCATCAGCCAGTGCTTCCCCGGCGCTTTT
Organism: Oscillospiraceae bacterium; assembly: GCA_015068335.1. Taxonomy (GTDB): domain Bacteria; phylum Bacillota; class Clostridia; order Oscillospirales; family Oscillospiraceae; genus Oscillibacter. Next base: position 19,019 of record SVKT01000004.1, on the reverse strand, counting down.
GAAGCGGACGGAACCCTGAACCGCAAGAAACTGGGCGAGGAAGTCTTTGGCCAGAAGGAACGGCTGGCACAACTGAACGAGATCATCTTCCGCCTGCTGGTACCCGAAGTGGAGCGTATGGTGGCCGAGGGCGGCGACGGACTGTACGCCATCGACGCCATCAACCTGCTGGAATGCGGGCTGGACCGCCTGTGCGACCGCACGGTGGCGGTGACCGCTCCGGTGGAACTGCGTGTCCGCCGCATTATGGCGCGGGACGGCATCACGGAGCAGTATGCCCGTCTGCGGATCTCCGCCCAGAAAACGGATGAATTTTACCGCAGCCGCTGCGATTACGAGTTGAACAACATCGCGGAACTGCCGGAGCAGTTCCGCCAAGAGGCCCGCCTCTTTTTCGGCCGCCTCATCGAGACCATCCGGCAGGAAAAGTGCCGGGAAAACAACTGACACCTGTGAAGGAGGAGTTTGCAATGTCTGACGCCATCAAGGAATTGAAGAAACAGTTGCTCTCCGGCAAGAAGAACGGCTACGACCGCGTGAAGCCGGAGGAACTGTCTGCTATGGAGGCCTACTGCACCGATTACAAGGCATATCTGGACGCCGGCAAGACCGAGCGTTTGTGTGCCGCGGAGAGCATCCGCCTGGCGGAGGCGCAGGGCTATAAGCCCTATGTCCGGGGAATGGACGTGAAGTGCGGCGACAAACTGTATGTCTGCAACCGGGGCAAGGCAGTGCTGCTGGCACATATCGGCAGGAAGAGTCTGGCGGAGGGCGCTCAGATCGCAGCCGCCCATATCGACTCGCCCCGTCTGGATCTGAAACCCAACCCCCTCTACGAGGAAAGCGAACTGGCCTATTTCAAGACCCACTACTACGGCGGCGTCCGCAAGTACCAGTGGGTCACCATTCCTCTGGAACTGCACGGTGTGGTGGCGCTGAAAGACGGCTCCTCCGTTGTGGTGAACATCGGCGGCGACGCCGGCGACCCCAGAATGGTCATCACCGATCTGCTGCCCCATCTGGGTGCGGAGCAGTCCCAGAAGCCTTTGGGCACCGCCTTCTCCGGCGAGACGCTGAACCTGCTGCTGGGTAGCCGTCCCATCGGCGACGAGGAGGATACCGGCCGTGTGAAACTGGCGGTGATGCAGATCCTCAACGAGAAGTACGGCATCACCGAGGATGATTTCACCTCTGCCGAGTTGGAGGCCGTTCCCGCGATGGACGCGGTGGACATCGGCCTGGATCGCTCTATGATCGGCGCCTACGGCCACGACGACCGCGTCTGCGGCTACGCCGCTCTGCGGGCGCTGCTGGATCTGGAAGAAACGCCGGAAAAGACGGCTGTGTGCATTCTGGCGGACAAGGAGGAGATCGGCTCCGACGGCGTCACCGGTATGAAATCCGCGGCCTTCGACACCTTTATGGAAGACCTGTGCGCCGCCCAGGACGTTCCTCTGCGGGTGTGCTTTGAAAAGTCCTTCTGTCTGAGCGCCGACGTGTCCGCGGCCTACGATCCCCATTATGCCGACGTCTATGAGAAGCGAAACGCCGCGTTCCTGAATTACGGCGTGGGCCTTTGCAAATATACCGGCGCCCGGGGCAAGGCCGGCGCCTCCGACGCCGGTGCGGAAACGGTGGCCTATGTGCGCCGCGTGTTCGACGAGGCCGACGTTCTCTGGCAACTGGTGGAACTGGGCAAGGTGGACGGAGGCGGCGGCGGGACCGTTGCCGCCTATATGGCCAACCGCAACATCGAAACGCTGGATGCCGGCGTTCCGGTGCTGAGTATGCACGCGCCCTTCGAGGTGGTGTCCAAACTGGACTGCTACGAGACCTACAAGGGCGTGAAGGCCATCTATCAGGCATAATCGCGGTCAAACCGAACACAGCCAAAAGAACCGCCGAAAGGCGGTTCTTTTCTGCGCTTTTGGGCAAAATTCCACCACAGTCGGCAATTTGACCACCACGGGCGGACGGTTCGGGAGAACATTCGTGATTCTGCCAAAGGAATTTTGCCGGATTCCGGTTGCGCCGGGAATAAAAATATGGTACGATGGGCGACGTGGAAAGACAAATGACCACAGGAGGTGGACGAATGGCCAAGGCGGTCAAGTATTACATTGTGGCGGCAGACGCGCTGCCGGAGATTTTCGTGAAGGTCGCGGAAGCGAAGCGTATGATGCAGACCGGCGAGGCGGACACGGTCGGCGCCGCCACCCAAAAGGTGGGCATCAGCCGCAGCGCCTTTTATAAGTACAAGGATTCCGTGCAGCCCTTCAACGATATGAAATCGGAGCACATCATCACCTTTTACGCGATGTTGAAGGATACGTCCGGTGTGCTCAGTCGGGTGCTGTCCGTGTTTGCGGCGTCCGGCGCCAACATCCTCACCATCAACCAGAGCATCCCAACCAACGGCTGCGCCGCGGTGACCATCTCCGCGGAGACCAGCGATATGGAGGAGTCTTTGGAGCAACTGATCGCGGAAGTGGGGAATCTGGACGGTGTGGTGAAATTTGAGATCCTGGCCGGTTGATTTTGGAAATGCACGGCAGGCGCAACTGCGCCGCCTGCCTGACCCCTGTATACAAAGATTACGAACGGAACGATAGAAACAAAGGAGAAACGATTATGGCAAAGATCGCAATTATGGGACACGGTACTCTGGGCTCCGGCCTGGCAGAGGTCGCCCGGGTCAACCGGGAGAGCATCGCCTCCAAACTGGGCGAGGAGGTCGAGGTCAAATATATTCTGGACATCCGCGAATTCCCCGACAGCCCCTACGCAGACCGCTTCGTTAAGGACTTCTCCGTCATCGAGAACGATCCCGAGGTGGAAGTGGTGGTGGAGACCATCGGCGGCACCAAGGTGGCGCAGGAGTTTACCCGCCGCGCCCTGCTGGCCGGCAAGCACGTGGTCACCGCCAACAAGGAACTGGTGGCGACCTACGGCAAGGACCTGCTGGCCATCGCTGCGGAGAAGAACGTGAACTATCTGTTTGAGGCCAGCGTGGGCGGCGCCATTCCTCTGCTGCGCCCCCTGTTCCAGTGTATGGCCGGTAACCAGATCGAGGAGATCGCCGGCATCCTGAACGGTACCACCAACTACATCCTCACCCGTATGGTGCAGGACGGCGCCTCCTTCGCCGACGCGTTGAAGGAAGCCCAGGCCAAGGGCTACGCCGAGGCCGACCCCACCGCCGACGTGGAAGGCATCGACGCCGGCCGCAAGATCTGCATCCTGTCCAACCTGGCCTGGGGCAAGGAAGTGGCTCCCGCCAACGTCCGTATGGTGGGCATCAGCGCCCTGGACCTGAAAGACGTGGACATCGCCGCTTCTGCCGGCTACCGGGTCAAACTGCTGGGCCACGCTATGCGTATGGCAGACGGCAAGGTGGCAGCCTACGTTGCCCCCCATCTGGTGCCCGAGAGTTCTCCGCTGTCCACCGTGGATGATGTGTTCAACGCCTGCCTGATCCGCGGCAACGCGGCGGACGAGGTGATGTTCTACGGCCGCGGCGCCGGAAGCCCACCGCTTCCGCGCTGATGGGCGACATCATCGACGCCATCCAGCACCGCGAAAAGCGCCGCGATCTGGGTTGGAGCGAGAGCGCCGACCTGTTCCCCAGCGAGGAACTGGTGATGCAGTGGTATCTGCGCGGCGACTTTTCCGCAGCCGACGCCACCGGCGTCTGCGGCGAGGTGAAGGAAGCCGCCCCCGGCGCCGTCATCACCGCACCGATGACGGAGGCACAGGCAAAGGCAGCCGCAGAGAAGCTGGGTGCCGCAGCCGTGCTCCGCGTACTATAATGAAATACGGAGTGCCGCTGGCACTCTGTGACCACCAGAAAGGAAAGAAGGCAATTCGATGAGTTTGATCGTACAGAAATTCGGCGGCAGTTCCGTGAAGGATGCGGCTCACATCCGCAACGTCGCCGGTATTATTGCTGATACCTATCGGCAGGGCAACGACGTCATCGTGGTGCTGTCCGCACAGGGTGATACCACCGATGACCTGATCGCCAAGGCTGAGGAAATCAATCCCAAGGCCTCCAAGCGGGAAATGGATATGCTGCTGTCTACCGGCGAGCAGATCTCCGTGGCGCTGTGCGCGATGGCGCTGGAAGGAATGGGGCTGCCCTGCGTGTCCCTGAACGCCGGCCAGGTTGGGATCCATTCCACCTCCGACCATTCCGACGCCCGCATCAAGAAGATCGATCCTGAGCGGATCCAGGCCGAACTGGATCAGCACCGCATCGTGATCGTCACCGGCTTCCAGGGTCTGGCCCGCACGGGCGATGTGACCACCCTGGGCCGCGGCGGCAGCGATACCAGCGCTGTGGCGCTGGCAGCCGCCTTCCGTGCGGACCTGTGCCAGATCTATACTGATGTGGACGGCGTCTACACCACCGATCCCCGCATCGTTTCCAGCGCACAGAAACTGGATGAGATTACTTATGATGAGATGCTGGAACTGGCATCTCAGGGCGCAGGCGTGCTGCATAACCGCAGCGTGGAACTGGCAAAGAAATTCAAAGTCAATATGGAAGTCGTGTCCAGCCTGGAACGCAAGCCTGGCACGAAAGTCAAGGAGGTCACCAAAGTGGAAAAAACCAACATCGCCGGTGTGGCGAAGGATACCAGCATTGCCCGCGTTGCCCTGATCGGTTTGCAGCACAATCCCGGCGTTGCATTCCAGGTGTTCGATCTGCTGGGTCAGCACAACATCAATGTGGACGTGATCCTGCAATCCATCGGCCGTGACGCTACCAAGGACATCACCTTCACCATCCACAAGAAGGATTTGGAGGATGCAGAGGCTCTGCTCAACGCCAACAAGGAGACGCTGAAATTCGACCACATCGAAGCCGACGAGCACATCGGCAAGGTGTCCATCGTGGGCATCGGCCTGATGAGTCACTGTGGTATGGCGGCCAAGATGTTCGAGGCGCTGTATGAGGCGGGCATCAACATCCAGATGATCAACACCTCCGAGATCCGCGTCTCCGTCCTGCTGGACGAGGAGGACGTGAATCGCGCCGTCAAGGCCATCCACGACAAGTTTTTTGACGTGATCTGATCCGTGAAGAGCAGGGGGGCACACATTGTGTGCCCCCCTTGTATTTTTTTGGATTTACTTTGCTTTGCTTCTGTGCTACAATATCCCGGATCAAATCCTTTTTTCGGGAGGAAGTTTATGAACGCTATCGTAACTGTTGTGGGACAGGATAAAGTGGGCATCACCGCCGCAGTCTGCACGCTGCTGGCAAAGAACAATGTCAACATTCTGGACATCTCCCAGACCATCCTGCACGGCTCCTTCACTATGGTTATGGCCGTGGATGTGGAGAAGGCGGCGGTGAGCGTGGGCGACCTGCGTGTCCTGTTGGAGGAACTGGGCGCCGAGATGGGCATCTCCATCCGCATTCAGCGTGAGGAGATCTTCGACGCGATGCACCGAATTTGAGAGGGGAGAGGGACTATGCTCAATCAGAAGGACATCCTCTCCACCATTGAAATGATCGACCAGCAGCATCTGGACATCCGCACCATCACGATGGGCATTTCTCTGCTCAGTTGCTGCGACCCGGATGCGAAACGTGCCTGCGACAAGGTCTATGACAAGATCACCCGCTACGCGGAAAATCTGGTCAGGACCGGTGAGGACATCGAGCGGGAGTTTGGCATCCCCATCGTCAACAAGCGCATTTCCGTCACGCCGATGGCGCTGGTGGCGGGTGCCAGCGATACCGAGGACTACGTCCCCTTTGCGCTGGCGCTGGACCGCGCTGCAAGAAACTGCGGCGTGAACTTTATCGGCGGCTATTCTGCGCTGGTGCAGAAGGGTATGACCAAGGCGGACGAGCGCCTGATCCGGTCCATCCCCGAGGCGCTTGCCCGGACGGAACTGGTCTGCTCCTCCGTGAATGTGGGCTCCACCAAGGCCGGCATCAATATGGACGCCGTGGCCCTGATGGGCCGCATCATCAAGGATACCGCCGCCATCACCGCAGACCGGGACGGTCTGGGCTGCGCGAAACTGGTGGTGTTCTGCAACGCCGTGGAGGACAACCCCTTTATGGCCGGCGCCTTCCACGGTGTGGGTGAGGCGGAGAAGGTCATCAACGTGGGTGTTTCCGGCCCCGGCGTGGTGCATCACGCCTTGAAGGCTGTAAAGGGAATGCCCTTTGATGTCGTTGCGGAGACTGTGAAAAAGACGGCTTTCCGCATCACCCGTATGGGTCAGTTGGTGGCACAGGAGGCCTCCCGCCGTCTGGATACGCCCTTTGGCATCGTGGACCTCTCTCTGGCACCTACCCCCGCCATCGGTGACTCCGTGGCGCGGATCTTGGAGGAGATGGGTCTGGAAGTCTGCGGCACCCACGGCACCACGGCGGCGCTGGCGCTGCTGAACGACGCCGTGAAAAAGGGCGGCGTTATGGCGTCCTCCTCCGTGGGCGGACTGTCCGGCGCCTTTATCCCCGTGTCCGAGGACGAGGGTATGATCGCCGCCGCCCGCAGCGGCGTGCTGACGCTGGACAAACTGGAAGCGATGACCTGTGTCTGCTCCGTGGGTCTGGATATGATCGCCGTGCCCGGCGATACCCCTGCGGAGACCATCTCCGCCATCATCGCCGACGAGGCGGCCATCGGTATGGTCAACTGCAAGACCACCGCCGTCCGCATCCTGCCCACCCCCGGCAAGACGGTGGGCGACACCATCGAGATGGGCGGTCTGCTGGGCAGCGCCCCGGTGATGCCGGTGCATCCCGAGTCCAGCGCGGACTTCATCGCCCGCGGCGGCCGCATCCCCGCACCGATGCACAGCCTGAAAAACTGATGGGTGCCGCTTGGAGCGGCGGTCAACGCAAATAGAACGAGGAAACAGAAAATGGGTTTATGGGAATTATTTGTCATCGCCATTGGCCTGTCGATGGACGCCTTCGCCGTTTCGGTCTGTAAGGGTCTGGCCACGGGTGAGGTGCGGCTGCGCCACGCCTGCACCGCGGGAGCATACTTCGGCGGCTTTCAGGCGCTGATGCCTCTGCTGGGCTATCTGCTGGGCATCCGGTTCCAGTCTATGATCGTATCCGTGGACCACTGGATCGCCTTTGTGCTGCTGGGCATCATCGGCTTCAATATGATCCGGGAGTCCCGGGACGAGGCGGAGTGCCTGGACTGCGATTTCGGCTTCCGTGCGATGCTGCCGCTGGCGGTGGCCACCAGCATCGACGCGCTGGCGGTGGGCATTTCCTTTGCCTTCCTGAGCGTGGACATCGGCCCGGCGGTGTGCTTCATCGGCGTGGTGACCTTTGTCCTCTCCGGTATCGGCGTCAAGGTGGGCAGCGTGTTTGGTGCAAAGTACCGCGCCCGTGCGGAACTGGCCGGCGGTATCGTGCTGATTTTGATGGGCACGAAGATCCTGTTGGAACATCTGGGCATTTTGTCGTAACAAGCGAAAACACAGGAGCGATCCGCTCCTGTGTTTCTTTTTTATTCCTGGAATTTGGCGAGATCCCGCTGGATCTGTTTTTGGTAGCGGTCGGCCTCGGAGAAGACGCAGCCGCAGTATTTCTGCATATAGAAGCCCAGTTCCTTCGCCTGCTGATTGCCTGCGCGGAAGTTGGGGCGGAAGTCCCGGTAGAGGAACTCCACGCCGTACTGTCTGGCATAGCGCTCTGCGGCGCGCACGATGCCCTCGTGATCCTGATACAGGCTGGAAAGCAGGGTGGAGGTGAAGTGGGTGAAGCCGTGCAGCGCGGCGTATTTCGCCGTGCCTTCCAGACGGTGCTCGTAGCAGTAGGTGCAGCGGTGGTCGATGTCATCGGCCACGTGGCGGACAAAGTCTTTCAGGCCGTAGTCCTCCCGCACCCGCACCTCCATACCGATGGTAGGGGCATAGGCGAGCAGACAGTCCCGGCGGGCTTCATACTCTTTCCAGGGGTGGATGTTGGGGTTATACCAGAACGCCACCGGCTCAATGCCCTCGGCGCGGAGGGGGGCAATGCAACTGAGAGAGCAGGGTGCGCAGCAGGTGTGCATCAGAACGGTGTCCATTGGATCGCCTCGCTTTTTGAAAAATTACGGATCATCGATATTGTATCATAAAAGCGCCGAAAATCCAACGGCAGTTTTTGTGTTCTGGGCCGGAAATGTAATTGACGAGCGATGCGAAAACGAGGTATAATATACTGATTTAATATGCAAACACAGAAACGGAGGACACACTATGTGGATCGCGGATAAATGGCAGGACTACGAACTGCTGGATTGCGGCGGCGGAGAGAAACTGGAACGCTGGGACAAGCAGTTCCTGGTGCGGCCCGATCCCCAGGCCATCTGGGAGACGGACTATCGCAACCCCGCGTGGAAAAAGACCAACGCCCGCTATCACCGCTCCCAGAGCGGCGGCGGCCACTGGGAGAAGAATACCCTGCCCGAGAGTTGGAAGGTACACTATGATGAACTGACCTTCCAGGTCAAGCCGATGAACTTCAAGCACACCGGTCTGTTCCCCGAGCAGGCGGTGAACTGGGATTTCGCGATGAACAAGATCCGCAGCGCCGGCCGTCCCATCCGGGTGCTGAACCTGTTCGCCTATACCGGCGGCGCCACGGTGGCCTGCGCCAAGGCGGGCGCCAGCGTGTGCCACGTGGATGCGGCAAAGGGTATGGTGGCCTGGGCAAAGGACAACGCCCGCCTTTCCGGTCTGGAAGAGGCGCCCATCCGCTGGATCATTGACGACTGCGCCAAGTTCGTGGAGCGTGAGATCCGCCGGGGCAAGACCTACGACGCCATCATTATGGACCCGCCCTCTTACGGCCGCGGCCCCGGCGGCGAGGTCTGGAAACTGGAAGAGAACCTCTATCCCTTCGTGAAACTGTGTGCCGGCGTGCTGTCGGAGAAGCCCTTGTTCGTCATCATCAATTCCTACACCACGGGCCTTGCGCCCTCTGTGCTGGGCTATCTGCTCAACGTACTGGTGGCCTCCAAATACGGCGGTAAATGCACCTGGGACGAACTGGGCCTGCCGGTCACCGAGACCGGTCTGGCACTGCCCTGCGGCGCCACCGGCCGCTGGTTCAGCGAATAAAGGAGATCGCCAATGCGCTTTTATCTGCGGTTGATCTGGTACTACGTGGAAAATATGCTGCCGGGCATTCTGGCCGCGGCGGCGCTGTATGCCTGCCTGTATGTGCCCAGGATGCGGCGTTTGGCGGCACGTAAACTGCGTAGTTCCCGGCCGAGGGAAGTCCTGCTGCTCCTGTTCTGGATGTTCTGCGGCGGTATGGCGGTTCTGACGCTGACGCCGTGGGGTTTCCATTGGAGAGTTCTTCTGGAATATGGGGTCATCAGCGATCAGGGCACCTTCTTCGCGCTGGGGGATGTGAACCTGATCCCGTTCCAGTCGCTGGAACTTGGGCATCAATCAATGTATACGGTATTTAATCTGCTGGGAAACATCATTATGTTTCTGCCCTTCGGCTTCTTTTTGTCCTTGCTGTGGCGGGACTTCGGATGGAAGCGTGCGTTGCTTGCGGGGCTGTGCATCACCGGATTGATCGAATGCTGGCAGTTGCTGGTTGGACGTGCCTTTGATATCGACGACCTTGCCCTGAACACGCTGGGCGTCCTCTGCGGATACTGGCTTTGGGCTGGACTTGGGCGCAGAGGCCATTATTGCAAACAAACGGGAAACGAGAATATGTTATGTCAACTATGATCGAAACAAAAGAATTGCGGTTTCTCTACCCGGCGGGGGAGAACGGCGAGCCTGTCTTTGCGCTCAAAGGCGTGAACACTGCCATTGAAAAGGGCAGTTTCACGGTGATCCTGGGGCACAACGGCTCCGGCAAGTCCACGCTGGCCAAGACCTTCAACGCCGTTTTGCTGCCCGCCGGCGGCAAGGTGTATGTGGAGGGGATGGACACCCTGGACGAGCAGATGCTCCTGGCCATCCGCCAGCGGGTGGGTATGGTGTTCCAGAATCCCGACAACCAGATCGTTGCCAACGTGGTGGAGGAGGATGTGGCCTTCGCCCCCGAAAACTTAGGCGTGCCCACCGAGGAGATCCGCCGCCGCGTGGATGACGCCCTGCGGTCGGTGGAGATGTATGAGTTCGTGACCCACGCGCCCCATCTGCTCTCCGGCGGCCAAAAGCAGCGCATCGCCATTGCCGGCGTCATCGCGATGGAGCCGGCGTGCATCGTGCTGGACGAGGCCACCGCTATGCTGGATCCTGTGGGACGGCAGGAAGTGCTTTCTGCCATCCACCGGCTGAACCGGGAGAAGGGCATTACCGTGGTGCTGATCACGCACCATATGAACGAAGCGGAAGACGCCGACCGCGTCATCGTTATGGACGAGGGCCGTGTCGCTATGGACGGAACGCCCCGGGAGGTCTTTGCACGGATCGACGAACTGCGCTCTATGGGACTGACGGCGCCGGACACCGTGGATCTGCTGGATCGCCTGCGCCAAAGCGGCGTGGACGTTCCGCTGGACGCGCTGACTGTGGAGGAATGTGCCGACGCAATCCTGAAAGCGCTGGCAGGAAATTGAGGAAGGACGAAACGATTTGGAACCGATTTTACAGATCAAAAACCTGACCCATACCTACGGGGTCGGCACGCCCTTCCAGCGTAGCGCGGTGGAGGACATTACCTTCGATGTGTACAACGGCGAGTTTCTCGGCATCATCGGCCATACCGGCTCCGGCAAGTCCACGCTGATCCAGCATCTTAACGGTCTGCTGAAACCCACCTCCGGGCAGATCCTGCTGCACGGGCGGGACATCTGGGCGGAGCCGAAGAAGATCCGGGACGTGCGCTTCAAGGTGGGGCTGGTGTTCCAGTATCCGGAATACCAACTGTTTGAGGAGACGGTTTATAAAGACATCGCATTCGGCCCGATGAATCAGGGCAAGCGGGGCGAAGAACTGGATCACTGCGTCCGCGAAGCCGCCCGTTTGGTGGGCGTGCGGGACGATCAACTGGAAAAATCCCCCTTTGAACTCTCCGGCGGACAAAAGCGGCGCGTGGCGCTGGCAGGCGTTATGGCGATGGAGCCGGACGTGCTGGTGCTGGACGAACCTACCGCGGGCCTTGACCCCGCGGGCCGGGAGAACCTGATGGCCAACATCCGGGACTATCACCGCAACAAAGGGAAGACCATCATTCTGGTCAGTCACAGTATGGATGAGATCGCCCGGAATGTGGATCGCATTCTGGTGCTGAAAAGCGCCCGCGTCCTGATGAGTGGCGCACCTTCGGAAGTGTTTCAGCAGGCGGGAGAACTGCTCTCCGCCGGTCTGGATGTGCCCCAGATCACCCGGGTGGCCCGGGTGCTGAAAGAGCGCGGTCTGCCCATCGACCCCGCAGTCTACACCGTGGAGGCGTTGGAGGAGCAGTTGCTTGCGCTGCGGAAAGGCGGTGGCGTATGCTGAAAGATATTACGCTGGGCCAGTACTTTCCGGGGAATACCGTGGCGCACAAACTGGATCCCCGCACGAAGATTTTGCTGGTGGTGCTGTATATCGTGGCGCTGTTCAGCGCCAAAGGCGTGGTGACCTATGCCATTATCGCTGCCTGCCTTGCTCTCTGCGTCCGCGTGTCCAATGTGGGCGTGAAGCAGTTGGTGCGGGGCTTGAAGCCGGTGTTGTTTATCATCCTTTTTACCGGCATTTTGAACCTGTTCTTTACCCCCGGCGAGCGGTATCTGGTGGAGTGGGGAGTCCTGCGTATCTCCGATACCGGCCTGCGCAACGCTGTGTTTATGGTGCTGCGCATTATGCTGCTCATTATGGGCACTTTCCTGATGACCTACACCACCAGCCCCATCAGCCTGACGGACGGCCTGGAACGGCTGCTGAACGGATTGAAAAAACTGCGCGTGCCGGTGCACGAACTGGCGATGATGATGTCCATCGCCCTGCGGTTCATCCCCACGCTGATCGAGGAGACGGACAAGATTATGTCCGCCCAGAAAGCGCGGGGCGCGGACTTTGAAAGCGGAAACCTGATCCAGAAAGCCAAAGCGCTGATCCCCATTCTGGTGCCGCTGTTTATCAGCGCCTTCCGCAGAGCGGATGAACTGGCCACGGCGATGGAGTGCCGCTGCTACCACGGCGGCGAGGGCCGCACCAAACTGCACGTGCTGAAATATGAGCGGCGGGACTATGTTGCCCTGACCATCGGCGCTGTGATCCTGATCGCGGTTATCGTGCTGGCAAGATTTGGACTGTAAACAAAGACGGGAGTTTTCTATGCGGAATATCGCCTTAAAACTGATGTATAACGGCACGGCGTATCACGGCTGGCAGGTGCAGAAGAACGCCGTCAGCATCTGCGAAACGCTGCAAAAGGCGCTGAAACAGATCACCGGCGAGGAAGTGCATCTCACCGGCTGCGGCCGTACCGACGCCGGCGTCCACGCGGAACACTATGTGGCCAATTTCCGCACGGAGTCCCGCATTCCGCTGGATCGCCTGCCCTTCGCCATCAACACCCACACCCCCGAGGATATTGCGGTGAAGGAGGCGCTGGAAGTGGCGGAGGATTTCAACGCCATCGGTTCCTGCGTGAAGAAGGAGTACACCTACCGCATCTACAACTCCCGGGTGAAGAACCCGTTTTATGTAAACCGCGCCTATTTCTATCCCAAGCATCTGGACGAGGAATTTTTGAACCGGGCGGCGCATCAGTTTGTAGGGACCCACGATTTCCGCGCCGTGCGCAGCGTGGGAACGGAGACCCGATCCACGGTGCGCACCATCTACTGGTGCGACGTGACCCGCAACGGCGACCTTCTGGAATTGAAGGTCTGCGCCAACGGCTTTCTGTATAATATGGTTCGGGCCATTACCGGCACCGTGCTGTATGCGGCGGAGGGGAAGTTTCTGCCGGAGGATATCCCCGCCATTCTGGAAAGCGGAGACCGTCGGCTGGCCGGCCCCACCGTGCCGCCCGGCGGATTGTACCTGACAAGACTGTGGTATGAGGACGAACGACTGAACAATGGCTAATACGAAGAGAACGATCTTGAACGAGGAAAAGGGAGAACGGGTCGCGCCAAAAAAGCGCGGCGGTTTTCGGCGCTTTCTGCTGTTCTTTATGATTTTGGCGGTGGTCCTGGTTGTGGTGCTGTTTGCAGCCTACCGGGACGGGACCGGCTTCGATGTCCTGCGCCGCTACCTGAACTACGGCAAGGATGCCACCGCGGTGGACGGCGACGCCCTGTACGATTACGACGCCTCCGCCAATAACCGCTTTGCGGTGCTGGGGAATCGGCTGGTGGTGTTGTCGGACACCCATCTGCGTCTGCTGGCGCCTGACGGCAGCGAGGTCTGGTCTGAGCCCGTGGCGATGAAGGCGCCGGCCATCCACTTTGGCGGAGAGCGGGCGGTGGCCTACGATGTGGGCGGTACGGAACTGTACGTTCTCAGTCAGGAGGGCCTGATGCGCCATATGACGATGGATGCGCAGGAACCTCTGGTTTCCGCCACGCTGAACGACAGCGGCTATCTGGCGGTGACTGCGGAGAAGAAAGGCTACAAGAGCGGCGTCCGGGTGTACGATCCGGAACTGGAACTGGTTTTTGCGTTCAATTCTTCCCGCCGCTTTGTGACGGACGCCTGGGTGACCAACGACAACGCCTCTCTGGCGGCGGTGACGCTGGGACAGCAGGACGGTGTATTTCTCAGTAACGTGGTGCTCTACGACCTGACGCACACGGAGAGCGTTGCGAATTACGATGTGATGGACGGTCTGGTGCTGGCTGTGGGACAGCAGGGCGATTATTTGAGCGCTGTGACCGACACCGGCGTGACCTTTGCCCGGAAGAACGGCGAGGAACTGACGACCTACGGTTACGACGGCGCCTTCCTGCGGGAGTACGATCTGGGCGGCGACGACTTTGTGGTGCTGCTGCTCAACCGCTACCGTTCCGGCAGCGTGGGCAGACTGGTGAGCGTTGGGCCGGACGGTCAGGAACTGGGCAGACTGGACGTCAACGAGGAAGTGCTGAGCGTGTCCGCTGCCGGGCGCTATCTGGCGGTGCTGTACGCTGACCGGTTGGAGATCTATAACCGGAGTCTGCAACTTTACGCCTCCTTGCAGGGCACGGACTTTGCGCGGGAGGTCTTGCAGCGCGGCGACGGCTCGGCGCTGCTGCTGGCTTCGGAATATGCCAGAATGTTTTTGCCATAAAAGCGCAGAAACGGCAGTTAAGTGAAACATTACAAGGCGAATTCATAAAACGTTTACACGTGGAAAGGTAGGCAAGTATGACAATGCCTGTTATAATGGACGTTGCAGTTGTCGTCGTGATCGCGCTGGGCGTGATCTTTGGCGCACGGAAGGGTTTGGTCAAGTCGCTGGCCGGATTGCTGATCGTGGTCGTGGCGCTGCTGGGCGCCGCTGTGGTCGCATCTTCTCTGGCCGGCCCCGTGACGAAGATGGTCGTTCCCGCGATCGAGGAAACGCTGAGCGGGAAACTGGAAGCGCTTCTGGAAGAAGGAATTGCCGACAGCACCAAGGGACTGCTGGAAAGCGGCGACCTCTCCTTTGCCGAACTCGGCGACACGGTAGAGTCCCTGGTGGAAGAGGGGACGATTCAGATCTCGGATCTTGGCGAACCCCTCAAAGGGATGCTGGAAAGCGGGCAGATCCAGATTTCCGAACTGGGTGAATATCTGGAAGGCCTTTTGGCAAGCGGACAGATGCAACTCTCCGACCTGGAAGAGCAGGTGCAGACCGTGCTGGCAAACAACAGTTTCAGCCTGACGGACCTCCCTCTGGACAGCACGATGCTGGCGGACGCGCTGGAACAGTTGGGGCTGGATGAGGACTTCCGTGAGAACCTGATGGAAAAGGTCGAGACCATTATGACGGAAACCGGCGTTTCGCTGGTCAGCGCCGCCATCGAGGCGGTGGTCCGCGGGCTCGTTTACGGTCTGCTGTACATCGTTGCGTTCATCCTTCTACTGATCCTGCTCCATATCATCGTAAATGCGCTGGATCTGCTGATGAAACTGCCGGTGCTGAAAAGTTTCAATCGGCTGGGCGGCGCGCTGGTCGGGTTTGCCGAGGCCGCTTTAATGGTTTTCGTGGTGATGTGGCTCGCCCGCGCGATGGGCCTGTTCTTTGAAACGGAAGCCCTGACGCAAACCCACGTTCTCCGCTTCTTTGTCGACAACAATTTCCTGACGCTCCTGTGACTGGCGGAGAGAGGAGCGAACCCTGATTTGACGAAACGCGCCGCGGGGCGGTTTCATTTCTGATTTTACGCCGGAATGGCGTTTTGGAGGTCATATGCAGCCTACACTGTGTTCAAGATGCAAAAAGAATGTTGCTGTGGTATTTATTTCCCGAATGGACGGAGAGAATGCCATCAATGAGGGCCTGTGCCTGAAATGCGCCAAAGATCTGGGCCTGCCCCAGGTCAACGAGATGATGAAGCGTATGGGCATTTCGGACGAGGATCTGGAAACCATCAGCAGCGAGATGATGCAGGCGATGAGCGGCATCGAAAATATCGAAGACCTGCCCGGCGGCGACGAGGACGACTCCGAGGAAGACGGCAAGACCGCCACCTTCCCCTTCCTGAACCGCCTGTTTTCCGGCGGCGAAATCCCCGGCGGCGAACAGAACGCACCGGAGGGCGGTGAGCAGCGCAGCGGTCGGGAAAAGGACCGCAAGGACAGCAAGAACAATAAGCGGAAGTTTTTGGAGAGTTACTGCATCTCCCTGACCCGCCGCGCCAAGGAAGGCAAACTGGACCCGGTCATCGGCCGGGCGGAAGAGATCGAGCGCGTGGTGCAGATCCTCAACCGCCGCCAGAAGAACAACCCCTGCCTCATCGGCGAACCCGGCGTCGGCAAGACTGCCATCGCCGAGGGGCTGGCCCAGCGCATCGCCGCCGGCGATGTACCCTTCAAACTGCGGGAGAAAGAGGTCTATCTGCTGGACCTCACCGCACTGGTGGCCGGCACCCAGTTCCGCGGCCAATTTGAAAGCCGTATGAAGGGCCTCATTGACGAGGTGAAGAAACTGGGCAACATCATCCTGATGATCGACGAAGTCCACACCATCGTGGGCGCAGGCGATGCCGAGGGCAGTATGAATGCCGCCAACATCCTCAAACCCGCCCTCTCCCGGGGCGAGATCCAGGTCATCGGCGCCACCACCTTTACCGAATACCGCAAGTCCATCGAAAAGGACACCGCGCTGGAACGCCGCTTCCAGCCTGTGACGGTGAACGAGCCCTCCATCGAGGACTCCTTCAAGATCCTGAAAGGCCTTGCACCCAACTACGAGAAGTTCCACGGCGTGCGGATCTCCGAGGGCATCCTCCGCCAGGCCGTGATCCTTTCGGAGCGGTATATCACCGACCGCTTCCTGCCGGACAAGGCCATCGACCTGATCGACGAGGCCTGCTCCGACCTGAACCTGAAAGACCCCGACATCTCCCGTCGTATGGAGATCCAGCGGGAACTGGACGACTTTGAAAAAGAGCGCGCGCTGATGGAGGAGAACAACGCCCAGGAAGGCGCCGAGCCGGACTACGAGAGGATGGCCTTCATCAAGAGCCGTGAGATGCAATTGCATACGGAACTGGACGTGCTGCTGGAAAAGGGTGATCCCCAGTTGACGATGGAGAATCTGGCCCACGTCATCGAACTGTGGACGAAGATCCCGGCGGCCAAGATCCGGGAGCAGGAGTTCCACCGGCTCTCCCTGCTGGAAGAGCGGCTGAAAAACCATATCATCGGTCAGGACGAGGCCGTGAGCGCCGTGGCCGCTGCGGTGCGCCGCAACCGCGTGGGCATCTCGCCCAAGCACAAGCCCGTGAGTTTCATTTTCGTCGGCCCCACCGGCGTGGGTAAGACGGAACTGGTGAAGCAGTTGGCCACCGATTTGTTTGACACCCCGGACGCGCTGATCCGTCTGGATATGTCCGAGTTTATGGAAAAGCACTCCGTCTCCCGCATCGTGGGTTCGCCTCCCGGCTATGTGGGCTATGACGAAGCCGGCCAGTTGACGGAGAAAATCCGCCGCAAGCCCTACGCCGTGATCCTGTTTGACGAGATCGAGAAGGCACACCCCGATGTGCTCAACGTGCTGCTCCAAATCCTGGATGACGGCGAGATCACCGACTCCCACGGCCGCAGGGTCAATTTCGAGAATACCATCATCGTGATGACCTCCAACGCCGGCAGCGCCACCAAGGAGGGCACGGTTGGCTTCGACCGTACCCAGAACCAGCAGGATGCCGACCGCGCGATGAAGGCGTTGCAGCAGTTCCTGCGTCCGGAGTTCATCAACCGCGTGGACGCCGTCATCACCTTCAACCGCCTGACGGAGGAGCATTTCCGCGGCATCGCCCGCATTATGCTGGACGAACTGGTGGCCTCTCTGGCGGACAAGGGCATTGCATTCACCTATGACGACGCCCTGACGGCCTTCCTGACGGAGAAGTCCTTCTCCCGCACCTACGGTGCCCGCAATCTGCGCCGCACCATCCAGAAAGAGGTGGAGGATCCTATGGCCACCCGCATCATCGACAGTTATGAAAATCCCATTTCCCGGGTGAAAGCCACCGTGGAAGAAGACGCCATCAAACTGTATACGCTGTAAAGAATGGAGGGGGAAGTATGAAACTGTTTCGAAAGGATATCGACCCCCGCTGTGCCTATTGTGAGTGGGGACGGCAGATCAACGAACGGGACGTAGCCTGCGTGAAGAAGGGCGTTGTGCCCGTGGAGCACCACTGCCGTGCGTTTCGGTACGATCCGCTCAAACGCGTGCCGCCTCGTCCGGCGGCGCTGAACACCGGCACTTTGAAGGACGAGGACTTCTCGCTGTAACACCGAACAGGCGCCTGAAACCAGGCGCCTGTTGTCACAAAGGAGGAAGATGCTATGAACGCAGTCACGGCGCTGTCTTTCAGCCCTGCAGGGACAACAGCGAAGGTGGCGGAGACCATTGCAGAGACGCTGGCGGAGCAGTTGGGGCGTTCCGTGGAGCGGCGCGCCTTCACAAAACCGGCGGAACGTGAAAGGGAATGTTGCTTTACAGAGTCTGCTGTTGTTGTGATTGCCAGTCCTACCTATGCGGGAAAACTGCCCAACAAGATCCTGCCGGATTTTCGGGAGAAACTGCGCGGAAACGGAGCGGTGGCCATTCCGGTGGTGACCTTCGGAAACCGCGCTTATGACAATTCTCTGGCGGAACTGTGCGCGGTGCTGACGGAAAACGGCTTTCGGCTGGCTGCTGCCGGCGCCTTTGTGTGCCGCCACGCCTTTACCGACGAACTGGCTTACGGCCGTCCCGGGTGGAGCGACAGTTTTGAGATGAAGTCCTTTGCCAAAAAGGCGGCCGATAAGATCAAACGGACGGAGGGGGAATTTCCTCCGCTGGCGATCCCGGGGGACGCCAACGCTCCCTATTATGTGCCCAAGGGGCTGGACGGCCAGCCTGCGATGTTCCTGAAAGCAAAGCCCAAAACCCATCTGAACCGCTGCAACGGCTGCGGTGCCTGCGTCCGCGCCTGCCCTATGGGGGCCATCGATCCAAAGAATCCCGCCCTTGTTCCGGGTCTGTGCATCAAGTGCCAGAGTTGCGTCCGCAAATGCACCAAGCGCGCCAAATATTTTGACGACCCGGCCTTTTTGTCCCATATCGCGATGCTGGAACGGGACTATGCAGAACCGAAGGAGAACGAAGTGTTTCTGTGATACCGGGAAAAGCACCTCTGCGGAGGTGCTTTTTCTTTTTTGGGGGAGTGGGGAAGGAAACGGCTGTCAAAGGGGGCTCTTTTTGCATAGTCTGGTGCAAGATCAGAACGGGAGGAGACCTTATGGCACAGGTAACAAACTTCTTTGCGGGCGCCAACAGCGGAAACGGCTTTCAGAATTTGTTCGGGGAACTGGTGGATATTGAGGATACTTACGACTTCATCGTGCTCAAAGGCGGCCCCGGCGTGGGGAAGAACACCTTTATGCGGGAGATCGGTCGGGCT
>SVKT01000003.1 GCA_015068335.1 Oscillospiraceae bacterium | reverse complement strand
ATCGAGAAGATGGGCCACGAATATGAGGACTTCGGCTGCTATAATCTGGACAGTTGCGACTATCCCGACTTCGGCGCTGCCGCCGCCAGGGCTGTGGCAGAGGGCAAGTGCGAAAAGGGCATCGTGCTGTGCACCACCGGCATCGGCATTTCCATCGCCGCCAACAAGATCAAGGGCATCCGCTGCGCCCACTGCGCCGACTGCCTGCAAGCGGAGATGACCCGCCGCCATAACGACGCCAACATTATGGCCATCGGCGCCGGCTTCACCGGTAAGAATATGGCCGAACGTATGGTGGAAGTGTTCCTGACCACCGAGTTCGAGGGCGGCCGCCATCAGCGCCGCGTGGACAAGATTATGGCGCTGGAAGGCTGATCGCCCCAGCGAAAGAACGAGAAGGGAGGACAGGGCGCGTGTCGATCATTCGGGGATACAGCAATTATCGCGGACGCAGTCCCAAGGGCAGCCGTTTCCTTGCGGCTTTGCTGGTTCTGGTGATTCTGGCGGCGCTTTCTGTTCTGCTGTTGCAGCGGTATGTGGTTTACGATGAAGCCGGCCGTCCCGCGCTGGAACTGCCCTGGGAGCAGACCCAGGAGGAGAAGCCGGAAGATCTTCCCCCGCTGGAAGACTTTGAACTGGTGATCCAGACGCCGGAGGAAGAAGACGCGGTGCCCGGCGAAGCGGACTGGACAGTGCGGGAACTCCCTGCGATGCTGACGCGGTCTGTCTGGCGTCAGGCGCAGGCGGAGGAAGGCCTGGATTCCGTGGTGGTCACGCTGAAAGACGCGGCGGGAACCGTGTATTTCGAAAGCGCCGCGGCCCTTCCGGAGGCCGTCGTGCTGCCGGAAGGCGGCGACGCGCTGACGGAGATCACCGAAAGCGCACTTCATACGGTAGCCCGCATCACCTGCTTTTCCGACCCCAAAGCGGCCGGATATGCCGGCGCCGACCGCGCGCTGAAAGATACCGACGGCTATGTGTTCTACGACGGGAATAACCGCCCGTGGATGGACCCCGGCAAGCCGGCGGCGCGCAGTTACCTTTGCGCCGTGGCGGCGGAGGCCGCCGCGCTGGGCTTTGACGAAGTGCTGCTGTCGGACATCGGCTACCCCACACTGGGCAAGTTGGAGCAGATCGCCTACGCCCCCGGCGACCGCGCCGCGCACATCGCAGCGTTCTTGCAGGAGATGCGCCAGGCGCTGGAACCCTATGACATCCTCCTGTGCGTGGAACTGCCGGAGAGCGTGCTGCTGTCGGGAAGCGATGCCGCTTCCGCGCTGGTGCTGTCGGAGATCGCGCCGCAGGTGGACGGCATCTATACCCGCGCCCCGGAGGCGCAGAGAGAATCCATCGCCGCCGCGGTGGCGTCTGCCGCTCCGGAACTGTCCCTGGTGCTGCTCCCCGCCGGGGAAGCGGAAGCCGCTGCCTGAAACAAACCATCCCAGAAGGCCTGACCGAACCGGGCAGGCCTTTTTGCGGCAGAAATGCATATTTGAATGAATATTCATTTTTTCGGCGAGGGCCTGTAAGGAAAACCAGCGAAAACAAACAGAAAATGAGGAGAAAATATGAGGATTTTCCGGGAAATCCTCAAATATTTATGCATATTTGACCGGGAAACCATTGACATTCTCCGGCAGGAGTGGTAAGGTAGGCACTGTCGGCGGAGAGGAGGAAGTTCTTTCCGCAGCGACTGTTTGACCTGCGTCCGCAAGGACGGAATTTGATTGGAAAAGGAAGTTATCATTATGAAGAAACTGTTTGCACTGCTGCTGGCTGTTGTGATGGTTCTCTCTCTGGCCGCCTGCGGCGAGAAGAAGGACGACACCACCGTCGAGAACAAGTACAACACCAAGACCCCCGGCGTCCTGACCGTCGCCACCAGCCCCGACTATGCTCCCTACGAGTTCTACGCCATCGGCGAGGACGGCTCTGCCGAACTGGCCGGTTTCGACATCGCTCTGATCAAGTACATCGCCGAGTATCTGGACGTGGAGTTGGAGATCATCCCTATGGACTTCGACGGCGTCCTGCTGGAACTGGCCAACGGTTCCGTTGACCTGGGCGTCGCCGGCATCTCTCCCGATCCCGACCGCGCCAACAGTATGGACTTCTCCGACATCTACTATGAAGGCGGCCAGGCTTTTATCACCGTGGAGAGCAAGGCTGATATGTTCACCGATCTGGCTTCTGCCAACAACCCCGACATCTCCGTTGGCGCCCAGAACGGCACCATCCAGATGGATCTGGCCCAGCAGTACAGCGCTGACGCCGACATCGTCACCCTGACCAAGGCCACCGACATCATTGCCGAACTGGTTTCCGGCAAACTGGACGGCGGCTATGTGGAGTACGACGTGGCCGTGGCTTACAAGGCCAACTATCCCGAACTGCACATCGTCTGCGAAGTCCCCTATGAGGTGGAAGGCAACGCCGTCGGCGTGAAGAAGGGCAACGAAGCCCTGCTGGCCGGCGTGAACGAAGCCATCGCCGCCTGCATCGAGGACGGCTCCTTCTCCAAGTTCGTGGCTGACGCTCTAGAACAGGCTTCCGGCAACATCTACGAAGGTCTGCTGGAAGACAAGTAATCTCAAACACTGAGAATCACAGGAATTCCTTCCCGA
The DNA here is from genome assembly GCA_015068335.1 of Oscillospiraceae bacterium. Classification (GTDB taxonomy): domain Bacteria; phylum Bacillota; class Clostridia; order Oscillospirales; family Oscillospiraceae; genus Oscillibacter. Next base: position 28,338 of record SVKT01000003.1, on the reverse strand, counting down.
CTGCGGTCGGGAAGGGATTCTTCCTGTATGTAACAAACGGAAAGGAGCCGCCGTTTATGGGAGGCCTCATTCAATTATCTAATTTTCCCAAGTTGATTCCCTATGTTGAAATGTTCAGAAACGGTCTGATCATCACGATTATGCTGTCGCTGTGCACGGTGGTGCTGGGCGCAGTGCTGGGCGTGGTGCTGGCGCTGATGCGCCTGAGCGACCTGCGCCCCTTCCGCGCTCTGGGTCTGGACAAATACGGCCATCTGCGCGGCGAAGGCTTCCTGACGGCGCTGAGCAAGTTCAACCCCCTGAACTTTCTGGCAACGACCTACGTGGAGATTTTGCGCTCCACCCCGGTCATCGTCCAGATCGCCGTGATCTATTACGGCATCTTTGGCATCATTGAACTGCCTACGTTCTCCCTGTTCGGCATCACCAAGTTCCACCGCTTCTTCCCCGGCGTGGTGGCGCTGGGTATGAACTCCGCCGCCTACCTGTGCGAGATCATCCGTTCCGGCATCCAGTCCATCGACGGCGGCCAGACGGAGGCAGCCCGCTCTCTGGGCCTTTCCCAGACCCAGACGATGCGCTTTGTCGTTCTGCCCCAGGCCATCCGCAATATCCTGCCTGCCATCGCCAACGAGTTCGTGGTCATCATCAAGGAATCCGCCGTTACATACACCATCGGTGTGCAGGATATTATGGCGATCGTTCAGTCCGTCAAGGGCGCGACCTACCTGATTATGGAGCCCCTGCTGGTGGCCACTGCGATGTATTTCTGCCTGTGCTTCCCCACCTCCAAGATCATCGCCTACTTTGAAAGGAGAATGAGCCGTGGCAGCAAGAGATGACATCCTGATCCGGGTCACAGACCTGAAAAAGCACTATAACAAGGGCGCCATCCGCGCGCTGGACGGCGTCACTGTGGACATCAACCGGGGCGACGTGATCGTGGTCATCGGCCCTTCCGGCTCCGGCAAGTCCACCTTCCTGCGCAGCCTGAACCTGATGGAGGAGCCCACCGGCGGGTCCATCGTGTTCGACGGCGTGGACATCACCAAGAAAAAGATCCCCAACCAGCAGGGCAACCTGGTGAAACTGGACATCGACAAGCACCGCCGCAAGATGGGTATGGTGTTCCAGCACTTCAACCTGTTCCCCCATATGACCGTTCTGGAAAATATGACGCTGGCGCCCATTCAGGTCCGCGGGATCCCCGCGGCGGAAGCAGAGGCAAAGGCGATGGCGCTGTTGGAGCGTGTCGGCCTTGCCGACCGTGCCGACGCCTATCCCATCCAACTCTCCGGCGGCCAGAAGCAGCGCGTAGCCATCGTCCGCGCGCTGGCTATGGAACCCGAGGTTATGCTCTTTGACGAGCCCACGTCCGCTCTGGACCCCGAAATGGTCGGCGAGGTGCTGGAAGTTATGAAGCAACTGGCTCACGAGGGTATGACGATGGTGGTGGTCACCCACGAGATGGGCTTTGCCCGGGAAGTGGGCAACCGCGTGCTGTTTATGGCAGACGGCCTGCTGCTGGAAGAGGGCACCCCCGAGGAGATCTTCGGCAGCCCCAGGCACCCCAGATTGCAGGATTTCCTCAGCAAGGTGCTGTAACCCCCTGAAAACCCGGAAGCCCGCACAACGTGCGGGCTTCTTTTTTGCGCCTTGGGGGCTGGCGGATTGTATGTGGACAGCCGCCGGCGGGAATGCTATGATGAAACAAAGACTGACAGCGGGGAAACGGGAGGTTTGTGATGAAGTATTCGGTCAATATCGAAACGGTTTACCGGGAACTGCCCTTTGAAGCGCGTTTCGCGGCGGCAAAGCGGGACGGGTACGACTATGTGGAACTCTGGGACTGGACGGTGAAAGACCTGGACGCAGTCGCGGCTCTCTGCCGGGAAAATGGCGTGGAGATCTCCTGTATGGGCGGCGACGGCCCCTTTTCCCTGTGCGACCCCGCCCACGCCGGGGACTATATCGCCTTCCTGCGCACGTCGCTGCAAGCGGCGCAGAAACTGGGCTGCAAGCGGCTGGCCGTCCACTCCAACGAACTGATGCCGGAGCCGCACCCTTACGCCGCCGACCTCTTTTTGCAGTACAGCGCCGCGGAAAAGACTGCGGCGATGATCCGCACCCTCGCCGCCGTGGCGCCGGAGGCGGAGGCCGCCGGCGTGACGCTGTGTCTGGAAGCGCTGAACGTGAAAGTGGAGCATATCGGCAACTTCCTGCAATACACAAAGGACGCGGCGGACATCGTGACGGCGGTGAACTCCCCGGCGGTAAAGATTTTGTATGACGCGTATCATATGTACCTCAACGAGGGCGGGATCATCGAAACGATCCGGACCTATCTTCCGCTCATCGACTGCATCCACATCGCCGACGCCCCGGGCCGGGGCGAACCCGGCACCGGCGCCATCGACTACCGGGCGGTCTTGCAGGAGTTGGATGCGCGGCAGTATGACGGGATGATTGCTTTTGAACTGTTTCCGAAAACGGACTCCGCTGCGGCGGTGGCCGCAATGAACGCGGTGCGCCGGGGACTTTAACGCAAAACAAACAGCCGCCCGGCCATTTTTTGTTGACAAACAAAGCGACAGAGGGTATGATGGATAAAAATGGTTTCCGAAACCAGATTATAAGGAGTACGGAATGATTTGGAATATCGTAAGTGACAGCAGTTGCGACCTGCGCACCAGTGATTTTGTCAGCGAGAGCGTGCGGTTTCAGTTGGTTCCCCTCAAAATTCAGGTGGGCGAGCGGGAATTTGTGGATAACGATGCCCTGTCCGTGCCGGAAATGCTTTCCGCGATGAGCCAGGAGAGCAGCGCAGCGTCCTCCGCCTGCCCTTCTCCCGGCGACTTTGCAAAGGCCTTTGAGGCGGGCGACTGCTCGGTGTGCTTTACGATCTCCGGCAACCTTTCCGGCACCTATAACGCCGCGGTTATGGCGCGGGAGATGGTGCTGGAAGAGCATCCGGAAAAGAAGATCTGCGTCATCGACTCCCGAGCCACCGCCGGCGCGATGGCGCTGCTGATCCGGAAGACGCAGGCGCTCGTGGAGGCCAACCCGGATGTGGATTTTGAGGAACTGTGCAATATGCTGCGGATCTATCAGGCATCTCTGCGCACCTGCTTCACGCTGGAAAGTTTTGACAACCTGATCAAGAACGGACGGATGCGCCCGCTGGTTGGTACGCTGCTGCACTCTCTGGGCATCCACGTCACGGCCGTGGCCACGCCTCAGGGCACCATTCAGGTGGTGGGCAAGGCCCGGGGCGAGCAGAAGACCTATCAGGCGCTGGCAAAGATTATGGCGGAAAGCAAGGACTGCACCGGCGCGGAGGTAGTCATCTCCCACTGCGAAAACGCCACCGGCGCCCAGAAACTGAAAGAGCAGATCCTGGCGAACCTGCCGGTCAAGAGCGTGGACATTCTCTCCTGCCGCGGTCTCACCAGTTTCTATGCGATGGAAAAGGGCCTCATCATCGGCTATTAAAAACAACACCCCCCGGCGGTTTGATCCGCCGGGGGCTTTTTTGCGTGGAGATCAGCGCACGGTGTTGCGCAGGGTGCCGATGCCCTCGATGGCGCACTCCACAACGTCGCCGGGGTGGAGGAATCTGGGCGGGTCAAAACCCATCCCCACGCCGGAGGGCGTGCCGGTGGCGATGATGGTTCCGGGCAGCAGGGTCATCCCGGAGGAGAGTTCCGCGATGATGTCGGCGATGCCGGTGATGAGCAGATCCGTGGTGGAATCCTGCCGCAATTCGCCGTTGACCCGGGCGGAGATGCCCAGCACCGGGGGGAAGGCGATCTCGTCCGCCGTGGTGATGCAGGGACCCATCGGCGTGAAGCCGTCCAGACTCTTGCCGAAATACCACTGCTTGTGGGCGGTTTGCAGCACCCGGGCAGACACGTCGTTGAGCACGGTGTAGCCGAAGATGTAGTCGGCAGCGTCGGCGGCGCTGACGTTTCGGGCAGTCTTGCCGATGATGACGGCAAGTTCCGCCTCATAGTCCAGCCGCTCCACCAGACCGGGATGGCTCTCGATGAAGCCGCCGGGCGCCACCGCCTCGGTCACGCGCTTGGAAAAGTAGATGGGGATGGGGCGTTCCTTGGTGAAGGATTCGGCGCTGTACCGCTCGGCCTCCTCGGCGTGTGCCTTGTAGTTGATGCCCAGACAGATCACGTCCTGCCGGGGGCGGGGGATGGGCGCACACAGCACGGCGTTCTCTGCCGGGACGGCGTCTTCCGCCCGGGCGTTGGTTAGGGCGGTGTGCAGGGCTTCCGCGCCCGCTTCGATCAGCGCGGTCATATCGGCGAAGGGGAGGGGCAGGATGCCGCGCTCGTCCGCGGTCAGCGCGCCCACGGCTTCGCTGCCGTTGTGGAGAAAGGTTACCAGTTTCATAGCAGGCTCCTTTGTGTTTGGTGGTTTCAGGGTAGCGGTTCGGCGTGGAAAAGTCAACAGCCATTTTCCCCTGACGGCAAAATTCTGCCCTTTCTGCCTTTGACGAATCTGCCCGCGTCTGCTACACTGAAACCATCCTGTATCGGAAAGAGGATCACTATGAACCATTTTGCTGAAATATCCGCTGCGCTGGAAAAGAGCGGGCTGGACGCGATGCTTCTGACGGGGGAGGCCAACCGGTTTTATGCTTCCGGCTTCCACTCTCCCGGGGAGGACGGCGTGGCGCTGGTGACGCGGAATAAGGCGTACTTTTTTACGGACTCCCGCTACACGGAGGCGGCAGAGCGCTGCCTGCAAAACGCGGAATTGCGGGAGATCGGCCGCGGCCGGGGCTATGCCGTCCTCATCAAAGAGGCGGTGGAGGAAAACGGCGTCCGCCGTCTGGGCTTTGAGGACGGCTGTATGACGGTGCGCGCCCACGGCCATTACAGCAAGGCGCTGCCCTGTGAACTGGTGCCCGCCACGGACGTGCTCCATCGTCTGCGGACGGTGAAGGAGCAGGAGGAACTGGACTGTATGGAGGCGGCGCAGCGGATCGCGGAGCGCGCCTTCGGGGACATTCTGGGCGAGATCCGTCCTGGCGTCACGGAAAAGGAGATCGCCGCCAGACTGCAATACCTGATGCTGCATTACGGCGCGGAGGATATGTCCTTCGACCCGGTGGTGGTCTCCGGGCCCAACGGCAGCCTGCCCCACGGCGTGCCGTCCCAGCGGCAGATCGGGGTCGGTGAGTTTGTCACGATGGACTTCGGCTGTGTGTACCGCGGCTACTGTTCGGATATGACCCGCACCGTGGCGGTGGGGTATGTGACGGAGGAAATGCGTACCGTCTACGAAACCGTTCTCGCCGCGCAACTGGCCGGCATCGCCGCCGCAAGGGGAGGCGCCCCGGGGCAGGAAGTGGACGGCGCGGCCCGCGCGGTCATCGAGGCGGCGGGCTACGGTGCGTATTTTGGTCACAGTTTCGGCCACGGCGTGGGCATCGAGGTGCACGAGGCGCCCAACGCGTCTCCGGCCAATCCCGACCCCCTGCCTGCGGGCGCGGTGATCTCGGCGGAGCCGGGCATCTACCTGCCGGGCAGACTGGGCGTGCGCATCGAGGATGTGGTCGTCCTCACCGAAGACGGCTGCCGCAACCTTACGAAGGCGCCCAAGGAACTGCTGATCCTGTAAGGAAACCCGCTGCGTATCGGCATCTTTGTGTATTTCCTGACAGAAAGAGCCGTTGACAAAGGATTGCGGCGGAAGCATAATAAAGAAAAACAGCCGAAGCGCAGGGCGGAGAAGGAGATTTGTATGGATACTGGAATGGATACCGTATATATTACGGGCCATCGGAACCCGGATACCGATTCGATCGTATCTGCTATGGCCTATGCGGCACTGAAACAGGCGCTGGGACAGCGGCAGTATCAGGCCGCCCGTCTGGGCCAGATCAGCGACGAGACCCAGATCGTGCTGGATCGCTTTGGCTTCCAGCCGCCCCAGAAGATCAGCAACGTGCGGACCCAGGTCCGGGATCTGGATTATGATACGCCGCCCACCCTGTCTGCCGCCGCGACGCTCAGCCGCGCGTGGCAGGTGATGCAGACGGATCGCCTTTCCGTCCTGCCCGTAGCCAACGAGGACGGCTCCCTCTACGGTATGCTGTCCGCAGGCGATGTGGCCAACTATGATATGACCTCCGTGGGCAACCCCGCGGTGAATGCCGTGCCGGTGTATAACCTGCTCTCCGTGCTGGAAGGCCGCATTCTCAATGCCGGCGGCGAACTGCGGGACGAGATCTCCGGCGAGATCACGGTGGCGCTGCCCACCGGGCGGGAGACGCTGCTCTTTGCTGCGGAGGAGACGGTCCTGATCTGCGGCGACCAGCCGGATATGATCCGCCGCGCGCTGGAACTGAATGTGAACTGCGTCATCGTCTGTCAGGCGGAGGTGCAGCAGGAACTGCTGGATATGGAGACCAGAACCTGCCTGATCGCCACGCCTTACGATGCCTATCGTGCCGTGCGGCTGATCAATCAGGCGCTGCCCATCGAGCGGGTCTGCAAGAGCGAGAATCTGGTCTGCTTCCATCTGGACGATTATATCGACGACGTGCAGGATACCGTGCTGGAAAGCCGCTTCCGCGCCTACCCCATTCTGGATGAGGAGGAGCGCGTGGTGGGCACGCTGTCCCGTTTCCATCTGCTGCGTCCCCGGCGCAAGAAGGTGGTGCTGATGGACCACAACGAAAAGGCCCAGTCTGTGCAGGGCCTGGATCAGGCGGACATTCTGGAGATCGTGGACCACCACCGCCTGGCGGATATCCAGACGAAAAACCCCATCTACGTGCGCAACGAGCCCGTGGGCAGCACCACCACCATCGTGGCGGGAATGTATCAGGAAAAGGGTCTGATGCCCACGGCGAAAATGGCGGGCTTGATGGCGGCGGCCATCGTGTCCGACACCGTTATGTTCAAGTCTCCCACCTGTACCCAGCGGGACATCGACATTGCCAACCGTATGGCGCGGATCGCCAACATCTCCCTGGACGAACTGGGCAAGGCCATCTTCTCCGCCACCTGCGGCGACGACAAGTCCGTGGACACGATGCTGAAAACGGACTATAAGGAGTTCCACATCGCCGGCCACGATCTGGCGGTCAGCCAGATCACCTGTATGGATTCCGACCGCCTGCTGGAACGGCAGGAGGAGTTCCTGCGGGTGATGCGGGAGATCCGGAAGGAAAAGCGGTTCGATACCGTGGTGCTGATGATCACGGACGTGCTGCTGGACGGCACCCAACTGCTCTACGTGGGCGACGAGGAGACCATCCGTCAGGCCTTCAACATCAAGGACGAGGGCAACTGCGCCTTCCTGCCCAAGATTATGTCCCGCAAGAAGCAGGTCATTCCCACCCTGTCCGCCCTGTGGGGCTGATCGGCGAAGCGCCGCCGGTGGCGGAAACAGCGAGCCGATCAGCGAGGAAGCGGCGCGATTGGCGCCCCAACAGGGGGCGGGAATCGCAATGCGGCAACGGTGGGCACAGCACAACAAGATACAAGCAAGAGGAGGCGCACCGCGCCTCCTCTTTTTTTGCGCAAAGTATAGGAATGCGGCGCAGACTGTGATATACTAAATTGTTAAGAAACGCGCAGGAGGACAGCCTTTGGAACGGATCAGCGGTGCAAACAACTGGAAACTGGTCATTCGCCGGGAAGCGGAGCAGGTGACGATTTTGCAGGCGCACACCTGCGACGTCCGCGCCGCGCTGCCGGAGGAACTGTTCGGTCTGCCGGTCACCGTGCTGGGCGACCACGCCCTCACGCCAAACCGCCCTGCGCCGGCGGGGGAGGCGGTGCTGGTCACCTGCGGCGTGCCGCCGGAAGACGGCTGGGACAACCGCGCCCTGACGGAACTGAAACTGCCGGACAGTCTGCGCCGGGTGGACAACTACGCCCTGTTCAACTGCACGAACCTGAAAACGCTGCTCCTGCGGGACACCACCGCCCACTGGGGCGGCGGCTCGCTGATGAACTGCCGCGCGCTGGACACCTTCCGCATCACCTGCACGGGGCAGGAGGGCGCGCTGTTGGCGTACCTGTGCGACGAACTGATCCGGGAACTGGATGTGACGCTGTACCGCAGGGACGGCGCCGCGGTGCGGCTGATCTTCCCTTCCTACACGGAGGAGCACGAGGAGAACATCCCCCACCACCAGTTCGATTTCCGCATCAGCGGCGGCGGCTATGCCTACCACCATTGTTTCTACGAAAAAAAGTTTTCGTTGAAGGATTACGACGACCTCTGGAAGCCCTTTCTGGGGATGGGCCACGACCCGGACGGCGCGCTGCGTCTGGCGTGGCGGCGGCTGTGCTGCCCCGTGGAACTGACCCGGGAGGCGGAGGAGCAGTACCTTGCGTATATCCGCGCCCACGCCGAAACGCTGGCGCACCGATTGCTGGCGGAGGGGGACGCCTCCGGCCTGCGGGCTCTGCTGCGCAAAACGGAGTGGGACGGCGCGGCGCTGTCGGCATTGAGTGAGGCGGCGCGGCGGCAGGGACGGACGGAACTGATGGCCATCCTGATGGAGGAGCAGCACGGAAACGTGCCGGTGGGCCGGAACAAGACCTTCGAGTTATAAACCGGGATCGACAGAGAGGAGGGCAGGCGTATGAGCGAGGAGAAAAAAGACCTTTCCGCCATCGGGCAGGAGATCCTGTACACGGCGCGCAACCGGCTGTATATGAACCTGCCCTATCTGGATGCGGCGCTGTGCGCACTGGATTTTCAAAGCGGCGGCGGGGTGACGGCGTCCCTCGCCACCAACGGCGACACGCTGTACTATGACGGCGCCTTTCTGGCGGAACGATACCTGCGCAGCGAGAACCACGTGAACCGCGCCTATCTCCACGTGATCCTGCACTGTATGTTGCGGCATCTGGCCAAGAAGCGGGGTAAGGCGGCGGAACTGTGGGATCTCGCCTGCGACGCAGCGGTGGAGAGCATTCTGGACAGTCTGGATTACCCCTGCCTGGAAGATGTGGTTTCTCCCGCCAAGCGGAAATTTTACGGGGAATGCCGGCAGGAGATGCCGGTGCTGACGGCGGAGGGCATCTACCGCCGCTTGCTGAAACTGGATCTGGAACCCTACCGGGTGGCGCAACTGCAAAAACTGTTTCTGGTGGATGACCACGGTCTCTGGGATCCGGAGCAGAAGGACCAGCAGGAGCAGTCCCGGCAGCAGGACGAGAAGTGGCAGAATATGTCGGAAAAGACCCAGACCTCGATGGAGACCGTGCTGGCCGACCAGGCCACCGGCGGCGAGGCCGTGCTGGAACGCCTGCGGGTGGCCAACCGGAACGACGTGGACTACCGCGTCTTCCTGCGGCGGTTCGCCGCGCCCCGTGAGGTGCTGGAAGTGGATGGCGACGCCTTCGACTACGTGTTCTACACCTACGGATTGCAACTTTACGGCAATATGCCGCTGGTGGAGCCGCCGGAAACGAGAGAGGACAAGCGCATCGAGGACTTCGTCATCGCCGTGGACACGTCGATGTCCACCTCCGGCGAACTGGTGCGGCAGTTTTTGGCCTGCACCTACGCCATCCTGCGCAGTACGGAGACCTTCACCCGCAAGGTGAATATCCGCATCTTGCAGTGTGACGATCAGATCCGCTCCGACACGGTGATCCGCGATCTGGACGAACTGAAAACCTATATGGAAAACTTTGCCCTCTGCGGCGGCAGCGCCACGGATTTCCGCCCCGTGTTCGAGTATGTGGACCGGCTGCGGAAGGAGGGCGCCTTCACCGCCCTGCGGGGATTGGTGTACTTTACGGACGGTATGGGCTTCTACCCCAAAAAACGCCCGCCCTATGACGCGGCCTTCGTGCTGCTGGAAGAACCGCCCCTGTCCTTTGCGATGCCGCCCTGGGCCATCCGGCTGGTGCTGGACGTGCCGGGGCTGGAACGCGCGGCGCAGGAAACGGCAGAAGAATACGGAATCGAACTGGAAGAACTGCCCCAGTTGTGAGGAGTGACGATATGAACATCAAACAGGCAAAACAGGAGATCACCAACACCCTGAAAGCGTATCTGACCCGGGACGAACTGGGCAATTACCTGATCCCCGCGGTGCGCCAGCGCCCGGTGCTGCTGATGGGCCCTCCGGGCATCGGCAAGACCCAGATTATGGAGCAGATCGCGGCGGAGACCGGCGTGGGACTGGTGGCTTATACCATCACCCACCATACCCGCCAGAGCGCCGTGGGCCTGCCCTTCATTGAAAAGCGCACCTACGGCGGCGCGGAATTTTCCGTTACGGAATATACGATGAGCGAGATCCTGGCCTCCGTCCATCAACTGATGGAGCGCACGGGGATCAAAGAGGGCATTTTGTTTCTGGACGAGATCAACTGTGTGTCCGAGACCCTCTCGCCGATGATGCTGCAATTCCTCCAATGCAAGACCTTCGGCAACCAGCGCCTGCCCGAGGGCTGGCTCATCGTGGCGGCGGGCAACCCGCCGGAGTACAACAAGTCCGTCCGGGACTTCGATATGGTGACGCTGGACCGCGTCAAGCGCATCGACGTGGCGGAGAACTTTGCCGTCTGGAAGGAATACGCCCTGCGCAAGGGCGTCCACGGCGCGGTGGTGTCCTATCTGGACATCAAGAAGGACCACTTCTACCGGGTGGAGACCACGGTGGACGGTTTGCAGTTCGCCACCGCCCGCGGCTGGGAGGATCTGAGCGAACTGATCTTCGCCTACGAAAAACTGGGCTTGCGGGTGGATCGCGGCGTGGTGGAGCAGTATATCCAACTGCCCCGCATCGCCAAGGACTTCGCCAACTATCTGGAACTGTACTACAAGTACCAGAAGACCTACCACGTGGAGGACATTCTGCGGGGCACGTGGCAGAACATCACGATGCTGGAACTGCGCGCCGCGCCCTTTGACGAAAAACTGTCGGTTATGAGCCTGATCTTCTCCCGGCTCACGGAACTGGCCCGCCAGACCCGCCGGCAGGACGAATTGACCACGGCACTCCACGCCGCGCTGGTGGATTTCCGGGGCAAGATCGCGGATGCCGACCCCACCGCCGTGCTGGGGCAGTTGGTCTGGCAGCGGCAGGAAAAACTGAAACAGGAGAAGGAAGCCGGCCGGCTGGAAAAGGAACAGCGCGACCTGTGGCTGCGGGAGTGCAACGCGTTGGAAGCGTACCGCCAGAACCTGCTGCGGGAGAACCTCACAGAACCCGCCGCGGCGATGGACGCGGTGCGCGGCTGGTTCGGCGCGGAGGTGGAGCGGAGAACCGCCCTGGCGGAGGAAACCGGCGCCGCCTTCGACAATGCCTTCCGCTTCCTGGAAACGGCGCTGGAACAGAGCCAGGAACTGGTGCTGTTTGTGACCGAGGTCACCTCCGGCTACGACGCCAGTTGGTTCGTGGAGAATTTCGGCTGCGACGCCTACTTCCGCCACAACAAGGAACTGCTTTTTGACGACAAGCGCCGCCGCATCCGGGACGAGATTGCCGCCGCCAGAGCGGCGCAGCAGGAGGAATGACCAATGAACGAAGCCATCAAGCGCATCGAAGCGGTGCTGGACGAGAAAGTGCGTCCCGTGCTCCGCGCCCACGGCGGCGAGATCAGCATCGACCGCCTGGAAAATAAAGTGCTGTACGTGAAGATGCTGGGCCACTGCGCCGGCTGCCCCTCCGCCGACCTGACCAACGAAACCGTGGTGGAGGCTGAGGTGGTGCAGGCTCTGCCGGATCTGGTGGAGCGCGCCGTCATCGTGCAGGAAGTCAGCGACGAACTGTGGGATATGGCCAAAAAACTCCTGCGCGACCACCATCTGTGACCAACAAAAAACCGCCGCCCGACTTGCGTCAGGGCGGCGGTTCTTTCTTTGGGTGGTTATTGCAGCAGGTCCCACACCAGCGCGGTGTAGCCGGCGGGGTCTTCCAGCGGCAGACCTGCGATGAGCAGCGCCTGGTTGTACAGCAGCGCGGCGTATTTTTTTGCCTTTTCGGCGTCCTCGGCAACGGCGGTTTCCAGAGCCAGGAAGGCGGGATGCTCCACATTCAGTTCCAGAATGCGGTCGGCGCGGATGGCGGCGTCGGGATGGACGGACTGGAAATACTTTTCCATCTCGAAACTCAGTCCCTCGCCGGCGGAGAGGCACACGGGGTGGGATTTCAGGCGGGTGGAGGCCTTGACCTCCTTCACCTGTTCGCCCAGTGTCTCCTTGATGAAGTCGAAGACCGCCTTGTGGGCGTCGGCGGTTTCCGCCGCCTTTTCGTCGGCGCCTTCTTCCAACGCCTGATCCAGCACGGAGCGGAATTCCTTGCCCTGATAGGTCTGGATGGTCTGGGCGCAGAACTCGTCGAACTCATCCACAAAGTAGAGGATCTCCGTGCCCTTGTCCCGCAGCAGTTCGGTCTGGGGCAGTTTGTCCAGTTTGTCGGGGCTCTCGCCGGCGGCGAAGTAGATGTGTTTCTGCTCCTCGCCCATACGGCTGATGTAGGCGTCCAGCGTCACGGGCTTCTTCTCCGTGGAGGACCAGAACAGCAGCAGTTCGGCCAGCAGATCCTTGTTGGCGCCGAAGTTTTCCACCGTGGCGTACTTCAACTGGCGGCCGAAGTTTTTGAAGAACTTCTCGTAGCCCGCCTCGTCCTCCTTCATCAGTTTGACCAGTTCGCTTTTGATCTTCTTTTCCAGATTGGCGGCGATGACCTTCAACTGCCGGTCGTGCTGCAACAGTTCGCGGGAGATGTTCAGGCTCAGGTCGGGGGAATCCACCACGCCGCGGATGAAGCGGAAGTGGTCGGGCAGCAGATCGGCGCACTTGTCCATAATGAGCACGCCGTTGGAGTAGAGTTGCAGACCCTTCTCAAAGTCTTTGGTGTAGTAGTCGTAGGGGGTGGCGCCGGGCACGAACAGCAGCGCCTTGTAGGTGACGGCGCCCTCGGCGGAGACCACGATGACCCTCTGGGGGTCGGCATAGTCGTGGAACTTGTCCCGGTAGAACTTGTTGTACTCCTCCGGCTTCACGTTGGCCTTGCGGCGCTGCCAGATGGGCACCATAGAGTTGAGGGTCTCCACCTCGGTGTAGGTCTCGTATTCCGGCGCGGCGTCCTCGGCGAGGCCTTCCTTGCGGCGGGTCTTGCTCACTTCCATCCGGATGGGGAAGCGGATGTAGTCCGAGTATTTGCGCACCAGTTCCTGCAACCGCCAGGATTCCAGGAACTCGCTGTATTTCTCGTCCCCGGCGTCGTCCTTGATGTGCATAATGATGTCCGTACCGACGGCAGCCTTCTCGCACTCGGTGATGGTGTAGCCGTCGGCGCCGGCGGATTCCCAGCGGTAAGCGGTGTCGCTGCCGTACTTCTTCGTCACCACGGTGATGTGGTCCGCCGCCATAAAAGCGGAGTAGAAGCCCACGCCGAACTGACCGATGACGTCGGTGTGTTTGGCGTCCTCGCCCACTTCCTGCTTGAAGCGGTAGGAGCCGGAGGAGGCGATGACGCCCAGATTGTTTTCCAGATCCTCCCGGTCCATACCGATGCCGTTGTCAGACACGGTGAGGAGGCGGTTTGCCTTGTCCACGGTCAATTCGATCTTGAAGTCCTTGCGGCGCAGAGCCACGGTGTCGTCCGTCAGGGCGCGGTAGCACAGTTTGTCGCAGGCGTCGCTGGCGTTGGAGATGATCTCCCGCAGGAAGATCTCCTTGTGGGTGTAGATGGAGTTGATCATCAGGTCCAGCAGACGCTTGGACTCTGCCTTGAATTGCTTTTTTGCCATACTGGTTTGCACTTCCTTTGCTGTTGTTCTTTACCGCTACCCAATATAGCACACAAGCGCCCTGAAATAAATGACCTTTTTGTAAATTCGGGGGCTGCGGTGCTTGCCAGAAGCACTGTGGTTGAGTACAATAGGGGCAGCGAACAAACGCGGATAAGGAGCGAGAGTATGCTTTATAAATTCAGATGCGCCCTGGCGCGCTTTATGTACGGCCGCAACGGCGTGGATGCGCTGAACCGTGCGCTGGTCTGGGGATATCTGATCCTCTGGGGATTGGAGATCGTCTTTGGTCTGCTGAACCTGGGCGTGCTGGCGTGGGTGGCGCGGACGCTGGTGTTCGTGCTGATCGTGGTGGTGCTGTTCCGTATGTTTTCCAAGAATCTGCCCCGGCGGCGGGAGGAAAACCGGAAGTGGATGAACTGGTGGCAGGCACGGAAAAACGCCGTCGCCGGCGCCAAAGCCCGCCACGCGGACACGGCACATAAGTATTTCACCTGCAAAACCTGCAAGACCATTTGCCGCGTGCCGGTGGGCAAGGGGAAGATCGTCATCACCTGTCCCAAGTGCGGCGCAAAGATCAGCGCAAAAACATAAGCGGAGATGTGTGTGATGGAGAGCGTGCTGAATTTCAGTTGTGAACTGGGACGCCAGTTGATGCAGAACGGCGGCGAGATCTGCCGCGTGGAAGAGTCGGTGGAGCGTGTGCTGGCCGCCTACGGCTGCCCCGCGCCGGAGGTGTTCGCCATCCCGTCCTGCGTGATCGTCAATATCCGCACGGAGGAGCGCAACTACACCAAGGCGGTGCGGGTCAAGCCCGCGGCGGTCAACCTGAACCGCCTGCGCCGGCTCAATTCCCTGTGCCGTGAGATCTGCGCCGCGCCCCCAGCGGTGGCGGCGGCGGAGGAGAACCTGCGGGAGATCTTGAACAGCCCCCTCTACCCCCGCTGGGCGGACTATCTGTCCTTCGGTGTGGTGGCGGCCTTCTTCACGTTGTTCTGGGGCGGCTGCGCGGTGGACGCCGTGGCGGCGTTTTTCTCCGGGCTGCTGGTTCGCCGGGCGGTGAGTTTCCTGCACGGCGTGCAGGCCAACGGCTTTTTCCGCAACCTGATCGCGGCGATGCTGGCAACGGTCATCCCGGTCACCTTGCAGGCGCTGAACGGCTCCGTACACGCGGATAAGGCCACCATCGGCACGATTATGCTGCTGGTGCCGGGTCTGGCCATTACCAATATGATGCGCGACGTGCTGGCGGGCGACTATCTGGCGGCGGTGAGCCGCACGGCGGAAGTGCTGCTGGTGGCGCTGGGCATTACCATCGGCGTGGCCATCACGCTGACGTCGGTGCCCTGGCTGTTTGGCGTGCTGGGCGTGTAAGGAGGGGCGAGATGGAACATATCATTCTTCCCTGCCTGTATGCCTTTATCGGCTGCGTGGCCTTTTGCTTCGTGTTTCAACTGCGCAAGTGGCAGCATATCGTGTGCGCGGCGCTTTCCGGCGCCGGCGGCTGGCTGGTGTACCTGCTGCTGGACGGCAGCAGCATCGTTCTGCGCGGACTGCTGGCCACCGTTGTGGTGGCGATGCTGTCGGAGATCTTCGCCCGGGTGTTCAAATCCCCGGCGGCGGTGTTTTTGCTCATCGGCATCATCCCGCTGGTGCCCGGCGGCGGCATCTACTACACGCTGGAAGCGCTGATCAACAGCGATATGGACCTTTTCGTGGAAAAGGGGCTGGAAACGGTGGCCCTTGCCGGCGCCATCGCGGTGGGCTGCTCGCTGGTGGCCTCCGTGGTGCGCATTGTCTCCAAAAGCCGCCAACAGCGTCAGAGAAAAGCAAACTAACAAAAAAGAACCGGAGGAATATCCTCCGGTTCTCCTGTTTTCTGAAACGGTCAGCCCTCGCAGACGGGAACGATCCAGCCCTTGGTGTCGGCCACTTTGCCCCACTGGATGCCGGTCATCACGTCATACAGTTTCTGGGTGACGGGACCGATGACGCCGCCGCCGATGAAAGCGGATTCGTTCTTCCAGCACAGTTCCTTGACGGGGGAGATGACAGCGGCGGTGCCGGTGCCGAAGACTTCCTCCAACTTGCCGTTGCGGCTGGCTTCCATAATGTCGGCGATGGCCAGTTTGCCCTCGATGACCTCGTAGCCCCAGTCGCGCAGCAGTTCGATGCAACTGCGGCGGGTGACGCCGGGCAGCACGGTGCCGGTGCAGGCGGCGGTGTAGACCTTGCCGTCGATCTTGAAGAAGATGTTCATCGCGCCGACTTCTTCCACGTACTTGCGTTCCACGCCGTCCAGCCACAGAACCTGAGCAAAGCCCTTCTGCGCGGCCACTTCGCCGGCCTTGATGGAGGCGGCGTAGTTGCCGCCGCACTTGGTGTAGCCGGTCAGGCCGGGGGCGGCACGGATGTACTCATCCTCGACGTAGATGCGCACGGGGTTGATGCCCTCGGCATAGTAGGCGCCGGAGGGGAAAGCGATGATGCAGAAGGTGTAGGTGTGGCTGGCGTGGACGCCCATACCCACATCGGTGGCGATGACGAAGGGACGGATGTACAGGGAGGCGCCGTAACTGTAAGGCACCCAGTCCTTATCCACTTCCACCAGCGCCTTCACGGCCTGCACGTAGTCCTCCACGGGGATGGTGGGGATGCACAGACGCTCGGAGGAGTCCTGCATACGCTGGGCGTTGCACTCGGGGCGGAACAACTGGATCTGACCCTCGGCGGTGCGATAGGCCTTCATACCCTCAAACAGTTCCTGCGCATAGTGGAACACCACGCAGGCGGGGTCCAGTTGGAAGGGGGCGTAGGGAACGATGCGGGGATCGTGCCAGCCCTGTTCCACGCTGTAATCCATCAGGAACATATGGTCAGAGGAGATCTTGCCGAAGCCCAGTTTGGTTTCGTCGGCGGGCTTGGTCTTGGGGGTGGTGGTTCTGGTGATCTTGATGTCCAGCATTGTAAAATTCTCCTTTATATGAGTGATGTTCGGAACCGAAAACAAAAGACTTTCGCGCAGTCCCGTTTCGCAGGGAGAGGCGAAAGTCACACATCCGTGGCGCGTCTTGTTCTGCTCCGACATTCGCCGATCTTACTTCTTTTTATACGCTGATCCCGGCGCAAAGTCAAGGGAAATCGCGCGGCAGAACGAGGAAGCCGCGGGCCGGCAGCAGTGTGCGGCCCGCGGCACGGGAGTCCTTATTTCACGCAGGCCATTCCGCGGCGGAAGGCCTCGATGTTCAGGGGGATGAACTTCGCCTTGGCTCCGGCAAACATCTCGGCGATCATTGCCTCGATGGTCTCGGGTTTCAGCACGCCGGTGGCAGCCACGTAGGCGCCCAGCATCACCATATTGGCCACCTTGCTGTTGCCCACTTCCTCGGCGATTTTGCTGCAAGGGATGTAGTAGGCGGTCAGGTCGTCCCGGGAGACCTTGTCGGTGACCACGGAGGAGTTGACGAACACGGTGCCGCCGGGCAGCACGCCGGCCTCAAATTTTGCCAGAGAGGGCTCGTTGAGGGCAATGAGTTCGGTGGAGTGGTTGAACACGGGGGAGCCCACGGGCTTGTCGGAGAGCACCACGGAACAGTTGGCGGTGCCGCCGCGCATTTCGGGGCCGTAGGAGGGGGCCCAGGTCACATTCAGACCCTCGGCCAGACCGGCTTCCACCAGATTCTTGCCGATGGCCAGACCGCCCTGTCCGCCGAAACCGGAAATGATGACTTCTTTCTTCATCTTACTTCACCTCCGCAGTGTTGTCCTTGATCACGCCCAGAGGATAATAGGCAGCCATATCGGTTTTCAGCCACTCGTTGGCTTTCAGGGGCGTCATACCCCAGTTGGTGGGGCAGGTGGACAGGACTTCCACGAAGGTGAAGCCCTCGCCGGCCATCTGCTTCTGGAAGGCCTTTTTGATGGCGCGCTTGGCCTTGTTCAGGTTGGCGATGTCCACCACGCACACGCGCTCGGCGTAGACGCAGCCGTCCAGGGTGGAGAGCATCTCGGCCATCCGGATGGGCATACCGGCCTGCTCGGCGGTGCGGCCGCCGGGGCAGGTGGTGGCTCGCTGGCCGATGAGGGTGGTGGGGGCCATCTGTCCGCCGGTCATACCGTAGATGGCGTTGTTGACGAAAATGGTGGTGAACTTCTCACCGCGCATCGCGGCGTGGACGATCTCGGCGGTGCCGATGGAGGCCAGGTCGCCGTCGCCCTGATAGGTGAAGACCGCCTGGTCGGGGTGGGTGCGCTTGATGCCGGTGGCCACAGCGGGCGCGCGGCCGTGGGCGGCCTCCTGCATATCACAACTGAAATAATTGTACGCCAGAACGGAGCAGCCCACGGGGCACACGCCGATGGCGTTGTCCAGCAGGCCCAGTTCCACCAGACACTCGGCCACCAGTTTGTGGATGATGCCGTGGTGACAGCCGGGGCAGTAGTGCAATTCGGCGTCGGTCAGGCCGCGGGACTTTTCATATACGATTGCCATATTACTGCACCTCCTTCAATGCCTTTCGGGCTGCTTCGACCATATCCTCCACGGAGGGGATCAGGCCGCCGGCGCAGCCCAGATAGGAGATGGGCTTTCTGCCCAGGACAGACAGACGGACGTCGTCGATCATCTGGCCGGTGGTACTCATCTCCACGTCCAGGAAGGCCTTCACGTGTTCGCTGCCGGCCAGGTCGCCCAGGGCCTTCTCGGGGAAGGGCCACAGGGTGATGGGACGGAACAGACCCACCTTATAGCCTTCGCTGCGCAGGATGTCGATGGCGGTGAGGGCGATACGGGCGGGGGTGCCGTATGCGGTGATGACCAGTTCGGCGTCATCGCACTGCACTTCCTCCCAGCGGACTTCGTTCTTCTCCATCTCGGCCAGTTTCGCGGCCAGGCGGACATTGTGCGCGTTGCAGATCTCGGGGTCGAGGAACAGGGAGTTGATGATGTTGTTGTGGGCGCGGCCCTTGCGGCCGGAGGCAGCCCACTCGTCCTTGGAGGGCAGTTCGCGCTTGGGGATCTCGCGCCACTCGATGGGCTCCATCATCTGACCGATCAGACCGTCCATCACCACCAGAACGGGGTTGCGGTACTGGTCGGCGATGTCAAAGGCCTCCTGCACGAAGTCCACGGCCTCCTGAATGTTGGAGGGAGAGAGGACGATCGTGCGGTAGTCGCCGTTGCCGCCGCCGCGGGTGGACTGATAATAGTCGCCCTGACCGGGCTGGATGGTGCCAAGACCCGGGCCGCCGCGCATACAGTTGACGATGACGGCGGGGACTTCGGCGCCGGCCAGATAGGTGATGCCCTCCTGTTTCAGGCTGATGCCGGGGGAGGACGAGGAGGTCATCGCGCGCTTGCCGGAACCGGCGGCGCCGTAAACCATATTGATGGCGGCGATTTCAGATTCGGCCTGGACGAACACGCCGCCCGCCTTGGGCAGGTGGGTGGACATATATTCGGGGACTTCGCTCTGGGGGGTGATGGGGTAACCGAAGAAGCAGTCACAGCCGGCACGGATGGCGGCCTCTGCGATGGCTTCATTTCCTTTCCACAGTTCTTTTGCCACGATACATAACCTCCTTTCAGAACTTTTCCACAGTGATGATGGAATCGGGACAGATCTTGGCACAACTGGCGCAGCCGATGCACGCGTCCATATCCGTCACGGTAGCGGGGTGATAGCCCTTGCGGTTGACCACATTGCTGTCGATCACAACAATGTGCTTGGGGCATACGGTGGTGCACAGTTCGCACCCTTTGCAGCGGTCGGAGTTGAATGTAACTTTTGCAGCCATAATGATGCGCTCCTCCTTTTCAGTGGTCATTCCCACGGTTTTTTCATTTTAATGGTGATGGGGAATACCGGCTCGGGCAGGTCGCCCAGCGCCTGAGCCAGCGGCTCCACCGCCACGTGGCACAGTACGGGGATGCCGGTGGCTTCGGATACGGCGGCGGAGAGCGCCGCGCCGCGGCGGATGTCCTCCCCGGTGGTCTCGCCGCACAGGTGGGTGTTGTTGACGATGCCGGTGCAGGTGAGGCCGGTGGTGGCTTCAATGCTGCGCAGGTAGGTGATGGCGCCGTCGATCTCGCGCACCTCCGGGCGGTTGGCGTTGAGCACGAAGATCAGTTGGTAGTCCTCCTGTATGATCTTGGGCCGGAACCGCGCCAGCACTCTGGCGCCCACGGGGTCGCCGCCGATGTCCAGCACGCCGGTAATGGCGGGCGTTTCCAGAATGGAAAGCAGTTCTGCCGGCAGGGCGGGGAGATCCGCGTTGCTGAACGACTGGGCCGATGAGATCAGCCGCACGCCGGCCTCTTCCAGAAGATTCCTGCGCTCCCGGGAGCGGAAGTAGGGATTCACAATGTCCAGATCGGCCAGCATAACCTGTTTCCCCTCGGCGGAGAGCGCCAGAGCCAGATTGACGGAAAACTCCGTTTTTCCCGTGCCGTAGTGTCCTGTGATGATGGAAATGCGGTGGGAGCAAACGGTCGAGGCAGTCAAACACCTCACCTCCTCTGCGTTGTATTATCGCTGTTTATATTGTATGACGTCATTGTACACAGAACGACGGATGATGTCAACAAAATTTCGTGCAATCATACAAATGTGTTTGCAATAGGGGCGGAACCCCGGTATAATAAAGGCAATCAAGCAGAAACACGTGAAAGGAGTGGTCGTGTGCCGGATATGAAGAAGGTAAAGTTGTCGGAACAGACAGCCGACCGCCTGTATGAAATGATCGTGGAGGAGCATCTCTACGAGGCGGGCAGCAAACTGCCCAACGAGAACGAACTCAGCGCCGCACTGGATGTCAGCCGCACCACGCTGCGGGAGGCGATCTCCTTTCTGGCGGTGCAGGGGATCTTGGAGATCCGGCGGGGCAAAGGCACCTTCGTGGCGGCGGAACTTCCCACCGGCGGCGTGGATCTGACGGAACTGTCCGCGCTGCACTCCCGCGTCCGGGCGCGGGATCTTTTTGAAATGCGCCTGATCTTCGAGCCTGCCACCGCGGCGATGGCCTGCCAGCGGGCCACGGATGAGGAACTGCGGCAGATCCGCAAAAAAGCGGAGCGGATGGAGGAGGTTTCCCGACAGGGCGGTGACTGGCCGCTGGCGGATCAGGAGTTCCATCTTGCCATCATCAAAGCGTCGCACAACGAGTATATGCGGCGGCTGTATCCCATTATCAACAGCGCCGTGAACGAGATTATGCAGATCTCGGGCAATCGCCGGCATATGCAGGACGTGGCCATTGAGGACAACCGGCTCATTCTGGAATTTCTGATGAAGCGGGATGAGGTAGGTGCCCGTCACGCGATGAGCATCCATATGAAGCATCTGCTCAATACCTTGCAGGAATGAATTAAGGAAAACGTTTGCGGAAGCGGCGGCACGAAAGTGCCGCCGCTCTTTTTGCTTGGAGTAAACTTTGCGCATAAAGAGGAGGGGCGGTTTGGCGAAAGCGTTAAGAAAAACGGGCCTCCGCCTCGGCGGAATTGACAAAAAATTATGAAATATGCCGATTTATTAACGGGATATTTACATATAGTATACAAAAATATAAATGCCCTCTTAACAACAAACGGCAAAACGTGTATAATGTCTAACATCAATGGGGTCTTATGTCTTCATAGACCCGAGCAACGTTGGGAGGCGGTAGAGAACCTATGGAAATGACCCGGCAGGAGCGGCTTGAAAAGTTGCTGGAAGCCTATTCCCACCACTACAACATCGCGCGGGACGTCCGCACGGAGAGCGGTGCCGAATATCCCGCCACAGCGACTTTCTTTATGCGGGACGAAAATTATGCGTTCAGCAAGAAGGTGGTCATCAGCGCCTACGAGCAGTATGACTACACCTACTTCTTCCTGGCCGAGCATCTGGACGCCGCCACGGCGAAAGCCCAGATCGACCTTGCCCTGAAAGAAGGTATGGCGCAGATCCGTCCCCACAAGGAACACAAGTCCTCCTATGTGACGCTGGTGATCCTGGCGGACACCATTGATCCGGAAGCGAAAGCGCTGATCCAGAAGACCCGCTTCCAGAAAAACTTTCGACTGGCACTCCATGGCTGGATGGAGTATCACATTGCTGCAATGGAAATATCCACGCAAAGCTTCCTTTCTAATCCAGCCGGAAAGGGAGCAAAAAAGACTCTTGAATCCAACTTTGGATCCAAGGGAAAATAAGAAGGGAGAGTATCAATATGTCTGGTTTGCTTCTTGTCATCATTGGCTCTGCTCTGCTTCTGCTCGGCTATATCTTCTATGGCCGCTGGCTGTGCAAGCAGTGGGGTGTCGGTGAAGGCGGCGAAACCCCCGCTCATACCATGGAAGATGGTATCGACTATGTCCCCGCAAAGGCCCCCGTTCTGATGGGCCATCACTTCTCCTCCATCGCTGGCGCCGGCCCCATCACCGGCCCCATCAGCGCTGCCGGCGCCGGCTTCGGCTGGCTGGCCTGCACCCTGTGGATCGTCATCGGTGGTATCTTCTTCGGCGGCGTGCACGACTTCGGCGCCCTGTTCGCATCCGTGCGTCACGGCGGTAAGTCCATCGGCGAGATCATCTCTGCCAATATGTCCGTCCGCGCCAAGCGTCTGTTCGTTATCTTCTCTTATCTGACCCTGATCCTGGTCGTGGCTGCTTTCGCATCCATCGTTGCCGGTACTTTCGGCGTCACTTATGTGGAAGGCACCAAGGAACTGACCGCTGCCGGCGTTGCCAACGCTCAGGTTGCTATGGTTTCTCTGCTGTTCATCCTGATTGCCATCATCTTCGGTTTCTTTGTTTACCGTAAGGGCGCTCCCGTTGGCATCGCTTCTGTTGTCGGCGTCATCGCCATCGCGGCCATCATCGTCATCGGCCTGAACTTCTATCCCGTCCGCCTGAGCACCACCGCCTGGATGTGGATCGTCGGCGGTTACATCCTGGTCGCCTCCGTCACTCCCGTGTGGATCCTGTTGCAGCCCCGTGACTACCTGTCCTCCTTCCTGCTGTACGCAATGCTGGGCCTGGCCGTGGTCGCCGTGGTTATGGGCAACCCCACTATGGACACCCTGCCCCTGCTGACCAAGGAAGGCAACACCACCCCCGTGTTCCCCGTTCTGTTCACCACCATCGCTTGCGGTGCTATCTCCGGCTTCCATTCTCTGGTTGGCTCCGGTACCACCTCCAAGCAGTTGGATAAGGAAACCGACGCGAAGCCCATCGCTTACGGCGGTATGCTGATCGAGTGCGTCCTGGCCATCCTGACCCTGTGCGCTGTCGCTCACGCTTATTCCTTCAACGGCACCGAGCAGGCCTTCTCCGGCGCCACCGCTATCTTCGGCGGCGGTATCGCTTCTATGATCGATCCCAGCCGCGGCGGCCTGTACAATGTTCTGTACACTCTGCTGGTTCTGACCTACTCCACCTTCTGCCTGACCTCTCTGGACACCGCTACCCGTCTGGGCCGCTTTATGTTCCAGGAGTTCTGGATCGACGCTTCCAAGGGTGAGACTCCCGAGAACGTCACCGGCTACAAGAAGGTCCTGTCCAATCCCTATGTCGCCACCGTCATCACCGTGGTGCTGGGCATCCTGCTGGGTATGAACGGCTACGGCAAGATCTGGGCTCTGTTCGGCTCTGCCAACCAGTTGCTGGCCGCTCTGGCTCTGCTGGCTCTGGCCGCTTGGCTGGGCAACATCGGCAAGAAGAACGCTATGTGCTGGATCCCCATGTTCTTTATGCTGGCTGTCACCATCGCTTCTCTGATCATCAACACTATGACTCAGATCGACCTGATCAAGGCCGGTGGCGCTGACTGGGGTCCCTGGGTCCAGGCCATCGTTGGTGCTCTGCTGGTCGTTCTGGCCATCGTTCTGGCCGTCGAGGGTGTTATGACCATCTTCGGCAAGAAGAAGGCTGCGAAGTAATTTAAGCCAACCGTAAGATCAACGGAGTTTTGCCAGTCTCCGTTATCAAGAAAGGACTGCCGCGTATGCGGCAGTCCTTTTCCTTTTGCGGCGTGAGAAAAAGAAAGGCAGGAGCGGAGGCTCCTGCCTTTTTGTTATTCCCTTATCGGATGCACAGCAGTTCCAGCGCTTCCAGATAGCCGCCCAGCCCGTGACCGCGGATGGTGGCGATGCAGGCGGCGCGGATGTAGGAGATGTGCCGGAAGTCCTCCCGGCTGTCCGGGTCGGACACGTGGACCTCCACCGTGGGGATGCCCACCGCCTTCACGGCGTCCAGCAGCGCCACGCTGGTGTGGGTGTAGGCGGCGGGGTTGATGATGATGCCGTCCACCTCGTCGAAATAGGCCTGCTGGATGGCGTCCACCAGCGCGCCCTCGTGGTTGGACTGGAAGAAGGAGACCTCCGCACCCAGTTCGTCGGCCTTTGCGCGGATCAGATCCAGCAGGTCGCTGTAAGTGGCCTTGCCGTAGATCTCCGGCTGGCGGATGCCCAGCAGATTCATATTGGGGCCGTTAAGCACCAGAATTTTCACAAAAATCCCTCCAAATGGCTGCGGCGGTATCCTCCGCCGGGCCGTTGTTGTCGATGACGGTGTCGCGGAACGCCTCGTACAGCGCCTTGCGCTCCTCCCACAGGGTGGAGAGGGCGGTGGTCTGGGAAAGGGGTCGCCCGTCGGTGGGCAGCGCATCCAGCGCGCGCATCAGGTGATAGATGCGTCCGTTCTGACGGAGCGGGGCGTAGTTGCGCGGATCTTTCACCACGCCGCCCCCGGTGAGGATGATCTTGCCGGACCCTTTGCCGACCTCGGCGGTCACCTCCCGTTCCAGCGCCCGGAAGGCGGCTTCGCCCTCCCGGGCAAAGATCTCCGGAATGGAGCAGCCCGCCTTTTCCGCGATACACGCGTCCAGGTCGATGGCCTCCCGCCCGGTCAGGCGGGCGAGTTCCTGCCCCACCGTGGTCTTGCCGCAGCCGGGCATTCCGATGAGTACGAGGTTGGTCATCTCCCGGCGCAGCATCGCCAGGATGCGCTCGTTTTCACTGTCGGGGATGGACTTGTGGAAGAAATGCTCCTCTGCGGCCTTGGCCTGGGCCACCAGCATAGGGAGACCGTCAGAGCAGGGGATGCCCAGCGCTTCCGCTTGCAGCAGCAGGGCCGTGCGGCGGGGGTTGTAGATCACATCCAGCACGCCCCGGCAGGCGGGGAAGGCGGTGAGATCCACCGGCGTTTCACCGGTGCGGGGATACATCCCCACCGGCGTGGTGTTCACGATGAGGTCGGCGTCGGCGTGGCGGTGGAGATTGTCGTAGTTGTTCTCGCCGGAGCGGGACACCACAATGACCTCCCGCGCGCCCTCCGCCCGGCACATCGCCCGGGCTGTCAGGGAGGCGCCGCCGCTGCCGAGGATGACCACCTTCTGCCCCCGGAAGCCGATGCCCGCCCGCTTTGCCATCCAGAGGAAGCCGGCGGCGTCGGTGTTCCAGGCATACAGTTTGCCGTCGGCGCGGCGGGCGAGGGTGTTGACGCTGCCGATGGCAAGGGCGGCGTCGTCGATGACATCGCAGTATTGCATCACATCCCGCTTGTAGGGGATGGTGACGTTCAGGCCGCCGATGTCACTGCGGGCGAGGAAGTCTTTCAGGTCCTCCGGTTCCAGTTCAATGAGCCGGTAGTCTTCGCAACCCAGAGCGGCGTGGATGGGCCCAGACCAACTGTGTCCCAGTTTGCGGCCCAGCAGGCCGTAGATTTTGTTCTCCATATCAGATCTCTGCGTAAGCGCCCAGATACTGGAAGCCGCTGCAATTGCGTTCCAGTTCCTGCAACATCGCCATCACGCCGGGGTCCTGCACGGAGGCTTCGATTTCCAGGAAGAAGATGAACTCGAAATTCCGGCCCGTTACGGGGCAGGACTCCAACTTGGTCATATTGATGCCCAGAGCCGCCAGTTTGGCGAGGATCTCGTAAAGGGCGCCGGGCTTGTTGTCCGTGGAGACGATGAGGCTGATGCGGCTGGCGCCGGCGTAGATGACGGGATCTTTGGACACGCAGATGAAGCGGGTGTAGTTGTTGTCGCTGTCCTGAATGGAGTCGTTGATGCATTCCAGACCGTACAGGGCGGCGCAGGGGTGGGAGGAGATGGCGGCGGCGTGGCGGTTGCCGGACTCCGCCACCATTTTGGCGGCCACGGCGGTGTTGTCGCAGGGGATGACGTGCACGCCGGTGAGGCTGTTCAGGAACTTGCTGCACTGGCCGATGGCCTGCTGGTGGGAGTAGATCTCGGTAATGTCCTGCATCTTCACGCCGGGCAGGGTCAGCAGTTCGTGGCGGATGCACAGGCGGGTGGAGCGGACGATGGACAGTTTGTGGTCTTGCAGCAGTTCGTAGACGGCGCGGACGGAGCCGTTGGAACTGTTTTCGATGGGCAGCACGCCGAACTTGCACAGTCCGGACTCCACCGCGGAGACCACCGCGTCAAAGGTCTTGACGAATACGATGTTGCCCCGGGGCAGCAGGCGGTCGCAGGCCACCTGGGAGTTGGCGCCCTCCACGCCCTGACAGGCCACCAGACCCGTCTGGGGGAAGACGTCGCTGCCGGCGGAGAGGGAGGCCTTTACCTGTGCGGCCACCCGGGTGGGCGCGCAGATCAGTTCCGCCTGCCGGGAGCGTGCCAGTTCAAACAGGGTGGAGTAGAGGTGGTAGGCGTAGCGCTCCTTGTCTCCGGCCTTTTCGGTGACTTTGGCCAGCACTTCCCGCTCCCGCTGCTTGTTCAGGATGGGGAGGTGATGTTCGTTTTTATAGGCGGCCACTTCCTCGGCCAGCGCCATCCGTTCCAGAAACAGTTGCAGCAACTGCTCGTCCACGGCGTCGATTTTTGTGCGGATTTCAGAAAGTTCCATAGTTGCCCTCCAATAAGATGTCTAACAGTACGGCGGCGGTGACCGCCTCCACAACGGGGACGGCCCGGTGCGCGATGCAGGGGTCGTGGCGCCCGCCGATGACCAGTTCGGTGTTCTCGCCGGTGGAAAGATCCACCGTCTGCTGGGGCTTGGAGATGGATGGCGTGGGCTTGACGGCCACCCGCAGCGTCACCGGCATTCCGGTAGTGATGCCGCCCAGGATGCCGCCGGCGCGGTTGGTTTCGGTGACCACGCGGCCGTCTTCCATCCGGAAGGGGTCGTTGTTCTCGCTGCCCCGCAGCAGCGCCGAGCCGAAGCCCAGACCGAACTCCACGCCCTTGACGGCGGGGATGCCGAAGAGGGCGGCGGCAAGGCGGTTTTCCAGCCCATCAAACATCGGGTCACCCAGCCCTGCGGGCAGGCCGATGGCAGCGCATTCGATGACGCCGCCCACGGAGTCCTGCGCCTGCCGGGCGTCCAGGATCGCCTGCTGCATCCGCTCGCCGGCCTCGTCGTCCAGCACGGGGAAGGGCTTGGCGGCAATGGAATCAAACAGGTCTGCCGTGGGATGCAGGGGGAAGGCGGCGTCCTGCTCTCCGCCCACGGAGGCGAGGTGCGCGCCCACGTAAATGCCCCGGCGGGCAAGGATCTGCCTGGCGATGCCGCCGGCGATGCACAGGGGCGCGGTGAGCCGGCCGGAGAAGTGTCCGCCGCCCCGCATATCCGCCTGTCCGCCCCACTTGACCCACGCGGTGTAGTCTGCGTGGGAGGGGCGGGGGGTGTTGGCCAGTTTGGCGTAGTCGCCGGAGTGCTGGTCGCTGTTTTCGATGATGGCGCAAAGGGGCGCGCCGCAGGTCACGCCGTTTTCCACGCCGGAGAGGAAGATGGGCAGATCCGCCTCCTTCCGGGGGGTGGAGAGAGGGTTGGCGCCGGGCTTTCTGCGGCGCATAAAGGCATACAGCGCGTCCATATCAATGGCTTCGCCCGCGGGCAGGCCGTCCATATGGACGCCGATGGCCTTGCCGTGGGACTGACCGAAGACAGCGATGCGCAGCAATTTTCCAAATTCAGAGGACATCGATCACGCCTCCCAGTTTTTTGTAGTCTTCCCAGAACGTGGGATAGGATTTGCTCACAGCCTCCGCCCCCAGAATGGTGACGGAGCCGGTGCAGGCCGTGGCGGCAATGGCCGCCGCCATCACGATGCGGTGGTCGTTGGCGCCGTCCACGGTGCCGCCGGCAAGGGACGTTCCGCCGTGAACGGTCAGTGCGTCGGGGTGTTCCTGCACGGCGCCGCCCAGCGCGGTGAGCAGTGCGTTGACGGTGGCAAGGCGGTCGCTCTCCTTGATGCGCAGGCGGGCGGCATTGACGAAATGGGTCGTTCCGCTGCGCGCCGCGGCCATCACCGCCAGGGGCGGCAGCAGATCGGGACAGTCGGAGATGTCGATCTCCGCATCGCCGGGTCTTGCGAGAGTCCAGTAGAGGTCGGCCACCACCATATCGCCCTGCACGGAGCGGGGGTTCATCCCCTGCACCGTTACGGGGTTATCCAGAAAGGCGGCGGCGTACCAGAAGCCTGCCTGG
This sequence comes from Oscillospiraceae bacterium, assembly GCA_015068335.1. Taxonomy (GTDB): domain Bacteria; phylum Bacillota; class Clostridia; order Oscillospirales; family Oscillospiraceae; genus Oscillibacter. The sequence continues at coordinate 148 of SVKT01000003.1, read as the reverse complement.
GACCAGTCGGCTTCCACGGTGACGTCCGTACCCTGATAGACCTCCTGAATGGAGCTTCCCGGCAGGATATCGTGGAACTGATTGTGCAGCACCGCACGCCAGGCCTTGTTGAATCCTTCCCGGTCATAGTCATCTCCCAGCAGCATGC
>SVKT01000109.1 GCA_015068335.1 Oscillospiraceae bacterium | reverse complement strand
CGTTCAGGATGACGCGCAGGGGCTCCTTGCGGGCCTTGTTGGCGTTGCGGACGATGCCGATGGCGCCCTCGGCGGCGGCGAAGGACTCGTGGCCGGCCAGGAAGGCGAAACACTTGGACTCGTCGCTGAGCAGCATAGCGCCCAGATTGCCGTGGCCCAGACCCACCTTGCGATCCTCGGCGACGGAACCGTCGATGCAGAAGGCCTGCAAGCCCTCACCGATGGCCTTTGCGGCTTCGGCGGCGGTCTTGACGCCCTTCTTCAACGCGATGGCGCAGCCCACGCAGTAGGCCCAGGCGGCATTTTCAAAAGCGATAGGCTGGATGCCCTTAACGATCTCATAGGGGTCAAAGCCGGCGGCCTTGCAGAGTTCACGGGTCTCCTCCACGGTGGCGATTCCGTACTGGGAGAGGACACCGGTGATCTTTCCAATTCTTCTTTCGTAACTTTCAAACAGAGCCATTGTGATGTCCTCCTTTCTTACTCGTGACGGGGATCGATGTACTTGGCAGCGGCATCCCACTGGCCATAGTGGCCCTTGGCCTTTTCCATCGCCTCGTTGGCGTCCATACCCTTCTTGATGAAGTCCATCATCTTGCCCAGATGAATGAACTCGTAGCCGATGACTTCGTCATTGGCGTTGAGAGCCATACGGGTGCAGTAGCCTTCGGCCATTTCCAGGTAGCGGGGACCCTTTTCCTTGGTGGCAAACATCGTGCCCACCTGAGAGCGCAGGCCCTTGCCCAGGTCTTCCAGAGAAGCGCCCACAGCCAGACCGTCCTCGGAGAAGGCAGACTGGGTGCGGCCGTAAACGATTTGCAGGAACAGTTCGCGCATCGCGGTGTTGATGGCGTCGCACACCAGGTCGGTGTTCAGCGCCTCCAACAGCGTCTTGCCGATGAGGATCTCAGACGCCATAGCGGCGGAGTGCGTCATACCGGAGCAGCCCAGCGTTTCCACCAGCGCCTCCTCGATGATGCCGTTTTTCACATTCAAGGTCAGTTTGCAGGCGCCCTGCTGGGGAGCGCACCAGCCCACACCGTGGGTGAAGCCGCTGATGTCGCCGATCTCCTTGACCTGCGTCCACTTACCCTCCTGAGGAATGGGGGCAGGGCCGTGATAAGCGCCCTTGGCAACGGGGCACATATGCTGCACTTCGGTAGAATAGATCATATTCGTGCGTTCCTTTCTGATATATGTTGGCCGAAAAGGAGGAAAAATGCCTCATTTTCGGCTGTTTTTCCGTGATATATTATATCGGTAAACGTTTACCTTGTCAAGCAAGGCGACGCATTTACCAACTTTATTTTCTTCTGGCCGGCGCTGCCTTTTTCCGTCTGCGGCGGAAAAAAGCAGCCGCCCCTCCGTCGGAAGGGCGGCTGGTTGCAAATCACAGATAACTGGCCAGATTGAAAGCGAGGATCAAGCCGGAGAACACGATGGACACGGTGGAGCAGAGTTTGATGAGGATGTTCAGGGACGGGCCGGAGGTGTCCTTGAAGGGGTCGCCCACGGTGTCGCCCACCACGGCGGCCTTGTGGGCTTTGGAGCCCTTGCCATCGTGATGGCCGGATTCGATGTACTTCTTGGCGTTGTCCCACGCGCCGCCGGCGTTGGACATAAACACGGCCATAGCAAAGCCGGTCACGGACACGCCGCCCAGCAGACCCACCACGCCAATGGGACCGAGGATCAAGCCGGTGACGATGGGCACCGCGATGGCCAGCAGCGCGGGCGCGACCATTTCTTTCAGCGCGCCCTTGGTACACAGGGACACGCAGGATGCATAGTCGGGGTCGGCCTTGAATTCCATAATGCCGGGGATCTCGCGGAACTGACGACGCACTTCCTTCACAATGGACTGTGCCGCCTTCTGCACCGCACTCATCGTGAAGGCGGAGAACACGAAGGTCAGCATCGCGCCCACAAACAGGCCCACCAGCATCAGGGGGTTGGTCAGGGCCAGGTCCAGCACCTCGTCGGTGTTGGTCTGAACGATGTCCACATAACTGACCAGCAGAGCCAGAGAGGTCAGGGAGGCGGAACCGATGGCAAAGCCCTTGCCGGTGGCGGCAGTGGTGTTGCCCAGAGAATCCAGCGCGTCGGTGCGCTCACGGACGTTGTGGGGCAGGCCGCTCATCTCGGCGATGCCGCCGGCGTTATCGGCCACGGGGCCGTATGCGTCGGTGGCAAGGGTAATGCCCAGAGTGGAGAGCATACCGACGCCGGCGATGCCGATGCCGTACAGGCCCTGGTTAAAGGAAACTCCGCCGCCGGCGGCATAGAAACTCACCAGAACAGCAGCCGCCACGATGAGAATGGAGACCATCGTGGATTTCAGGCCCAGAGAAATGCCGCCGATGATGATGGTGGCGCTGCCGGTCTCGGAGGCGGCAGCCAGTTCCTGGGTGGGCTTGTAGGTGTCGGAGGTATAATACTCGGTAAAGTAGCCGATGGCACAGCCGCCAACGAGGCCGCTGAGAATGGCAACATACACGCCCCAACTGCCCAGGATCCACCAGGTCAGGGGCGCAGCCAGAATGGCTGCCAGCGCCGCAGCGGTATAGGTGCCGGTACGCAGGCTTTGGAGCAGGGACTGCTGGGTGGCGTCCTCCTTGGTCTTGACCAGGTAGGAGCCGAGGATGGAGCAGACGATGCCGGTGACTGCCAGCAGCAGCGGCAGCAGCATACCGCGGAAACCGTAGCCCGCGATAGCGCCCAGAGAGAAGGTCGCCAGAATGGAGCCGACGTAGGACTCGTACAGGTCAGCACCCATACCGGCCACATCGCCCACGTTGTCGCCCACGTTGTCGGCGATGGTGGCGGGGTTGCGGGGGTCATCCTCGGGGATACCGGCTTCCACCTTGCCCACCAGATCGGCGCCCACGTCGGCCGCCTTGGTGTAGATGCCGCCGCCCACACGGGCAAACAGCGCCATAAAGGATGCGCCCATACCGTTCATAACCATAATGTTGCCAATGGTCAGGGCGTCCCCAATACCGAAGGCATAGCGCAGAAGGAAGTACCACATCGTGATGTCCAGCATACCCAGACCCACCACCGTGAAGCCCATAACAGAACCGGAGGAGAATGCGATCCGCAGGCCCTTGTTCAGGCTCTCGGACGCCGCCTGCGCGGTGCGGGCGTTGGAGGCGGTGGCGATCTTCATACCGATGAAGCCCGCCAGCATAGAGAACACGCCGCCGGTAACAAAAGCAAAGGGGGTAAACTTGGAGAGCATCTTGCCGTCGGTGGCGAAAGCCATCACCAACAGAACCACAAACACCGCCAGAAAAACCTTGAACACGGTGTTGTACTGCTGTTTCAGATAGGCATTTGCGCCCTCACGGATGGATGCGGCGATCTTCTGCATCCGTTCCGTGCCTTCGGAGTACGCCAGAACCTTTTTCGCCTGCAAGAAGGCAAAGCCTGCTGCCAGCAAAAAGCCAAGAAAACCAAGCCAAAACAGATTTTCCATAGTTGAACTCCTCCGTTTGTTGTCTTTGACCTATCTATTTTAACATACTTACATCTTTTTTCAAGTAACGTTTTCTGTTTTTACGTAAATTTTTATCAGTTTCGCAACAGGGCTGTCACAACTTCCGGCGCCAACAGACGAAACAGCGGCGAACTTTTTCGTTTCTTTTCTGCTTTCTGCATTTTTTCTCTCGTCAGGCGGATACTGCTATGATATAATAATATGTTGTTTGATTCGCCCACCGGGCGTTTTTGTACGGAATCCCTTGGAGGCTGCCTATGAAAAAACGCGCCAAGAAAAAACTGTCGCCTTTACAGCGCACGCTCGTTTGGCTGGCCGCAGTGCTGGCGGCAGCGCTGTATCTGTACTGGGGCAACACCGCCCCACAGGTCACCCGTCTCGACGCGGCCTTTGCCGATCTGCCCGCCGGCTTTGACGGCTGCCGCATTGTGCTGCTCTCCGATCTTCACGGCGCCGCCTTCGGCAAAGAAAACGAAGATCTGTTCTCCGTCGTGGCGGCTGAAACGCCCGATCTCATCGCCCTCACCGGCGATCTCATCGACGAAGATACCCCCGACCCACTCGCCTACGCCGCTGAAACGGCCGCTCGCCTCTCCGCCATCGCCCCCACTTATTACGTCACGGGCAACCACGAGTGGGCCGCCGGTGACGTGCGGGAACTGAAATCTGTATTGGAAGAAAGCGGCGTCACCGTCCTGTCCAACGAATATCTGCTCTGGGAGCGGGGAGGCGACGCCATCGCGATCGCCGGCATCGACGACCCCAACGGCTATGCCGACCAGAAAACGCCGGAAACGCTGGCAGCGGAGTTGTACGCCGACCTCGGCGACCCCTTCTGGATCTTGCTGGCACACCGAAACGACAAATTCGCATCCCAATACAGCCTGCTGGGCGCCGATCTCGTCCTCTCCGGCCACGGCCACGGCGGCGTGATCCGCCTGCCTTTCACCGACGGTTTGCTGGGCACGCAGCACAACCTGCTGCCCTCCTACACCGCAGGGCTCTACGAAGAAAACGGCTCGGCGCTGCTGGTCTCCCGCGGTTTGGGCAACGTGGGCATTACGTTCCGGGCGTTCAACCGCCCCGACATCGCCGTGCTGACTCTGCACAAAGGAACTTGACTATGACTGAATTTCACGCCGGACAATTTGATATCGCCGTCATCGGCGCCGGTCACGCCGGAATCGAAGCGGCACTGGCCGCCGCCCGTCTGGGGATGGAGACCATCCTCTTTACCATCAATATGGACGCCGTGGGCAATATGCCCTGCAACCCCGCCATCGGCGGCACAGGCAAGGGCCATCTGGTGCGGGAACTGGACGCGCTGGGCGGCGAAATGGCAAAAGCCGCAGACGCGTGCTGCATCCAGTATCGCCTGCTGAACCGAGGCAAAGGCCCCGCCGTCTGGTCGCTGCGCGCCCAGGCCGACCGCCGCAGATATCAGGAGGTTATGAAGCACACCCTGGAACGGCAGGAACACCTCATCGTCCGTCAGGGCGAGGTGGTGGAAGTGCGCACAGAAAACGGCGCCGTGGCCGCCGTGGTACTGTCCACGGGCGCGGTGTTTTCCGTCAGGGCCGCCATTCTTGCCACCGGCACCTATCTCACCGGCCGCACCATCATCGGCGAGTGCATTGAGGATTCCGGCCCCGACGGGATGCACGCCTCCC
>SVKT01000108.1 GCA_015068335.1 Oscillospiraceae bacterium | reverse complement strand
CGAACCCGCGCCCGAACCCGAGCCTGCGCCCGAACCCGCACCCAAGCAGGAAACCTCCCCTTCCGTTACCGTTCCGACGCCAGACTCGGCTTCCGACCGTTTGGTATGGATCCCCGTCAACGGCGGCAAAAAATACCACAGCCACGCCGACTGCAGCAACATGATCGCCCCCATTCAGGATACCGTTGAATCCGCCCTCGCACAGGGCTTCACAGCCTGCAAGCGGTGCCACTGACCTGATCCGTATAAAAAAGGAGATCGCCGTTGGCGATCTCCTTTTCTTCTGTTCTTCTTTCGGGTTTATGCGCGCTTCCAGGTGGCGCCGTCCTTGGTATCCACGATCTCGATGCCCTGCGCCTTCAGCTCGTCGCGGATGCGGTCGGCCTCGGCGAAGTTCTTGGCACGCTTGGCCTCGTAGCGGGCCATGACCAGTGCGTCGATGGCGGGATCGCCCTCGCCGGTGACGGTATAGCCGCTCTCGGTCTTGGCGGTCTGCTGGGCGGAGAGCTCTGCGCGCTTGGCGGCGGCCTTTTCGATGAGGTTCAGGCTCAGCACCTTGTCAAAGTCGGCGATCAGCGCCAGCTTGGTGGCGTCGGTGGTCTGTGCCTTGAGCACGTCGAAGATGGCGGTGACGCCCATAGAGGTGTTCAGGTCGTTGCCCATCTGCTGGAGGAACTTGGCCTTGTACTGGTCAAAAATCTCCTGCTCCACTTCGCCCTCTTCCTTGAGGGTGGCAATGCGGGCGACGAGCTTATTAAAGGCGGCCACGGCGTTGTCCAGATTCTCCCAGGTGAACACCAGCGCCTTGCGGTAGTGGCTCTGCAGGCAGAACCAGCGGTAGGCGATGGGATCGTAGCCCTTCTCCTCCAGCAGGGAGACGGTGAGGAACTCGCCCTTGGACTTGCTCATCTTGCCGTCGTTGGTGTTCAGGTGCGCCACGTGGAACCACTGCTTGCACCAGGGATGACCCAGAAACGCCTCGGACTGGGCGATCTCGTTGGTGTGGTGGGGGAAGGCGTTATCCACGCCGCCGCAGTGCAGGTCCAGATACTCGCCGTTGTGCTTGAGGGAGATGCCGGTGCACTCAATGTGCCAGCCGGGATAGCCCACGCCCCAGGGGGAGTCCCACTTCAGGGCCTGATCCTCGAACTTGGACTTGGTGAACCACAGCACGAAGTCGTTCTTGTTGCGCTTGTTGGTGTCCTCCTCCACGCCCTCGCGGACGCCCACGGCCAGGTCTTCCTCGTTGTGATCGTTGAAGACATAGTAGCGATCCAGCTTGGAGGTGTCGAAATACACGTTGCCGCCGGCCACGTAGGCACGTTCGGTCTCCACCAGGCGGGAGACGATATTGATATAGTTGTCGATGCAGTTGGTGGCAGGCTCCACCACGTCGGGGGTCTTGATGTTCAGCTTGGCGCAGTCGGCGAAGAAGGCGTCGGTGTAGAACTTGGCGATGTCCATGACGGTCTTGTTCTCGCGCTTGGCGCCCTTGAGCATCTTGTCCTCGCCCTCGTCGGCGTCGCTCGTCAGATGCCCCACGTCGGTGATATTCATGACGCGGTTGACGTCATAGCCGGAATAGCGCAGAAACTTTTCCAGCACATCCTCCATGATATAGGAGCGCAGGTTGCCGATGTGGGCGAAGTGATACACGGTGGGGCCGCAGGTATACATCTCCACACGGCCGGGGGTATGGGTCTGGAATTCTTCCTTCTTATGGGTAGCAGAGTTGTACAGATACATAATCCTTCTCCTTTATTCTTCCACTTCGGCAGAGGGCTTGCTCTGCCCGTTGTTTTTCATATAATGCTCATCCAGCAGCTTTTCCACCAGCTCCAGCCGGGAGGAAACCGCCGCCAGCCGTTCCAGCACGGGGTCTTTCACGTTGATCTGATCCACATCGTCGGCGTAGTGGGTGGTCTTGCCTGCAATGCGGACGATCTGCGCCGGGATGCCCACGGCGGTGGCATCCTCGGGCACTTCCCGCAGCACCACGGCGTTGGAGGCGATGCGGGCGTTGTCGCCCACCTTGAAGGGGCCCAGCACCTTGGCGCCGCTGGAGATCATCACGTTGTTTCCGATGGTGGGGTGGCGCTTGCCCTGATCTTTACCGGTACCGCCCAGGGTGACGCCGTGGTAGATCAGGCAGTCGTCGCCAATCTCCGCCGTTTCGCCGATGACGATGCCCATGCCGTGGTCGATGACCAGACGGCGGCCGATGGTGGCGCCGGGGTGGATCTCGATCCCCGTCCAGAAGCGGCTCCACTGGGAGATGCAGCGGGCGAGAAATTTCAGATTGTGTTTGTGGCACCAGTGTGCCATGCGATGATACAGCACGGCGTGGACGCCGGGATAGAGGAGAAAGATCTCCACTTTGCTGCGCGCCGCCGGGTCGCGGCGCTGATAGGCGGACAACAGTTCGCCCAGTTGAGATTGCTTTTTCATAAAAAACTCCTTGTGTCGGTACAGGGGATAAAAAAATCCCCTCGTACCAAAAGTACGAGAGGCGACGAATCGCGGTTCCACTCTCTTTTATCACTCAAGGAGGCCCTTGACGCAGGCCGGACGGAGGGCTTCCACATCCCCCGCGCTCCCGGGCGCACTTCGCAGCTTCCGACGCAGGCGCGCTTGCAGCCGGTGACGCGCCCTCTCTGTCCGTTGGGTGAGCTGTTACTCTTCCCGATCATCACGCTATGAAATTACCATAGTATATTATCAGGAATTGCAGAGGGTGTCAAGAAAATTCCCTTAAGTGGGCCAGCTCATCCACGGCGGACATTCCGTCTATGTAAAGCTCCTCCGCTGTTTCCAGCGAGCGCAGGAGGGTCTTTTTGGCGTCCCAGACGTTTCCCTGCTCCAGCAGCGTCAGCGCATCGTCCATGCCGCCGCAGAGGGTGGCGTACATCTGTTTTAAAACGTCCATATCTTCCATTTCGTTGATTTTTTTCATATTCTTCACCCCCACATAGGCTATTAGTTTATACTAGTTTCTAATAGTAATCAACATTTTTTCACAAAATATGATAAATTGTGCTTGAAATTGTTGCGGGGTGATGAAATGAAGCCAATGAAGCCGAAAAAAGTAAATGTAAGTCTGTCTTTGGACAACGATATTGTAGAACGGCTCCGCACTCTTGCCGAGGAGGATGACCGCCCGCTGTCCTCCTGCATCAACCTGATTTTGCGGGACTATCTCCGCAATCTGGACGCAAAAAAGTAAGACCTGCTTTCCGCAGGTCTTTTCTTTTTCCCCGGCGTTTACAACGCCCGCGCTTTCCGCTATAATGGAGCGAAAACACAGTCGAAAACAAGTAAGGAGCATCTCTATGGAATTCAAACTTGCGCAGGCGGAGCATCTGGGCGCGCTCTGGCGCATTACCGAAGAAGCCAAAGCACAGCTGCGGCGGCTGGGTCTGGATCAGTGGCAGCGGGGCTATCCCTCCCGGGAGGATTGGATAACGGACATCGCCGCCGGGCGGATCTGGATGGCCGTGGAACAGGATGAGATCCTGGGCGCCTTCCTCTTTCAGACCACACCGGACCCGTCCTACCACGAGATCGACGGCGCGTGGCTCTCCGACGCACCCTACGCCGCCATCCACCGGGTCTGCGTGTCCGACGCCAGCAAGGGAAAGGGCGTGGCGGGGCAGATGTTCCAAAAGGGCTTTGAGATGGCCCGGGCGCTGGGATGCGCCTCCGTCCGCATCGACACCCACGAGGGCAATCTCCCCATGCAGAGCGCCCTGAAAAAGGCCGGCTTCCGGCGCTGCGGCATCATCACCCTGCGGGGCGGCTGCGAGGACGGAAACCCCCGCGTGGCCTTTGAACACATCCTGTAACGCAACAAGAAACGACCCGAAGGAGCCAAGCCTTCGGGTCGTTTTTCTGTATTTTTTCGTCAGACCAGATCTCTGTGATCCAGCGCTGCCAGTCCAAACCGGACGGCGCGGGTGATGGTCTCCCGCTCCTCCTCGGTGGCGGCCGCCTGCCAGCGTCCGCGCAGCTCCCGCAGGAATTCGCCCCGCAGGGAGTCCTCCGCCGCCCGCGCCCAGATGTCCTCCGCGATGCGGGTGTGGTCGCGGATCTCCAGCGCAAAGAACCGGTCTGCCAGCGTCTCCTGCAAGGCGGCGGTGTCCACGCCGCTCTCCCCGGTCTCGCCGGTGAGCAGGATGCGGTAGAGGTGCCGCGTGGTCTCCGCGGGCAGCGCCTCCTCGATGGCGGCGCGGGGCGATTTGCCCGTCACGTCCACCTGCAAAATTTCATACCGCCGCCGGGCGAAGGGCACAAAGGTCAGGGAGATTTTTCCGTCATCGGCGATCACACCCTCGTAGAAGCCCTTCTCGCCCAGTTCGTCAAAGCCGCGGCCTTCCAGACAGCCCGGCCACGCGCACAGCGTTTTGCCAAAGCGCAGCGGCTCCGTCCGCTTGTGGATATGCCCCATGGCCAGATAATCCAGACCGCTGGCAGCCGCCTCCTCACGGCGCACCGGCCCATAGCGCTTCTCCGCCGGGTCGATCTCTCCGTGGAGCAGACCGATGTGGACGCGGCCATCCGCGGGCGCAGCGAAGCCCGCAAGGAAGCTCTCCGCCTGCTCCGTGCCGGTGAAGGCCGCGCCATGAACGGTGACGTTCCACGCCGGCAGCCCCACCGCTTCCAGTTCGGCGGTCCTGAAAATATGCACGTTTTCCGGCCACGCCACCGTCTGCCAGGACGGGCCGTACCAGTCGTGGTTGCCGGGGGCGATAAACACCTGCGCCTCCATCTGCCCCAGCGCCTCTGCCAGCTGCTCCTTCGTCTCCCGGAAGGCAGAGCCGGAGTCAAACAGGTCGCCCGCCAGCAGTACCAGCTGCGCGCCGGTTCGGTTTACATAATTCGACAACTGGGCCACCAGTTCCCGGCTTTCACGGCGGCGGGCGGCAGCCTGCTGGGGCGTCAGCGCGCCGAAGGCGCTGTCCAGATGAAAATCCGCAGCATGGATGAATTTGAGCATAGCAGCGCCTCCCTTCTTTGAATCAAACGGTCTCGTCTTCTCTCCAGCCCTTGCACACATCGACCCACTCCACGAAGTTGGAGGAATACTTCTCCATTTCTTCGCAGGTCATTTCGATGGCGCTGTTGCTGCTGCCGGCGGCGGGGAACACCGTCTCAAACCGCCGCAGGGAAACGTCCAGATAGGTCTTTACGTTCTCCGGCAGGGCGAAGGAACACACGCCGCCGGG
>SVKT01000107.1 GCA_015068335.1 Oscillospiraceae bacterium | reverse complement strand
TTCATAGGCACAGGTGATATAATAACAGAATGATTTCAAAAATGCAAGAAGAATTTTCAAAAAAATCAAAGTTTTTTGCAGTTTTTTTCTGCTGCCGCGATCGCTGTGAAAGTGTTGCGGAATGAGGGGAAATCATATATAATGATGTAGAATAAAAGAATGACTTTTTTTGACACCGCAGCCGGGTGTTCGCCGGACTGCAAGGACGGGTACAGGCGATGTCCGTACCGGAAAGAAGGGGGAAGCGCTATGCACGAAAACGGTTTGAAGATCAAAGATTTTGTCAAGGTTTTTAATCTGGAAGTCTTGAACCAGGGCAGCGACTTTGAAACGATGCTGCTGACCATCAAGGATGTGAACCGTCCGGGTTTGCAGTTTCACGATTTTTATGATTACTTCGAGCCCCGCCGCCTGCAAGTAATCGGCAAAGCGGAGGTCACCTATTTGGAGGGACTTACCCCCACGCAGCGGCGCAAATGCTTTGACGACCTGTTTCACTATGACATTCCCGCGCTGGTCATCGCCAGAGGACTGGACTGCTTTGAGGAGTGTATGGAAAGTGCCCGCGAGCACGGAAGAACGCTGCTTCGCACATCCGAGGTGACGGTGGACTTCACCAGTCACGTGATCGAGCATATGAACCGGATCCTTGCTCCCTGCATCACCCGCCACGGCGTGCTGCTGGAAATTTACGGCGAGGGCGTTATGATCACCGGCGATTCCGGTGTGGGCAAGAGCGAGGCGGCCATCGAACTGATTATGCGTGGTCACCGTCTGGTGGCGGATGACGCTGTGGAACTGCGGCGCGTTTCCAACCAACTCATCGGCACGGCACCGGAGATCATCCGGCACTATATCGAGTTGCGCGGTATCGGCGTCATTGATCTGCGCCAACTTTTCGGTATGCGCGCCATCAAGGTGGAGACCCAACTGGACCTGGTGGTGCATTTTGAACCCTGGGATCAGAGCAAGTTCTACGACCGTCTGGGCATCGAGGATCATTACATCGAAATGCTGGATGTGAACGTGCCCATCGTCACCATTCCGGTGCGGCCGGGACGGAGTCTGGCCAGTATCGTGGAGGTGGCGGCTATGAACAACCGTCACCGCAAATTCGGTTATAACGCGGCGCAGGAACTGGTGCGGCGTGTGGATATGCACGCGGACGCCGGCAGCGGAAAAACCTGACGGGCAGAGAGGCCCGCTTGATATTGCAAGGAGGTCCTTTATGGACTGGACAAAGTTTGACCGTTACCTTTCTGAATATTTGCCCGACCTGAGGGTGGTGTGCGATGAGAGTATGAGTCGTCACACATCCTTCCGGATTGGCGGGCCTGCAAGTCGAATGGCCTTTCCAACCAACGGCGAGCAGTTGGTACTGCTGATGAACTATGCCGCAGAGTGCGGCGCAAGACCGCTGGTCATCGGCAACGGCACCAACCTTCTGGTGCCGGACGAAGGGCTGGACCGGCTGGTGATCGATACCTCTGTGGCGATGAATCGTCTGGAAAAAGGGGAGGGCGATACCCTGATCGCCGAAGCAGGCGTGCCCCTTGCCAGACTGGCGGATCTGGCCTGCAAGGAGGGCCTGACGGGCTTGGAGTTTGCCCACGGTATCCCCGGCACGGTGGGCGGCGCTGTGTGTATGAACGCCGGTGCCTACGGCGGCGAGATGAAGCAGGTGATCGAAAGCGTGACCGTCCTGTTCCCGGAGGAGGGCGTGCGGACGCTTTCCTGCGGGGAGATGGCCTTTGGGTATCGCCGCAGTCTGCTCAATGAGCGACCTGACGCGGTGGTGCTGCGCGCGGTGTTCCGCCTGAAAAAGGGCGACAGCGCCGGGATCCGGGAGACGATGCGGGACTTGATGGAACGCCGCAAGACCAGCCAGCCGCTGGAATATCCCAGCGCCGGCAGTACCTTCAAGCGGCCTGAGGGCCACTTTGCCGGCACGCTGATCGATCAATGCGGATTGAAGGGGCTGACGGTGGGCGGCGCGCAGGTCAGCAAAAAGCACGCCGGCTTTGTCATCAATATCGACGGCGCCACCTGCGCCGATGTTCTGGAACTGATCGCGCAGGTGCAGGCGCGTGTTTTTGCGGAAACGGGCGTCCGGCTGGAACCGGAAGTGAAGATCATTCGATAAGAGGGGGAAGCATATGGAGATCCTTGTCATTTCGGGACTTTCCGGCGGCGGAAAGAGTAAAGCGGCCTCCTATCTGGAAGACATCGGTTTTTATATTGTGGATAATATGCCGGCGGCGATGATCCTGAAATTTGCGGAATTCTGCGCTGCGGGTAACGGTCGGTATGACCGGGTGGCCCTGGTGTACGATGTGCGTACAGGCAGTTCTTTTTCGGAACTGTTTGATGTGCTGGATCAACTCAAAGAGGGCAACGCCTGCTGCTCGATGCTGTTTTTGGAGGCGGCGCCGGAGGTCATCATCAAGCGCTACAAGGAGACCCGCCGCCGCCATCCGCTGCTGGACAGCGTAGACACGCTGGAAGAAGCCGTCCACCGGGAACGGGAACTGATGGCGCCTGTCAGAGCGCGGGCAGATCACATTATCGACACCTCCCGCACGACAACTGCACAACTGCGCGGAGAGTTGCTGCGTATTTTTGGTCAAGAGAGTGATACCGGCGGTATGGCGGTCAGTCTGACCTCCTTTGGCTTCAAATACGGAATCCCGTTGGAGGCGGATCTGGTCTTTGACGTGCGTTTTATGCCGAACCCCTACTATATGGACGAATTGCGCCACCAGACCGGACTGGACGCTCCGGTGGCGGAGTATGTATTCTCCTTCCCGCAGACCACGGAGTATCTGAACCGGGTGAAAGACCTGCTTTCTTTCTCTCTGCCGCTCTATGCGGAGGAGGGAAAGGCAGTTCTGGTCGTTGCCGTGGGCTGCACGGGCGGACATCACCGCAGCGTGGCGGTGACCCGGGCGCTGACGGAGTACATCCGGTCTCTGGGCTATCCGGTGACGGAGAACCACAGGGACATCAACCGTGGAGGCTGAAATGGAAGAATTGGTCCGTCGTTTTCCCAAAGCAAACGGCCCGAAAATCGCCGTCATCGGCGGCGGACACGGGCTGTCCAATATGCTGCGGGGATTAAAGCAATACACGGAAAATATCTCCGCCATCGTTTCGGTGGCGGATGACGGCGGCGGCTCCGGCGTGCTGCGGCAGGATCTTGGTATGCCGCCCCCGGGGGACATTCGAAACTGCCTGGAAGCGCTGGCCAATACGGAGCCGCTGATGAGCGAACTGATGCATTTCCGCTTTCGGGACGGCTCTCTTGCCGGTCAGAGTTTCGGCAATCTGTTTTTGGCAGCATTGAATGAGATCTCTCCCAGTTTTGATGCCGCAGTAAGCCGTATGAGCCAGGTGCTTGCCATTACCGGCCGCGTCCTGCCTGTGACGACTGCGGATGTGCGGCTGGAAGCGGAGTTCGAAAACGGCTCCACGGTGATCGGCGAATCCAAGATCTTCTACTGCAAGAAGAAAGAGGATTGCCGCATCCGGCGGGTCAGACTGCTTCCGGAGGATGCCGGCGCTCTGCCGGAGGCGCTGGATGCCATCCGGGAGGCGGATATGATCGTCCTCGGCCCCGGCAGCCTGTATACCAGCATCATCCCCAACTTGCTGGTGGACGGCGTCGTGGAGGCCATTCAGACCTCTGACGCGCTGAAAGTCTATGTCTGTAATGTTATGACCCAGGAAGGGGAGACGGAGGGCTATACCGTTTCGGATCATATCGCCGCTCTGTTTCACCATTCCTCCCAAGGGTTGTTTGACCTCTGCCTGTGCAATTCCACCACGATCCCGGAGGATGTGGCAGCCCGCTACGCGGAGGAGGGAGCCGCACTTCTGCTTGCCGATGAAGCGCTTTGCAGACAGATGGGCGTGGAGATCGTGAACCGCCCGCTTCTTACTGTGGAAAACGGGTATGCACGCCATCATTCCGACTGTCTGGCCAGAGAGTTGCTTCGGCTCCACGCGGAGCGGAGCGTCCGCATCGCTGACGGGGCCAACGGCTTTTGCAGCGGCGGCTACCGCATCGAGAAAAAGAATTAAAGAGAAAGGGAAACCCGGATGTCTTTTTCCTTTGACACGAAAAACGAACTGTGCAGACTGCCTGTGCAGCGCCATTGCTGTGCCCGGGCGGAGGCCTACGGGATCCTGCTTTACTGCAATACGTTCCATTCCTCGGAGGTGCGGATCATCACAGAAAACCGCAACTTCGCCGCCCGGCTGCCGAAACTCTTCCAGAAGGCGTTCAATCTTCGGTTTGACCGCCAGCCGGCAGAGGATGCGCCCGGAAAACTGGTGTTTCAGGTCACGGAGCAGGAAAAACTGGACAGCATCATCAACCATCTCGGCTATGCGCCGAGACAGAATCTTGCGCTGCATATCAACTTCGGCATCTTGGAGGATGAGTGCTGCCGTGCGGCATTTTTGCGGGGCGTGTTCTTCGCCGGCGGCAGCATTACCGACCCTTTGAAGCGCTATCATCTGGAACTGACCACGTCCCATTTGCAGGTGAGTCGGGAATTGGAGGTTTTGCTGCGGGAGTCGGGCTATCCGCCCAAAAGCATCAGCCGAAACGGCAGTTACATCACCTATTTCAAGCAGAGCGACCAGATCGAGGATTTCCTGACGCTCATCGGTGCCCCGGTGGCCGCGATGAACATTATGTCCGCGAAACTGGAAAAGGACCTGCGCAACAGTGTGAATCGTCGGCTGAACTGCGACAGCGCCAATCTGGACAAGGCTGTCTTTGCGGCGCAGGAGCAGTTGGAGGCGATCCGGAAGTTGGAGACCGCAGAGCGGATGGAACAACTGCCAAAAAAATTGCAGGAGACTGCCGCGCTGCGTAAACTGCGGCCGGAACTGACTTTATCGGAACTTGCGGAGGAATTTGACCCGCCGCTGACCAAATCCTGCCTGAACCATCGTCTTCGAAAACTGATGGAACTGGCGGCAGAACTGAACACAGAAAACATAGAAACAGAAGAGGAGACAGAACTATGAACCGTATGGAACGATCCATTTCCTATCATAAGCAGGGCTTCAACTGCTGCCAGAGTGTCGTGGCGGCATTTTCCGATCTTACCGGACTGAGTGAGCAGGAGAGTTTTAATGTAGGCGGCGGTTTCGGCAGCGGCGCAGGCACCGGCGAACTGTGCGGTGCCATCTCCGGCGCGGTGATGACGCTGGGGCTGCTGACCCCTGTGGATGCCGCCGATCCCGTGG
>SVKT01000106.1 GCA_015068335.1 Oscillospiraceae bacterium | reverse complement strand
TGAGTCTGCCCCTGACCTTTGAGGCCGTGGGCGGCCGGGTGGAGGACATCCCCGCTATGGTGGCCCACCGGGCGGAAAAGCCCAAGGGCTTCCCCTTCGGCGGCTTCGTGAAGATCGGCCCGGAGGAGATGGAGGAACTGCTCCGCCGCATCGCCGCGCAGAAAGCCCCCTGATAAACACAAAAAAAGAGCCGCAGCGGACGAGCCGCTGCGGCTTTTCTTACTCTTTGATGCCTTTGGTTTCCCACTTCGTTCCCCGGAAGCGGGTGATAAACAGGATGGAGCGCGCGCACCAGTCCACGATCATCGCCGTCCACACGCCCACCACGCCCAGACCGAAGTACCGGCCCAGCAGGATGCCAAGACCCACGCGCAGCGTCCACATCGTCACCACGCTCACCGTCATAGTGTACCGGGCGTCGCCGGCGGCCCGCAGGGCCTGCGGCATCGAGAAGGAAGACGGCCAGAACAGCGTGCCGAAGATGATGTACATCGTCACCAGAATGCGGACGTAGCCCTCCGTCTCCGGCGAAACGTTGTAGACCCGCAAAATCAGCGGCAGCAGCAGGCGGATAACGATACCGCCGCAAAGCATCAGGATGTAGGCGATCTTCATCAGTTTTTTCCCGTATTCCCGGGCGCGCTCCATATTGCCGGCGCCCACGCACCGGGACACCACGGAGACCATCACCAGTCCCATCGCCTCCGAGGGCAGGCTGTGGAAGGAGGTCACGGTGGTGGAGATGGAGTTGGCCGCCACCGAGGCCGTGCCGAACAGGGCCACCGTGGACAGCAGCAGGATCTTGCCCACGTGGAACAGGCTGTTTTCCACGCCGCTGGGGATGCCGTAGCGCAGGATGTTGCCGATGGTCTTTCTGTCGTGCCGCAGGGAGGCGGTTTTGATCTGCAACGTCCGTCCCGGCCGCCGCAGCAGCGCCACGATCACCACCGCGCCCGCAGCCCGGGAGACCAGCGTGGGGATGGCGGCGCCCGCCACGCCCATACCGAAACCGAAGATCAAAATGGCGTTGCCCGCCGCGTTGATCACATTGGTCATCAGGGAGACCCACATCGTCGTCCGGGAATCGCCCATCACGCGGAACAGCGCCGCGCCCGCATTGTAAACCGCCATAAAGGGGAAGGACAGGGTCACGATGTCAAAATACGTGCTGGCGTAGGCGGCCACGTCCGGCTCGATGGCGCCGAACACTTTGCCGATCACAAAGGGCTTTGCCAGATAGTACACGCCCATAATCAACAGGGACACTTCCAGCATAAACAGCAGCAACTGCCCGCCGGACATTCCCGCCTTTTCCGTCTCCCGCCGGCCCAGATACTGCCCCGTGACGATGGCGCCGCCGGAGGCCAGCGCCATAAAGATCGTCAGGAACAGCGCGTTGGCCGTGCCCACCAGAGAGATGGCGGAGACCGCCGCCTCGCCCACCTGCGCCACCATAATGGTGTCCACCAGATTCACCGTGGTGATGAGCAGCCGCTCGATGACCAGCGGCACGGCGATGCGCCACAGGTCCCGGTCGGTAAATACAATATCCACTTTCCGCGTCTGCGTCACAGCCTTCCCTCCTTCCGCCGCTTTGCTTGCATATCATTCTTCGCACATTTTATTCCCCTCCGCGCCCTTTTTCAACACGCTTCCCCCAAAAACTTTCACAAAGAACGCGGTCTTTTTTTGTCCAAAAACCGCGCGAATTGTTGTGTACTTTTCCGCCGACCTTTGCTATACTGGACGGTAGAGAAAAAATACGAAGGAGCGTGTCGCCGTGAGTTACGCAGATATTCGTTTCATTGAAAATTGCAGAGACATTCTGGAAAACGGCGTGTGGGACACCGATCAGAACGTCCGCCCCCGCTGGGAGGACGGCACTCCCGCCCACACCGTGAAGAAATTCGGCATCGTGAACCGCTACGACCTGCAAAAGGAGTTCCCCATCCTGACTATCCGCCGCACCTACTGGAAGACCGCCGTGAAGGAACTGCTGTGGATCTGGCAGAAGAAGTCCAACAACATCGCCGACCTGGACGCCAGGATCTGGGACTCCTGGGCCGACGAGACCGGCTCCATCGGCAAGGCCTACGGCTACCAGTTGGGCGTGAAGCACCACTACCCCGAGGGCGATATGGACCAGGTGGACCGCGTGCTCTACGACCTCAAACACAATCCCGCCTCCCGCCGCATCCTCACCAACATCTACAACTTTCAGGATCTCCACGAGATGCACCTGTACCCCTGCGCCTATTCTATGACCTTCAACGTCTCCGGCAACAAACTCAACGCCATCCTCAACCAGCGCAGTCAGGATATGCTGGCCGCCAACAACTGGAACGTGGTGCAGTATGCCGTGCTGGTGCATATGATGGCCCAGTCCAGCGGTCTCATCCCCGGCGAACTGGTGCACGTCATCGCCGACGCCCACATCTACGACCGCCACGTGCCCATCATCGAGAAGATGCTGACCCAGACCCCCGTGGAGGCGCCCACGTTCTCTGTCGACCCCTCCGTCACCGACTTCTACGCCTTCACCCCCGACAGTTTCAAACTGGAAGGCTACACCCCCGCCCCCTTCGAGGACAAGATCCCCGTTGCCATTTGAGGTGCAAACGATGAACGCCATTGTTGCTGTTGACAAAAACTGGGCCATCGGCCGGAAGGGCGACCTGCTCTTCTCCCTGCCCACGGATATGAAGCGCTTCCGCGCCCTGACGCTGGACGGTACCGTCATTCTGGGCCGCAAGACGCTGGACTCCTTCCCCGGCGGCAGACCTCTGCCCCGCCGGCGCAACATCGTCATCACCCGCAGCGCCGGAGCGACGCGGGAAAACGCCGAGTTCGTCTCCTCTCCCGAGGCGGCGCTGACCCTCGCCGCCGGCACCGAGCCGGACAACCTGTGGGTCATCGGCGGCGGCAGTATCTACGCCGCATTGCTGGCGCAGTGCAAGCGGGTCTACCTGACGCGGGTGGACACCGTCGCCGAAGGCGCCGACACCTTCTTCCCCGATCTGGACGCCCTGCCCGGCTGGGAGGTGGAGCACATCGGCGAAACGGTGGAGGAAAACGGCTTCACCTACACCTTCCTCGAATACGTGAATACGAACCTGTAACAGAAACACCGCCGGAATCTCTTCCGGCGGTGTTGGCGTTTTTTATACGTCTTATCCGGCAGTTCTCTCCGCCCAATACTGGGCGCTGCCGGTCACATATCCCCACGCTTCCTCATCGGCAGCACTGGCGGCAGGTAATTCTATGCCCTCTTCCCAAAGGAGGACAGCATCCGGTCCCCTGCCGATCCAGATCCTCGTCACCGCTACACCAGAACCATATTCCATTTCCCATTTGTTGTGTTCCGCCACGCTGTGAAACATCTCTTTGTCCCACCGGTTTGGAAACTGCTCGTTCCGTTTGGCCGGCAGTACCGGTCGAATCGGCTCCACAAACATATTACCCTCATCGTCATAGGAATACCGGATACGGCTCAGGTCATAGCCATCACCTACGCACAGCCGGTACAGCACCCGGCCATCCGAAAGTTGCCGCACATTGCTGACCTCAATGCGTTCCACTGCCACAGGCACGATATTCCATTGGGTCAACCCATACCACAGGCCAAATACTATCGCACACACCGCTGTGGCAATGGCGGCCCCCCTTACACGAGCCAACCACTTACTTTTTTCCCATTCGCCGGAGATCTTTTTCACCGCCGTTGCGTCATCGGCAGCTTTTACCGCTTTCGCCCCCGGCAGGGGTGCATCCAGGTCTGCCAGCAGTCCGCGGCAGTCCTCACAGGACTCCAAATGTTCCTCTACTGCCTTCCGGCTCCCTGCGGAGCACACGCCGTCGTAATACAGCGGCAGCAGATCCTGAATGATATCACAGTTCATCAAAGCGCCTCCTTCAACTTCTGACGAGCCCGGAAATAGGTCACCCGAGCCCAGTTCTCTGTTTTTCCGAACAGTTCCCCGATCTGGGAAAAGGGCAGTTCACCAAAGGTCCGCAAGGAAAACACTTCCTTATAGGGCTCCGACAAATTATGGAGCAGACGATGCAGCCGGCGGGCAGTATCTCTGTCTGCAAAGCCCTCCTCGAGCCCCGGGTCTCCCGGCTCCTCCGCCAGTTCCGCAAAGTGTTTTTTCTCCCGGCACAGTGACAAATACCGGTTGCGGGCGATCTGGCACAGCCAGACCCGCAACTGGCAGTCTCCGTGGAAGTTGTCAATGGCGGAAAGGGCCCTGAAAAAGGTCTCCTGCGTCACTTCCTCCGCCATTGTCTCGTCCCGGGACAGGGCCAGCGCATATTGATAGACATCAGCAAAATACTGCCGGTAGATCTCCTCGAAATCGGGCATCTCTCCACCTCCCCTCTGTTCTTCTATAAGACGCTCGCCGCAGGGATTCGTTACAGGGTCTTTTCAAATTTTATAAAATTGATTATAATGGGTTTGTATCGACACCGAAAGGGGAGAACCGTATGGCAGAACTCACCACCGATGTGCGCTACGTCAAGGGCATCGGCGAGCAGCGGGCCAAGTCGCTGAACAAACTGGGCATCCGCACCCTGCGGGATCTCATCGGCTGGTTCCCCCGGAAGTACGACGACCGCCGCACCGCCTGCCGCATCGCAGACCTCGTCCCCGGCGAGACCGCCTGCGTGGCGGCGATGATCGCCTCGCCGCCCACGGTGTCCCACATCCGCAAGGGGATGACGCTGGTGAAGGTGCGGGCCGTGGACGAGACCGGCGTGCTGGACGTCACCTTCTTCAACCAGACGTGGCTGAAAAACAACCTGAAACAGGGCGAGACCTACATCTTCTACGGCAAGGCGGAGGGCAACCTCCTGCGCAAGAGTATGGCCAGCCCCATCGTGGAGCAGGAGGGCCGGGGCGAAGCCACCGGCCGCATCGTGCCCATCTATCCCCTCACCGCCGGGGTGTCCCAACTGGTGCTTTCCCGGTCCATCCGGCAGGGTCTGGACGCGTGCGCCGACATCCTGCCCGACGTGCTGCCCGACCAGGTGCGCCAGACCCACGCCCTCTGCCGCATCGGCTACGCCTACGAAAACATCCACTTCCCCGAGGACGAAAAGGCGCTGGACATTGCCCGCCGCCGCCTCGCCTTTGAGGAGCTGTTCCTCTTCTCCATCGGCCTCAAACGCCTGCGCAGCCGGCGGGAGACGGTCACCGTTCCGCCCTGCCGCGCCGTGGAGATGGAAACCTTCTACCGCTCCCTTCCCTTCGCTCTCACCGGCGCCCAGCGCCGCTGCGTGGAGGAGGCCATCGCCGATATGCGCGCCGGACGGGCGATGAACCGCCTCTGTCAGGGCGACGTGGGCTCCGGCAAGACGATGGTGGCCGCCGCCTGCGTGTAC
>SVKT01000105.1 GCA_015068335.1 Oscillospiraceae bacterium | reverse complement strand
GGGGCACCTGATGGGTCTGCCTATGGGCTACGTCCGCTCCGGCAACAAGGATCACGGCCGCCAGAACCGCATCGAGGGCAAACTGCTCCCCGGCCAGAAAGTGGTCGTGGTGGAGGATCTGATCTCCACCGGCGGCAGTTGCATCGAAGTGGTGGAAGCCCTGCGCGAGGCCGGCGCCGAGGTGCTGGGCGTTGTGTCCATCTTCACCTACGGAATGCAGAAGGGTCTGGACCGTATGGCCGCCGCCAACGTGAAAAACATCAGCCTGTCCAACTTCGACGCCGTGTGCGAAGTGGCCGCCGAGGAAGGAAAAATCAAACCGGAGGATATTGACCGTCTGAAAAAGTTCCGCGCCAACCCCTCCGACGAGAGTTGGATCGGCGGTTAAGGAGGAAACAGTTATGGCCAGAAATCTGCTCGACATCATCGACCTGTCCGTGGAGGAGATCGACCAGTTGATCGCCGTTGCGGAGGACATCATTGAAAACCCCGTCAAATATCAGGACGCCTGCGCCCACAAGCAGTTGGCCACCCTGTTTTTTGAGCCCTCCACCCGCACCAGACTCTCCTTCGAGTCTGCTATGCTGGGTCTGGGCGGCAGCGTGCTGGGCTTCTCCGAGGCCAATTCCAGTTCCACCGCCAAGGGCGAGACCGTGGGTGACACCATCCACACCGTCAGTTGCTACGCCGACATCATCGCGATGCGCCATCCCAAGGAGGGCGCACCCTTTGCCGCCGCACAGTTCTGCGACGTGCCCATCATCAACGCCGGCGACGGCGGCCACAACCATCCCACCCAGACCCTCACCGACCTGCTGACCATCCACCGGGAAAAGGGTCGGCTGGACGGCTTCACCGTGGGCTTCTGCGGCGACCTGAAATTCGGCCGCACCGTCCACTCTCTGGTCAACGCCCTGAGCCGCTACGAGAACATCAACTTCGTGCTGATCTCTCCCGAGGAACTGAAACTGCCTCGCTACGTCAAGGAGGAGGCCCTCAAAAGCAAGGGCATCCCCTACACCCAGACCACCGATCTGGAATCTGTGATCCCCCAGTTGGACATCCTGTATATGACCCGCGTGCAGAAGGAGCGCTTCTTCAACGAGGAGGACTACCTGCGCTTGAAGGACAGTTACATCCTGACGCCGGAGAAACTGGTGAATGCCAAGCCCGACCTCTCCGTCCTGCATCCCCTGCCCCGCGTGAACGAGATCGCCGTGGCCGTGGACAAGGATCCCCGCGCCGCCTATTGGAGACAGGTCAAAAACGGCAAGTTCATCCGTATGGCCCTGATCCTGAAACTGCTGGGCATCGAGGTGTGAGAAAGGAGTCCTGACTTATGAAGATTGACAGCATCCAAAACGGCGTGGTCCTGGACCACATTCAGGCCGGCAAGAGTATGGAGATCTACACGTCCCTCCATCTGGACCGGCTGGACTGCTCCGTCGCCATCATCAAAAACGTCCGCAGCGGCCGTATGGGCAAGAAGGACATCATCAAGATCGACTCCCCTATGGAAGTGGATCTGGATGTGCTGGGCTACATTGATTCCAACATCACCGTCAACATCATCCGCAACGGCGAGCGCGTGGAAAAGAAGCATCTGGAACTGCCCCGCCGCCTGACCAACATCGTCCGCTGCAAGAACCCCCGCTGCATCACCGTCAGCGAGCCCCAGTTGGACGCCATCTTCCTGCTGAGCAACGCCGAAAAGCACACCTATCGCTGTGCCTACTGCGAAACCGCCCTGAACGACAAGAAGTAACTGAACAAAGCCCCGCCTCTTTCGAGGCGGGGCTTTGTTTTTTCTTTTGCCTGATTTTCACCGATTTGCGTGGGGTTGGCAAAGTTATATTGCCGATCTCCTGTTTTACAGTCCGCGCCAATGCTCGGGGCGCAGACGGCTCAAATCCTGTTCGGCCCGACGGATCTCCGCCAGCATAGCGGCCTGGTCGCCGTTCAGCGTGCCTTTCAGCACCAGATAATTGCTGGCGTGATTCATACGGAACACGCTGCCGGGGCTGTCCAGATGCTCCATCAGCAACCGGGTCTCCTCCAACACCTGGGGCTGCGTCAGCAGGCGGAAACTGCCCTCACGCACCCAGTCATACAGGGGCGTGCCGGGCTCCACCATCAGCGTCAGCATACCGATATACTCGGGATTCATCGCGTTGAACGCCTTTGCCGTCTCCACGGCGTGCTGCTCCAACAGTTCCGGGCCGCCAAGTCCGGTGATGGCTGTGACGGAAAGAGCCATTCCGTTGCGGCGGACCTTTTGTCCCATCTCCACGATCTCGGCCGCGGTATGTCCCTTGCGCATCCGTTTCAAAACCTCGTCGCTGCCGGATTCCAGACCCATATAGACCATCGTCAGGCCCTTTTCCCGCAGGGTCTGCAATTCCTCATCGGTTCGGATCCGGATGGAGGACGGTGAGGCATAACTGGTCACCCGCTTGCACTCGGGAAACAGTTCACGGATGGTATCCAGAATGGTATACAGTTCGGACGCCTTGCGGACCAGCGCATCGCCGTCGGCCAGAAAGACCTTGTCGACATTGCGGTAGCGGGCTCTGGCCATATGGAAATCTTCCAGCACTTCTTCCAGCGGACGGATGGCGAAGCGCTTTTCCTTGAACATACTGCAAAAGGCGCAGGTGTTATGGCTGCACCCGTAAGTTACCTGAACGATGAGGCTGTACGCCTCGGAGGGCGGACGGTAGACGCTGCCGTAGTATCTCATACGCCCAGTTTCTCCAACGCGGCCATTTTCAGGCAGGTACAGAACACCGCAATGGCCTGTTCCAGTTCTGCCACGGGAGGCAGAGAGGGGGCGATGCGGATGTTGCTGTCCTGGGGATCCTTGCCGTAGGGGAAGGTGGCGCCGGCGCCGGTCATCGTGACGCCGGCCTCTTTGCACAGCGCCAGCGTCCGCTTGGCGGTGCCGGGCATCGCGTTCAGGGACACGAAATAGCCGCCCTTGGGGCTGCACCACTCGGCAATGCCGGCAGGCTTGATCTCCGTTTCCAGCGCGTCGAGGACTGCGTGGAATTTCGGCGCCATAATCGCGGCGTGCTTCTTCATCAGTTTCAGCACGTTCTCCTTGTTTTTAAGGAACAGCACGTGACGCTGCTGATTCACCTTGTCAAAACTGATGATCTGGATGGTCAGCAGTTTCTCCATATAGTACAGGTTTTCCATCGAGGTGGCAAAGCACGCAATACCGGCGCCGGGCAGCGTGATCTTGGAGGTGGATGCGAACTCAAAGACCATATCCGGGCTGCCCGCCTCGGCGCAGGCAGAAATGATGTCCGGGAACTCCACATACTCGCCCTCGAACTCGTGGACGCAGTAAGCGTTATCCCACATAATGGTAAAGTCCGGCGCCGCAGGTTTCAGACCCGCCATACGGCGAACCGTTTCGTCGGAATAGATGATGCCGTCAGGGTTGGAGTACTTGGGCACACACCAGATGCCCTTGACCGCCGGGTCCTTCACCGCTTCTTCCACCGCGTCCATATCGGGGCCGTCCGCAGTCATAGGAATGGTGATCATCTCAAAACCAAAGGACTCCGTGATCTTGAAATGGCGGTCATAGCCGGGGGCGGGACACAGCCACTTCACCGTTTCTTCCCGGCACCAGGGTCTCTCACTGTGGAGCAGACCGTGGGTATAGGCCTTGGAAATGGTGTCATACATCAACTGCAAACTGGCGTTTCCGCCCACAAACACCTGCTCTGCTTTGCAGCCCAGGATCTCGGCAAACAGTTCCTTTGCCGCGGGAAGACCGGACATCTCGCCGTAGTTGCGCACATCAATGTTTCCGGACATAAAGTTTTCCGGACGGTCCATCAGGCTGTAAGTCATATCAGAGACCAGATCCAGTTGTTCTTTTCCGGGCTTGCCGCGCGCCATATTCAGATTCAGGCCCAGGCCTTTCAATCTCTCAAATTCTTTCGTCAGCACGGCATATTCTGCCTTGCGTGCTTCTGCCGTCATTGCGGAATAAGCGGTCATTGTCTATCATCCTTTCCTGTTCTCTTTTTCCGATAGTATAGTATAACGCATAACCTATGTCCGTTTCAAGGTGCAATTTGCGGCAAAGCATCACAAAACACAAAGGCGCCCCTGCGATTCTCCGGCAGAAAATGCACCCCCCACCCTGTTTTCAGGCAATCGATTCCGCGCCTGCCGTCGATGCCGGTCTGCCGGCAGCGATTTCTCTCCCGCTCCGCGTTAAAAAATCACGTTTTGCAGAAAAAAACCCTCTATTTTTTAGCATTTCAACGCAAACGGTCATTGACTATGTGGGCGTGTCTGCTGTAAAATAGAATCGACATCTGATGCAGGCACAGCACCCGGTGGTCACTGCTTTTCGGCCCCGTCCGCAGGATGAGGCCGGCTGTATGCTGTGCTTTTTGCGTTCGCCTTCCTGCGGACGCTCACTTCAAACAGGAAAGGACGATACACCCCATGAACGAGAAGAATCTGAAAGTTCTGGCGGCCGAGATCCGGTTGGAGACCTTGAAGGTCATCCACTCCCGCGGTTTCGGTCACGTGGGCGGCTCTATGGACCTGGCCGATCTGATGGCCGTTCTGTACGGCGAGGTCATGAAATATGATCCCAAGAACCCCCGCTGGGAGGACCGCGACTGGCTGGTCCTGTCCAAGGGTCACGCCGGCCCCGTGGCATACGCCACCTTCGGCCTGATGGGCTTCTATCCTATGGAGGACGCCTACACTCTCAACCAGCCCGGCACCAAGTTCCCCAGCCACACCGACCGTAAACTGACCCCCGGCGTCGATCTGACCACCGGTTCTCTGGGTCAGGGCGTTTCCACCGCCACCGGCGCTGCTCTGGGCAACAAGATCGACGGCCGTGACAACCACGTGTTCTGCGTCATCGGCGACGGCGAGGCCGACGAAGGCCAGGTCTGGGAAGGCCTGCACTTTGCCTATGCCCATAAACTGGACAACATCATCTACTTCTTCGATAACAACGGCTACCAGTTGGACGGCACCACCGCCGACATTCTGGATCACGGCAGCCTGACCAAGAAGGCCGAGGGCTTCGGTCTGTACACCCAGGAGATCGACGGCCACGACGTGAAAGCCATCTATGACGCCATCCAGAACGCCTACGCCAAGAAGGGCGTCCCCTCCTGCATCGTGCTGAACACCAGCAAGGGCAAGGGCGCTACCTTCGCAGAGCCCAAACACGACCACTCCTCTCAGCCCAAGGAAGATCAGTGGCAGGAGGCTATCGCCGCCGCTGAAAAGGCTCTGGAAGACGCCAAGAACGCTTAAAAGGAGGGCAAGAACGATGAATGTGAATCTGATTGGCAAACACGAAAAAGATCCCCGCGCCTGCCGCGACGCTCTCGCTCTGACCCTGAACGAGATGATGGCAGAGGACAAGTCCATCGTCTATGTGGACTGCG
>SVKT01000104.1 GCA_015068335.1 Oscillospiraceae bacterium | reverse complement strand
TGGGCGTCCACGTCACCGTCATCGAAATGATGGGCAAGATCGCCGGCCCCATCGACGCGGAGATCTCCAAACTGTTGCAGGACGAATATTCCAAGCGCGGTATGGACTTCAAACTGAACAGCCGTGTTCTCCGCATCACCGAAAACAGCGTGGTCTACGAGCAGAACGGCAAGGAGCAGGAAGTTAAGTGCGACAGCGTGCTGATGAGCGCCGGCCGCCGCAGCGTTATTGCGGGCGTGGGCATTGAAAAACTGGGCATCGAAACCGACCGGGGCGCCATTGTCACCGATCGCCATCTGTGCACCAACGTTCCCGGCGTCTATGCCGTGGGCGACTGCAACGGCAAACTGATGCTGGCCCACACCGCCTACCGCGAGGCCGAGGTGGCTGCGAACCATATGCTGGGCATTGCCGACGAGATGAAGTACAACGCCATTACATCCGTCCTGTACACCGATCCCGAGGTGGCCACCATCGGTGAGACCAAGGAAAGCGCACAGGAAAAGGGAATGACGGTGAAGGAAGTGAAACTTCCTTTGCTCTACTCCGGCCGGTATGTAGCCGAGGTGGAAAACGGCAGCGGTTTCATCAAACTGGTGGTGGATACCGACCGCAAACGTCTGGTGGGCTGCCATATGGTGGGCAGTTACGCCTCCGAGATTATGATGACCGTGGCTATGATGATCGACACCGAATTGCCCCCCGAACGGCTGAAAAAACTGGTGTTTCCCCATCCCAGTGTCTGCGAAGCCATCCGGGAAGCGCTGTTCCATATTTGAGGAGGTAACGGAGTATGCCTAAGAGTTTGTTTGTGGATCCTGCGGAGGTCAGAGCCTCCGGCAAGGTGACCTTTAACGAGATCCCCGTGAATCAGTACAATAAGACCATTGCCGAGGAACTGTCCTCCGGCAGGTTTACGAAGGAAGACCTGATCCGCATCTTCCGGGATATGACGGTCCTGCGTGAGTTTGAAACGATGCTGAACCTCATCAAGACCCAGGGCGTTTACAACGGCATCGAGCACACCTATCCCGGCCCTGCCCATCTGTCCATCGGACAGGAGGCGGCCTGCGTGGGTCAGGCCTATCTGCTGGATGAAAAGGACTTTGCCTTCGGTTCTCACCGCTCCCACTCCGAAATTCTGGCCAAGGCCCTGTCCACCATCCACAAGATGAGCGACGAGCAGTTGATGGACGTGATGGAAAACTTCCTGGAAGGCAAGTGCCTGCGCGCCACGCAGAAACTGGGCGAGACCGAAAGCGTCAAGGAACTGGCCATCCGCTTCATCCTCTACGGCACCCTCAGCGAGATCTTTGCCCGGGAGACCGGCTTCCATATGGGTATGGGCGGCTCTATGCACGCCTTCTTCCTGCCCTTTGGCATCTATCCCAACAATGCCATCGTGGGCGGCTCCGGCACCATCTCCACCGGTGCGGCGCTCTACAAGAAGGTCAATGACAAGGACGGCATCGTGGTCTGCAACATCGGCGACGCCTCTATGGCCCGGGGCCCTGTTTGGGAGGCAATGAACTTTGCTGCGATGGATCAGTACAAAACCCTGTGGGAGAGCCACAAGGGCGGTATGCCCATCCTCTATAACATCTTTAACAACTCCTACGGTATGGGCGACCAGACCCGGGGCGAGACGATGGGGCAGGGCTGTATGTCCCGCATCGCCTCCGGCATCAGCCCCACCCAGTTCCACGCCGAAACGGTGGACGGCTTCAACCCGCTGGCTGTCATCGATGTGATGGCGCGCAAACTGGAACTGCTGCGCAGCGGTCAGGGGCCCGTGATGCTGGAAACCCTGACCTACCGCTTCTCCGGCCATTCCGTGTCCGACCAGAACGCCTACCGCACCAAGGAGGAGATCGACGCCTGGAAGGAAGTCGACCCCCTGGCCGTCTATCCCGCCCAACTCATCGAGGCCGGCGTGCTGACCCGGGACGAGGTGGATGCCATTCTCGCTGAAACATCTGCCCGTATGACGATGATCTGCAAGGCGGCAGCCGATCCCGAGGTCAGCCCCTACTGCGACCTTGACAGGGATCCCGCCGCCATCGAGCGATTGATGTTCTCCAACAAAAAGGCTGTCAAGTTGGATGACCGTGCACCGGAGGTGCTCTTGCCCAAGGAGGAGGCCGAGGGCTACCGGAAGATCAAGAGCAAGAGCCGCAGCCCCATCGATGCAGAGGGCAAGCCCGTTTCCAAGATGAAACTCTACAATCTGCGTGACGCCCTCTCCGAGGTCATCTATGACCGCTTCTACGAGGACCCCACGATGATCGCCTACGGCGAGGACTGCCGCGACTGGGGCGGCGCCTTTGCCGTGTACCGCGGTATGATGGACGCGCTGCCCCACTGCCGCCTGTTCAACTCCCCGCTGGCGGAAGGTGCCATCGTGGGCACCGCCGTGGGCTACGCCCTCTCCGGCGGCCGCGCCCTGGTGGAACTGATGTATGCCGACTTTATCGGCTGCGCCGGCGACGAGATCTTCAACCAGATGTCCAAGTGGCAGGCGATGTCCGCCGGCATTTTGAAGATGCCGCTGGTGCTGCGTGTGTCCGTGGGCTCCAAGTACGGCGCCCAGCATTCTCAGGACTGGACCTCCCTGTGTGCCCACATCCCCGGCTTGAAGGTCTGCTTCCCTGCAACGCCGTGGGAGGCCAAGGGGCTGATGGAGACCGCCCTGAACGGCACCGACCCCGTGGTGTTCTTTGAGAGCCAGCGCATCTACGACGTGGGCGAGCAGTTCCACGAGGGCGGCGTTCCCGAGGAGCGGTATGAGATCACCATCGGCGATACCAACAAGATCCGAACCGGTAAGGACATCACCATCCTTACGGTGGGCGCAACGCTGTACCGCGCCGTGGACGCCGCCAAGGAGTTGAGCGAGAAGTACGGCGTGGAGGCCGAGATCATCAACCTGCACTCTCTGGTGCCGCTGGACTACACCAGGATCGTGGAGTCCGTCCGCAAGACCGGCAAGGTCGTGCTGGCCAGCGACGCCTGCGTCCGTGGGTCCTTCCTCAACGATGTGGCCCAGAACATCACCCAACTGTGCTTCGACGATCTGGACGCGCCTCCCGTGGTGGTGGGCGCGAAGAACTGGATCACGCCGCCCTATGAGTTCGACAAGTACTTCTTCCCCCAGAAGGAGTGGATCCTGGATGCCATCCACCAGCAGATCCTGCCTCTGCCCGGCTATGTGCCGGCATATCAGCACACCGAAGCCGCGCAGATGTACCGCGCAAAACTGGGTGTGTAAGCACGCTGGTTTCAGAGAAAATGAAAGCAGAATATGGCCGCCGGAATACCCGGCGGCCATATAATTTTTGGGTATGGGAATTCAACCAGTTCTGCCCCGGCGGGGAGGGGGAACTTTGTGGAAAATACGCCTTGACAGGCGGAGGAAGGTTGTGTAGAATCAACTGCAATAGCACAAATGTGATGACAGGGAAAACGTCACTGCGAGCATTTCAGAGAGCCGCCGGTTGCTGCGAGGCGGTATGCGGACAGTCGATTTACTGGCCCTTGAACAGTCAACTGAAAGCCCTTGCGGGCCGTAGGTGGAACCGGGTTTCCTCACCGTTACCAATGAGGCCGTATTCGCCCCTCCGGGAGCCGATATGGAGAGTGGATATTGTGATAATATCAACAGGAGTGGTACCGCGGAAGCCGAGCTTTCGTCTCTTACAGGAGACGAAGGCTTTTTTGTTTTTTCGGGCACTTCGAGGGATTTTGAAGGAGGATACTTCTATGAAGCGCATCAAGATTTTTGACACCACATTGAGAGACGGTGAGCAGTCCCCCGGTTGCAGTATGAACCTGTCTGAGAAGATCGAAATGGCCAGACAGTTGGAAAAACTGGGCGTGGACATCATCGAGGCCGGTTTTGCCATCGCCTCTCCTATGGATCATAAGAGCGTCCAGTCCATTGCTGCCGCCGTGAACAACTGTACGGTGGCAAGCCTTGCCCGCTGCACCAGGGGCGACATTGACGCCGCGTGGGACGCTGTCAAGGAGGCGAAGCACCCCCGCATCCACGTGTTCCTCGCCACCAGCGACATCCATATGGAGTACAAACTGCAAATGACCCGGGAGCAGGTGCTCTCGCGCATCAGCGAGATGGTGGCCTATGCCAAGAGCCTGTGCGAGGATATCGAGTTCTCCGCCGAGGACGCCTCCCGTTCTGACTGGGCGTTCCTGGCCCGGTGCTATTCCAACGCCGTGGCTGCCGGCGCCACCACGCTGAACGTTCCCGACACCGTGGGTTACTCCACGCCCCAGGAGATGGGTGAACTGATCACCTACCTCCGCGCCAATGTCACCGGCATTGAGAACGTGGACATTTCCGTCCACTGCCACAACGATCTGGGTATGGCTGTGGCCAACTCTCTGGCCTGCATCAAGGCCGGCGCTACCCAGGTGGAATGCACGGTCAACGGCATCGGCGAGCGCGCCGGCAACGCCAGTCTGGAAGAACTGGTGATGGCGCTCCACACCCGTCCCGGCTACTATGAGGCCGAGACCGGCATCAACACCCGCCAGATCTACCGCAGCAGCAAACTGCTCAGCAATATCACCGGTGTGCCCATCCCGCCCAGCAAGGCCATCGTGGGCGCCAACGCCTTTGCCCACGAGTCCGGCATCCACCAGCACGGCGTGCTGGCCAACGCCCTGACCTACGAGATTATGAACTCCGCCGACGTGGGCGTCCCCCAGAACACGATGGTGCTGGGCAAGCACTCCGGTAAGCACGCCCTGCGGGACAAACTAATCTCTATGGGCTATGAACTGGACGATCAGGAACTGGAAGCGGTGTTTACCCGTTTCAAGGTGATGGCCGACAAGAAAAAGAACATCACCCGCAAGGACATCGAGGCGCTGGTGCTCCACCGCCGCAACGTCACCATCGGCTCCTGCCGCCTGATGAGCCACGTAGTCAATACCGGCGCCGGCGTGCCCAACACCTCCTTCATCCGCTTGCAGCGGGAGGAGGATGTTCTGGAAGATGTGGCCATCGGTTCCGGCCCGCTGGACGCGTCCTTCAAGGCCATCAACCGGATGCTGGGCGTGGACGTCCGTCTGGACAGTTTCAGCCTGAACGCCGTTACCGACGGTGAGGACGCCATCGGTGAAGCGGTGGTCAAACTGTCCACCCCCGAGGGTGAGACCTATACCGGCACCGGCCTTTCCACCGACATCATCGAATCTTCCATCCGCGCCTATGTCAACGGCATCAACAAGATGATGGAAGCAAACGCCTGAAAAGGAGAGAACACTATGGGAATGACAATGACACAGAAGATCCTTGCCGCCCACGCGGGGCTGCGCGAAGTCCGCGCCGGGCAGTTGATCCGCGCGAAACTGGATCTGGTGCTGGGCAACGACATCACCACCCCCGTGGCCATCAACGAGTTTGAGGCAGCCGGGTTCGACAAGGTCTTTGACAAGAGCAAGATCGCTATGGTCATGGACCATTTCGCTCCCAACAAGGACATCAAGTCCGCCAC
>SVKT01000103.1 GCA_015068335.1 Oscillospiraceae bacterium | reverse complement strand
TTTTAGTTCTATCTTCTTGTCTCCTGAGCACTGGTCGCAACAAGATAGAATGGAAAATCCCAGCTCAAATGGTTCTATCTTCTTACCTAAGCAGGACTGGTGGTGGTGCTGATGATCCTTGTGCAGGAGATCAGTGACTTGTTTCAATTGATCAAATACCTGTTTGATTTTTGAGTATGGAACTGGTCATACGGATCACCGCGCTTTGCGTGATAGGGGCGCTTCTTGCGCTGGTGCTAAGGCGTGGGGCGCCGGAGCAGGCGCTGCTGCTGACGCTGGCGGCTGTGGCGTTGGTCTTGTTGCTTCTGAACGATTCCGTGGGTGAGGTGGTGGGCTTTTTGAAGGCCCTGGCGGATAGGAGCGGCGTTTCCGCTTCGTTGTTCACGCCAATCTACAAGACGGTGGGTATCGCACTGGTGGTAAGAAGCGGGAGTGCCCTTTGTCGCGACGCAGGGGAATCTGCGCTGGCGGTTATGATAGAAACGGCGGGGACTGTGTGCGCGCTGTTGGTGGCGCTGCCGCTGCTGCAAACCGTACTGACGTTTTTGATGGAACTGATGCAGGTATGATGAAAGGATTGTTTTGCTTTTGCCTGATGCTGCTTCTGCCTGTACAGGCCAGGGCGGCGGAATTGCCCGGAGGGTTGAAAGACAGTTTTCCGAAGGCGGCGGAAGACATCCTGTGGGGTCAGGATTTTTCCGGTGCAGACGCTGTTTCCCAGGGGATCGGCAGAATCCTGCGGCTCCTGCCGGAGCAGGCGGAGGAGATCCTGCGCGGTAGTTTGCGGGGAGCGGTGATGATTTTGCTGATCGTAGTGCTGTGCGGTGCAGCGGAGTGCCTCGATCGTGGGACAGGCAGCGCGGCGACGGTGTTTCTTCCTATGGCAGGGGCATTGTCGGTCACTATCGCCACAGCCGGGACCCTTGACTCTATGATCGGCGCCGGCGCGGAGGTGATCCGGGAACTGAGCGTCTTCTCCAAAGCGCTTCTGCCCACCCTTGCGGCGGCGATGGCAGCCTCCGGTTCGGTGACGGCAGCCGGGTTTCATCAGGTCACAACGGTTTTTCTGGTGGATCTGCTGGTCAGTCTCATCGAAAAACTGCTGCTGCCGCTGGTCTATCTTTACATCGGCGTGCTGACGGCAGCGACCTGCCTGCCGGAAAGCCGCCTGAACGCCATTGCAAACGGCGTGAAAAAAGCGGTGGTTTGGCTTCTGACAACGTCGCTTCTTTTGTTTACGGTGTATCTCTCCGTGATCCGGGTCATCGCCGGCACGGCAGACAGCACCGCAGTCAAAATGACAAAAACCGCCATCTCCGGCGTTGTTCCGGTGGTAGGGAGTATTATTTCGGAGGCTTCGGAAACAGTGCTACTGGGGGCGGGAATGTTGAAAAATACCATCGGTATTGCGGGGATGCTGGTCATTCTGGCCACCTGCGTCTATCCGTTTTTGCAGTTGGGGGTCCAATATCTGCTCTACAAACTGACGGCCTTTCTCGCATCTGTGACAGGCCCGCCCCGGCTTTGCGGGCTGATCGACGGACTGGGCGGCGCGTTTGGGCTGGTGTTGGGGATGGCCGGGAGTTGCGCGCTGCTGCTTTTGATCTCCGTGCTGTCCTCCATAGCGGCGGTGGTTCTATGATCGGCGCGCTGCGGGAATGGCTCTGCTCTGTTCTGGTGGTATCTCTGCTGCTTGCCATAGCGGAACTGCTGCTGCCGGAGGGGAGCATACGAAAGATCGGAAGTTTCACGGGCGGGCTGGTTCTGCTGCTCACGCTGCTGCGCCCATTCCCGGGGCTTCGTTCGGAGATACCGGATCTGCGCTGGGACGTGTACGAACAGGAGATCGTGCAGCGCCGGGAGGAACTGGCTGCCGTGGGAAACAGAGATTTGCAGGAACTCATAGAAAGCCGCACCGGTGCATATATATCGGACAAAGCAGACAGCCTGGGGATTTCGGTGACGGTGCGCGTTGGGACGGAAGAAAACGCAGAGGGCGTCCCTGTTCCGGAAAGGGTCGAGATCACCGGAGAGTATTCTCCGGAACTGGCAGCCTGGTTAGAGAGCGAACTGGCCGTTCCGGCAGAGAGGCAGGTTTGGAATGAAGGGAAAAATTGAAGGAGTGCAGAAGATATGGAACCGATACAAGTATGTGACGCTGGTGGTTTTGATCGGAGCGGCGCTGCTGTTGCTGCCGGAGGGCGGAAAGACAGAGCAGGCAGCGCAGCAGACAGAGACACTGAGTGCAGAAAAGCAGGACCTGCAAAAAGAGATGGAGCAGATCTTGGGGAACATCAGCGGCGTGGGGCAGGTGCAGGTCCTGCTGACGGTGGATTCGGACGGAGAACGGCAGTTGGCGCAGAACAGCGAACTGCGTTACAGCGGCCCCGTGGCGTCGCCGGAGGATTATTCCAGACGCTCCGAAGTGGTTTTGACCGACGGGGGAAGCAGGGAAGAGGCGGTAGTCATCCGCAGGGTGTATCCCAAGTATCGCGGCGCGCTGGTGGTATGTCAGGGCGGAGACAAAGCGGATGTAAAACTGGCGGTGACCGAGGCGGTGGCGGCTCTGACTGGGCTGGCCAGCGACCGCATCACCGTGGCAAAGTGGCAGTGATCATTTGGAGGAGGAACGGTATGACGGCAAAATGGAAACGAAACACGGTGGTTGCAACGATGACGGTGCTGGTGTGCGCCGCAGTGGCTTTGAACTGGAAGTACTCCGGGGAAGAAGCAGTGGAGAACGCAGAGGAGACTGGCACGAAAATTCTGGGAGAGGCGATGCTGGTGTCGGGGCAGGATGAGGAAGCCGACGAGAAGGGAGAGACGGCGGATGAAGCCTCCGTCTATACCGGCGGCGATTACTTCGCCTCCGCCCGATTGACCCGCCAGCAGGCGCGGGACAACGCCATCTCGCTGCTGCAAGAGGCGGCGGAGCAGGAAAATGCGGATCAGGATGTTGCCAATGAGGCCAGCGAGGGGATCCAGGTGCTGGCGTCCTATACGCTGAAAGAAGCGCAGATCGAAAACCTGGTAACAGCCAAGGGGTATACGGACTGCGTTGCCTTTATGGGACAGGATTCCGTCAGCGTGGTGGTTTCCACGGAAAGCGGGGATCTGACCACGGAGGACGTTGCAAAGATCAAAGATATTGCCATTACGGAAACCGGTCTGCCTGCCAAAAGTGTAAAAATAATGGTGGCAAACTAATTTGGAGTTGTAATTTTGGGGATGCTATGGTACAATAAAAATCCGTAAATATGGCTTTTACCAAGGCTATCACAAATAAGGAGAATCAACACCATGGCAGAAAGCAAGGAATATATGACTTTACAGGAAGAGAACGGCACCATCCACATTTCCGAGGATGTGATCGCCGCCATCGTGGTGGGCGCTGTCCGCGAGGTGGAGGGCGTTTCCGGTATGATGACCAATCTGGGCGGCAGCGTCACCGACCTGATGACCAATAAGAAGAATGCCCAGAAAGGAACCAAGGGTGTGAAGGTCAACCTGACCGAAGATAGCCTGACGCTGGACATTTATCTGCTGGTCAAGTTCGGCCAGCCCATCCCCGAGGTGGCGGAGAATGTGCAGAAAGGCGTTGCCGCCGCCGTGGAGTCTATGACCGGCCGCACGGTGCAGACCATCAACGTCCACGTGGGCGGCGTGACGATGGGCTGACGCAGCCGCGGGTTTGAACGAGAGAGAAAAGGAAGTAGCGCTATGGTACGAAATACCGCACGGGAGATCGCCATCCACCTCTCCTACGAATTGAGTTTTACCAGCAAGGAGATCAACGCCCTGCTGGATGAGCGCCTGCAAAAGGAGTCCTTTGCCATTCTGGCAGAGGAGGATGCGCTGTATCAGGAAACGCCCAACGCAAAGCAGGAGGAGTACATCCGCCGTCTGGTCAAGGGCGTGAACGAACACGCGGCAGAACTGGACAGTTACATCGCCAAATACGCCAAGGGATGGAGTTTCGCACGAATCCCGCTGGTGGCCTCTGCGATTATGCGCGTGGCGATGTATGAGATCTTGTATATGCCGGATATCCCCAACGGCGCAGCCATCAACGAAGCCATTGAGATCGCAAAGAAGTACGAGACCCCGGAAACGGTGAAGTTTATGAACGGTATTCTGGGTACCTTTGTGCGTCAGGAGATCGGCGAATAAGAATAGACGGCAGAGCGGGACGCGGTGGCAGCCGCCGTCCGGCTCTGCTTATTTTCAGAAAGGAGGGGCGTATGGAGCAGCACATTTTCGGCGTTTCCGAAGTGAATCAACTGGTCAAACTGCTGCTGGACAATGAGCCGCTGCTGGCCAATGTGGCAGTGCGCGGCGAACTTTCCAATTATAAAATATACCCCTCCGGCCACCACTATTTCACTCTGAAAGACCCGGAGGGCGCGCTGCGGTGCGTGATGTTCAAAGGCGCGGCTATGAAACTGCGCTTTCGCCCGGAAAACGGGATGCAGGTCATTTTGCAGGGACGGATCTCCGTATTTCCCCGGGACGGCGCCTACCAACTCTACTGCAATACGATGACGCCGGAGGGCGCGGGCGATCTGGCCCTGGCCTTTGACCAGTTGAAACAGAAACTGCACGAAGAGGGCCTGTTCGACCCGGCGCATAAGAAGCCGCTGCCCCCGTTTCCGGAAAAGATCGCCATCATCACATCCTCTGCCGGCGCGGCAGTCCACGATATGATCCGCATCCTGCGGCGGAGATACCCCCTTGCGAAAGTGGTTCTCCTGCCGGTGCGGGTACAGGGCGTCGAGGCGCCGCCTGAGATCGTGGGCGCCATCCGCTACGCCAATCGCTGGAAGGTGGCAGATCTCATCATCACGGGCCGCGGCGGCGGCTCTATGGAGGATCTGTGGGCCTTCAACGACGAGCGGGTCGCCCGCGCTATTTATGAATCAGAACTGCCGGTCATTTCAGCCGTGGGCCACGAACCGGACGTCACCATCGCGGACTTTGTGGCAGATGCCCGGGCGTCTACGCCCTCCAACGCGGCGGAGATCGCCGTGCCGGACAAGGCCGAACTTCTTCGCTGGCTCCGGGATACCGGCGGACGGATGGAGCAGGCTGAAACGGCCCGGTTGGAGGCTCTGCGCGGAAAACTGGATGCAATGGCAGAAAAGCGGGTGATGACCGACCAACTTGCCTATGTGCAGGACAAGCGGATGGAGGTATTCCATCTCCAACAGCGGCTGGGGGATCTTTCCGCCGTGCAGGTGAGCCGGAAACGGCAGCGTTTTTCCGCCCTGACGGCAGCGCTGGATGCGATGAGTCCCCTGAAAGTTCTTGGCCGCGGCTATGCGATGGCACAGAACGAGCAGGGGCAGATATTGAAAAGCAGCCGGGATGTGACACCGGGCGACCGGGTTTCCGTCACACTTGGCGAGGGCGGCTTTTCCGCTGTGGTGGAGGCGCTGTTGAAGGAGGATGAAGCATGAGCGAAAAGAAAGTCACATTTGAGCAGCAACTCTCCCGTTTGGAGGAGATCGTGGCTGCGCTGGAAAAGGGTGACGCCCCTCTGGCGGACTCCTTGAAACTGTTTGAAGAAGGAACCAAACTG
>SVKT01000102.1 GCA_015068335.1 Oscillospiraceae bacterium | reverse complement strand
TCCTTCCCCATCGTCATCAAGGCCGACGGTCTGGCGCTGGGCAAGGGCGTGCTGATCCCCCAGAATCTGGACGAGGCCAAGGACGCCGTCAAGAGCATTATGGAGGACAAGGCCTTCGGCGATTCCGGCAACGAGATCGTCATTGAGGAGTTCCTCACCGGCCCGGAAGTTTCCGTGCTGGCCTTTACCGACGGCACCGCCATCGCACCTATGGTCTCCTCTATGGACCACAAGCGCATCGGCGACGGCGACACCGGCCTGAACACCGGCGGTATGGGCACCATCGCCCCCAACCCCTGCTACACCGCAGAAATTGCACAGGTCTGTATGGACACCATCTTCCTGCCCACGCTGGCCGCTATGCGCACCGAGGGCTGCCCCTTCAAGGGCTGCCTCTACTTCGGTCTGATGCTCACTCCCAACGGCCCCAGAGTGATTGAGTACAACTGCCGCTTCGGCGATCCCGAAACGCAGGTGGTGCTGCCTCTGCTGAAAACCGATCTGCTGACGGTGATGCAGGCCGTGGAAAACGAAACGCTGGCAGAATTGAACGTGGAGTGGCACGACGGCGCCGCCGCCTGCGTCATCCTCGCTTCCGGCGGCTATCCCGAGTCTTACGAAAAAGGCAAGGTTATGACGCTGCCGGATACCACCCCCG
This sequence comes from Oscillospiraceae bacterium, assembly GCA_015068335.1. Classification (GTDB taxonomy): domain Bacteria; phylum Bacillota; class Clostridia; order Oscillospirales; family Oscillospiraceae; genus Oscillibacter. The sequence continues at coordinate 4,934 of SVKT01000102.1, read as the reverse complement.
CCAACGTTGCCATCATCCACGCCGGCAGCAAACTTTCCGGCGACAAACTGGTCACCAACGGTGGGCGTGTCCTGGGCATCACCGCCACCGCCCCCACCTTGAAAGAAGCACTGGCAGACGCCTATGCCGCCGCAGAAACCGTGGAATTTGAAGGAAAATATATGCGCCGTGACATTGGTCGTCGGGCGCTGGCCGCTATGGAGGAACTGTAAATGGTACGCCGCATTTATGTAGAGAAAAAAGAAGCCCTGCGGCACGAAGCCGCGGGATTGTTCAGCGAACTGACGAGCCTGCTGGGACTGACTGCCCTGACGGGTCTGCGGCTCATCAACCGCTATGACGTGGAGGGTCTGGACGAGGCCGTGTTCCAGCGCGCCGTGCAGACCGTCTTTTCCGAACCCCAGGTGGACGACACCTATGCCGCTCTCCCCGAAGGCGATCACACCGTGTTTGCCGTGGAGTCCCTGCCCGGTCAGTTCGACCAGCGCGCCGACTCCGCCAGCCAGTGCATCCAGTTGATGACCCAGGGCGACCGCCCTGCCGTCCGGGCCGCAAAGGTCTATCTGCTCTCCGGCGCCCTGACTGCCGAAGACGTGGAAAAGATCAAGCGGTTCGTCATCAACCCCGTGGAATCCCGGGAGGCTTCTCTGGACACCGTTGAGACCTTACAGATGGACTACGAGATCCCCACGGCGGTCAAGACCGTTTCCGGCTTCACCGCACTGGACGAGGCCGGTCTTTCCGCTCTGCTGAACGAACTGGGCCTTGCTATGGATCTGGACGATCTGAAATTCCTGCAAGCCTATTTCCGCGACGACGAAAAGCGCGATCCCACCATCACCGAGATCCGCGTGGTGGACACCTACTGGTCCGACCACTGCCGTCATACCACCTTCTCCACCCACATCGACGATGTGAAGATCGACGACCCTGAGATCCAGGCCGCCTACGAACGGTATCTGGCCGCCCGCGTCGAAGTCTACGGCGAGGAGAAGGCTGCCAAGCGCCCCCAGACCCTGATGGACATCGCCACCATCGGCGCAAAGACGCTGAAAAAGCGGGGTCTGCTGCCTGAACTGGATGAGAGCGAGGAGATCAACGCCTGCTCCATCCGCGCCACCGCCACCGTGAACGGCGAGGAGCAGGACTGGCTGCTGATGTTCAAGAACGAGACCCACAACCACCCCACCGAGATCGAACCCTTCGGCGGCGCCGCCACCTGTATCGGCGGCTGCATCCGTGACCCCCTGTCCGGCCGCGCCTATGTGCATCAGGCGATGCGCCTCACCGGCGCCGGCGACCCCCGCACGCCCCTGTCCGAAACGCTGACGGGCAAACTGCCCCAGCGCAAACTGTGCCAGACGGCTGCCGCCGGCTATTCCTCCTACGGCAACCAGATCGGCCTTGCCACCGGCCACGTTGCCGAACTGTACCACGAAGGATACATCGCCAAGCGTATGGAGTGCGGCGTGGTCGTGGCTGCGGCTCCCGCCGGCAATGTCCGCCGTGAGCGCCCCGCCCCCGGCGACGTGATCGTTCTGCTGGGCGGCCGCACCGGCCGTGACGGCATCGGCGGCGCCACCGGTTCCTCCAAGAGCCACAACCTCAAATCCCTGACCACGATGGCCTCCGAGGTCCAGAAGGGCAACGCCCCCGAGGAGCGCAAGATCCAGCGCCTGTTCCGCAACGGCGAGGTCACCCGCCTCATCAAGCGCTGCAACGACTTCGGCGCCGGCGGCGTCAGCGTTGCCATCGGCGAACTGGCCGACGGCTTGAAGATCGATCTGGACGCCGTCCGCAAGAAGTACGACGGTCTGGACGGCACCGAACTGGCCATTTCCGAGTCTCAGGAGCGTATGGCCGTGGTCGTGGCCGCAGAGGATGCTGACAAGTTCATCTCCTTTGCAGAGGCTGAAAACCTTGAAGCCTACCGCGTGGCCGTGGTCACCGAGGAGGCTCGTATGGTGATGGAGTGGAACGGCACCGTCATCGCCGACCTCTCCCGTGATTTTCTGAACACCAACGGCGCGGTGAAACACGCCGCCGTCGCCATTGACGAAAAAGACCGCGCCGGCTTTGCCAGGGAGCAGTTCTCCTCCCTGCGTGAGATGGCTGCCAGCCTGAAATCCGCCTCCCGCCGGGGTCTTACCGAGCGGTTCGACGGCTCCATCGGCTGCGGCAGCGTCCTGATGCCCTTCGGCGGCAAACATCAGCGCACCCCCGCCCAGGCTATGGCCGCACTGTTCCCCGTCCTGCCCGGACAGGAGACCGATCAGGCCAGCGTGATGGCCTGGGGCTTCGACCCCGACCAGTCCTCTATGGATCCCTACACCGGCTCCTACAACGCCGTGTATTCCTCCGTGGCAAAACTGGTCGCCGCCGGCGCAGACTACACCAAGGCCTATCTGACCTTCCAGGAATTCTTTGAGAAACTGCGCAACGAGCCTGTCCGCTGGGGCAAGCCCTTCTCCGCACTGCTGGGCGGCCTGACCGCACAGTTGGAACTGGGCGCCGCTGCCATCGGCGGCAAGGACTCTATGTCCGGCTCCTTCCTGGATCTGGACGTCCCCCCCACCCTCATTTCCTTCGCCATCGCTCCCATCAAGGCGAGCGAGGTGCTCTCCCCCGAGTTCAAGGAAGCCGGCCATCCCGTGTACCTCTTCTCCGGCAAGAATGCCGATGAAGTGAAGGCCGCGTGGGAGCGCTTCCATACCCTGTGCCTGGCCGGTAAGGTCAAGGCCGCGTGGGCCGTGGAAAACGCGCTGGCAGAGGCTGTAATGAAGATGTCCTTCGGCAATGGTATCGGCTTCACCGCCGAGACCGACGCCGCCTGGGGCAAGACCGACATCGGCGCCATCGTAGCCGAACTGACCGAGGAGATCGACGGCGCCGTGAAACTGGGCGTCACCACCGCTGACGGTGTGATCACGCTCGGCAAGGACAGCGCTCCCGTGGCCGAACTGCTGTCTCTGAACGAAGGCGTTCTGGAAGACATTTATCCCAGCCGCGTACCCACCGATCCCGCCCCCGCCCCCGTGCTGAATGCCGCCGCGGCAAATCGCGTGGCACCCAAGATCGGCGTAGCGAAGCCTCGCGTGCTGATCCCCGTGTTCCCCGGTACCAACTGCGAATACGACAGTGCCCGTGCCGTTGCCCGCGCCGGTCTGGAACCCCAGATTCTGGTGCTGAACAACCAGTCCGCTCAGGGCGTTGCCGACTCCGCCGCCCGCTTTGCGCAGGCCGCGAAGGACAGCCAGATCATCTTCGTTCCCGGCGGCTTCTCCGGCGGCGATGAGCCCGACGGCTCCGGCAAGTTTATCACCGCCTTCTTCCGCAACCCCGCGGTGAAGGACGCCACCCACGACCTGCTGAAAAACCGCGACGGATTGATGCTGGGCATCTGCAACGGCTTCCAGGCGCTGATCAAGTTAGGGTTGGTTCCCTACGGCGAGATCATCGACACCGACGAGACCTGCCCCACCCTCAGTTACAACGTCATCGGCCGCCATCAGTCCAAGATCGTCCGCACCCGCATTGCCTCCAACCGCTCTCCGTGGCTGGCAAAGATGCAGGTGGGCGACATCGTGAATGTTCCCATCTCCCACGGCGAGGGCCGCTTCCTCTGCTCCCCCGAACTGGTGAAGCAGTTGGCGGAAAACGGCCAGATCGCTACCCAGTACGTGGATCTGGCAGGTCTGCCCACGATGGACGTGGACTTCAACCCCAACGGCTCCGTCTGGGCCATCGAGGGCATCACCTCCCCCGACGGCCGCGTCTTCGGCAAGATGGGACACGCCGAGCGTATCGGCCCCGCCCTGTATCGCAACATCCCCGGCGACTACGATCTGCATCTGTTCGAGGCCGCCCGCGATTATTTTAATATTTAAGTTGATTTTCCTGTCTTTTGTGGTAAGATAATACCTTAATAAATCTTTTGAATTGAGGTGGCCTCCAATGGCATATTTCTTTAAGGAACCTTCTCATACTTTCAGCGAATATCTGCTGGTGCCCGGCTATTCTTCTGCCGACTGCATCCCCGCCAACGTATCCCTTAAAACCCCGGTGGTAAAGTATAAAAAGGGCGAGGAATGCCCCCTGACGATGAACGTTCCTATGGTCTCCGCCGTTATGCAGGCGGTCTCCGGCGAGGAGATGGGCATCGGTCTGGCCAAGGAGGGCGGCATCGCCTTCATCTTCGTGTCCCAGCCCATTGAGCAGCAGGCCGAAATGGTCCGCCGCGTGAAGAACTACAAGGCCGGCTTCGTCACCAGCGACTCCAACCTGCGCGTCACCGACACGCTGGCGGATGTGCTGGCACTGAAAGAGCGCTGCGGCCACTCCACGATGGCCGTCACCGAAGACGGCACCGGCACCGGCAAACTGCTGGGCATCGTCACCAGCCGCGACTACCGCGTCAGCCGGATGGATCCCTCCACTCCCGTGGCGGAATTTATGACGCCCGCCGAAAAACTCATCACCGCTCCCGAGGGCACTTCTCTGAAAGCCGCCAACGACATCATCTGGGATCATAAACTCAACGCACTGCCCATCGTTTCCAAAGATGGCAACCTGGTTTCCTTCGTGTTCCGCAAGGACTATGACGCCCACAAGGGCAATCCTCTGGAACTGCTGGACGAGCACAAGCGCTATGTGGTGGGCGCCGGCATCAACACCCGCGACTACGCCGAGCGCGTTCCCGCACTGGTGGAGGCCGGTGTGGATGTGCTGGTCATCGACTCCTCCGAGGGCTATTCCGAGTGGCAGGCCCGCGCTTTGAAGTGGATCCGCGAGCACTACGGCGACACCGTGAAGGTTGGCGCCGGCAACGTGGTAGACGGCGAGGGCTTCCGCTTCCTGGCAGACGCCGGCGCAGACTTCGTGAAGGTCGGCATCGGCGGCGGCTCCATCTGCATCACCCGTGAGACCAAGGGCAT
>SVKT01000101.1 GCA_015068335.1 Oscillospiraceae bacterium | reverse complement strand
CCGATAGCGCTGCCCACCTGTGCTTGTGTCAAGTCACTGTCTTCCCGTAAATCCCGAATCCGTGGATACATTTTCATCACCCAACGCAAGCATATCGCAGAACAAAATATTCTATTTACTTTTTGAACATTTTGTTCTAAACCGTGGGCGAGGTGATGAAAATGCCCGAAGAAACCGATTATAAAAAAGCCTGTGAAATTCTGCGCGCCGCAGTAAAAGACGCGGAGCGCATTCTGCGCAAAGCCGCTCTGCACATCAGCCTGCTGCTGGATGACGACCTGCAAAATTCGCCGGACGAGACTGTTTCCGGGGAATCCCCGGCGGAAACGCTCCCCGCTCCTTCGGGGGAATGAAAAGCCGCTCCCTTTCGGGAGCGGTTTTCTTTATCCCATTTTCAGCGTGTCCCGGACGCTTCGTTCCAGATAGGCCACGGGGTTCTGTGCCGCGCCGTCCCGGCGCACCTCAAAATGCAGGTGCGGGCCGGTGGCCATTCCTGTGGCGCCCACCAGCGCAACGCTTTCCCCTGCCGCCACGCGAACGCCGCTCTCCACCAGCACCTCGCTGCAATGGGCGTACAGGGTGGTCAGCCCGTCGCCGTGGTCCAGGATAAGATAGTTGCCCCGGGCCGTGTCATAGCCCGCCTCCGTCACCACGCCAGCCGCCGCCGCATCCACGCCGGTCCCGTGGGGCGCCGGGATGTCGATGCCGCTGTGGAAGGCCACGCCGTCGGCGCGCAGACCGTAAGGCGCGCTCAGACTGACGGTATTGCTGCCCGCCACCGGCCAGCGGAGCCAGACGCTTTCCTCCGGCACGGCGTAAAGGCCGGAGACCGTTTCCTCCGTTTCCCCCGCCAGCGCCGGCACCAGCACCGCCGCGCCGTCCTCGTTGGTACAGGTTTTCAGCGCTTCGGTATGCAGGTAATAGGCGCCCTGCACCGTCCGGCCGTCCGCAAAGGTCACGGAGAGGGTCTGCACCGTCCCTTCCAGCGTCTCCGCCGCCTGTCCGTCCACAGACGCCAGCAGTGCGGCGCCGTTGTCGCCCACGCCGGAAGCGTAAGCGGTCAGGCCAAACACCGGAGGCGCTTCCCCCTTGTCCGCATCCCCCAGCACAATGCCGCCCAGCACCAGCACCACCGCCAGCACGGCACAGACCGCCGGCCGCAGCGCAAAGCCCATAGGCCGGCGGGCGGGGGGCTTCTCCTCTGCCGCCGCCAGCACCCGGTGTTCCAGTTCCTGCGGCGCGCGGATGCCGCCCATCAGTTTCTGATACTCATTCATCATCCTGTCCTCCCAACCATTCTTTCAACTGCTGCCTGCCCCGGTGGAGCCGGGTGCGTACCGTGGCCGCGGGCACGCCCAGCAACGCCGCCAGTTCTCCGGTGGAGTAGCCCTCCCCGTAGTGGAGATGGATCACCGTCCGCAGTTTTTCCGGCAGACGCGCCACCGCCGCCCACAGTTCCGCCGCCTCCTCCGCCGGCTGCGCCGTGTCGGGCAGTTCGTCCAGCGCAAGAGTCGGCCGCCGCAGACGAAGGCGGTGCAGGTCGGCGCAGCGGTTCAGCGTGGTGCGAATGAGCCACGCCTTCGTCCGCTCGCCGTCCCAGTCCGCCGTTTCCTGCCGCAGAAGGCGCAGAAACACATCCTGATACACGTCCTCGGCGTCGGCCACGTGCTGCATCCGGCACAGCGCCAGACGGTACACCGTGTCGCCGTATGTGGTTATGGCATTGCGCAGTTGCGATTCGTTCACGGCAATGCCTCCTTTCCAAAAGCGCTTTCTGCCTGTAACACGCGGGAGCAGACCGGAATGTTCCCCGAACAGAAAAATCCCGCCGGGGATTCCGGCGGGATGGGAAGATCGGTATCAGACGTTGAAGCGGAAGTAGACCATATCGCCGTCCTGCATCACATACTCCTTGCCTTCGCTGCGGAGTTGACCCTTCTCCCTGGCGGCGTTGACGCTGCCGTGCTTCATCATATCATCGTAGGCGATGACCTCGGCGCGGATGAAGCCCCGCTCGATGTCGGAGTGGATCTTGCCGGCGGCCTGCGGCGCCTTGGTGCCCTTGCGGATGGTCCAGGCGCGGCACTCGTCCTTGCCGTAGGTCAGGAAGGAGATCAGGCCCAGCAGCGCGTAGGAGCATTTGATGAGGCGGTCCAGACCGGACTCGGTGACGCCCAGTTCTTCCAGGAACATCTGGCGGTCCTCGCCTTCCAGTTCGGCGATGTCCTGCTCCATCTTGGCGCAGATGGGCAGCACCTGTGCGCCCTCCTTCTCAGCCAGAGCCTTCACCTGCTGGAAATACTGGTTGTTGTCCAGATCGGTGAAGCCCGCCTCGTCGGTGTTGGCGGCGTAGATGATGGGTTTGAGGCTCAGCAGATCGCTGGTGGCGATGAGGGTCTTGTCATCGTCGGAGCAGTCGTAGGTGCGGGCGGACTTGCCGGCGTTGAGATGCTCGGCCAGACCCTTGAACACGTCCACCTCGTGGAGGAACTTCTTGTCGCCCTTGGCGGCCTTCTGGGCCTTTTCGATGCGGCGGTTCACCATTTCCAGGTCCGCCATAATCAGTTCCAGGTCGATGGTCTCGATATCGCCCAGGGGGTCCACGGGCACGTTCACGCTGGCGTCAGCCACCACGTGCATAATGTTTTCATCGTCGAAGCAGCGCACCACGTGGACGATGGCGTCGGTCTCGCGGATGTTGGAGAGGAACTTGTTGCCCAGACCCGCGCCCTGGCTGGCGCCCTTGACGAGGCCGGCGATGTCCACGAACTCGATGACGGCGGGGGTCTTCTTGTCGGGCTCGTACATTTCTGCCAGTTTGTCCAGACGCTCGTCGGGCACGGCCACCATACCTACGTTGGGGTCGATGGTGCAGAAGGGGTAGTTTGCGCTCTCGGCGCCGGCGTTGGTGATGGCATTGAACAGGGTGCTCTTGCCCACGTTGGGCAGACCCACGATACCAAGTTTCATACTTCTCTATATCTCCTTTATTTCCAAAGGTTTCAGCGATTCGCAACGGTTTGGCGCTCTGCTGCCGTACCATTTATCTCTTCCCGTTTGCGCAAACTGCAAGACAGTCTCCGACACGGGATCATCTGTTAAGTATAACATACCGCCGTCTGTTTTTCAATGAAATATTCCAAGGGAAATCGCGCCTCCTCCCGGCCGCATCAAAAAAGAACGGAGTGGCAAGCCACTCCGCTCTCTGTCTGTATGGTTGGCACGCGTTTGCGCCGCCGCTCTGCGAAACTGCGTTACAGGACTCCCGGCGCAGGCGTCGACGCTTCAATGGGCGCAGAGGTCTGCGTGCAGCGGACGACATAACGGCTGTATCCGCCGTTGGTGCAGGTAAACAGGGTGAGGTCGTAGTCCGAAGAGGTCAGGCGGTCCAGTTCCGTCTTTTTCAGGATCTCGGTGGACGCGATCTCGTACTGATACACCGTTCCGTTTACGTCGCAGAATTCCACGGCGTCGCCGATGTTGGCCTTCTTCAACGGGGAAAAATGCCGCTCGTAGTTATGGGCCAGCAGGATCAGATCGCCGGTTTCCGCACTGCCGGAATACCGGCACGGAGCGATTTTCAGCAGATCATAGTCCCAGGAATCCAGCACCGGCAATTCCAGTCCCAGGGTCGGCACGCGGATGATCCCCACCAGATCATATCCCTGAAACGTCGCTTGGGGGCGTTCCGTTTCGTCGGGCTGGATGGTGGTTTTCGGCAGGTCGGATGTGGGGTTGTCCTGTTTTGCGGGAGAGTGGCGGTTGCTTTCTATCCGTTCCTGGATCTGCTCTTCCAGCGCTTCCAGCAGGATCTGCGCATTGTCGCCCGCGATCTCCGCCTGATACTCGTATCTTGCAAAAATAACGGCTGCGGAAGCAGACATCAGCAGACCCAGCGTGATGAGAAAGATGCCTCGGATTTTTCTGCTCATACTTCTTTTCGCCCCCGATAAAGGTCCACAATCCCCAGCAAAACCAGCAGCACGCCCGCCGCCATCAGCAGGTAAATGGGCAGGACCTCCACGCCGGTCTGCGGGATGGTGGGAACGACCGGATCGACCGGCGGGTCGACGGGATCAACAGGCGGATCCACAGGGTCAACAGGCGGGTCGAAGGGATCGACCGGCGGGTCGACGGGATCAACAGGCGGGTCAACGGGATTCACGGGATCCACGGGATCCACGGGGTCTTCCGGTACGGTGGGGTCGGGCGGAAGTCCGGGATCTGTGGTGCCTGCGGTATAGGTGTTGGTGATCACAAAGCCTTCCGCTGCGTTTCCCTCATAGGTGGTGGTGTAATCTTCCACCGGCGTCTGCCAGACGGTATAACTCAGATCCCCGGGGACATCACGGAACGCGCCTTCCCAGCGGTTGTCGGGCGCTGCGGTCTCCTGCGCCAGGGCGACGGCCGCCGCCATACGGAAGGAAAGGAACTGCACCGCTGCGTTTCCGCCGGCTTCGGCGCCGGTGTATGCCGCGGGCATCGGGGACGCGGCGGGACTCTGCCCGTCGGGGCGGACCTGTATGCTGCGCATCACGCTTCCACCGGCGAGCAGATGCACCGTCACCTCGTCCGGCCGTTTGCCGGCGGCGTTATTCTCGTCCACCCATTTGACTGTGACGGGAATGGTGATCAGGTCCGGTTCAGGAATGATGGGCGGAGGCGGTTCGCCGGGGCTCGTTTCTCCGGTGTATGTGTTGGTAATGGTGATGCCGCTTGCCGCATCGCCCGTATAGGTGGCCGTATAGTCGGTGACGGCGATCTCCTTTACGGTATAACGCTTGGCCGGGTCGAGGTCCGCAAAGGTGTGTTCCCAGCGGTTCGCCTCGGAAAGGCCGGCGGTTTTGATGACCGTGCCGCCCTCGACCAACTGGACCGTAATGCGATCAGGCCGCTTTCCTTCTGCGTCATTGTCGTCGTCCCACACTTTTCTGACGACCACGTGGGCTTTTTCTGGCTCGGGCGGTTCGGGGTCCGTTCCGCCGCCGGGAGTGCCGGTATACGTGTTGAAGATGAGATAGCCCTCCGGCACGGGGACATACTCCGCCCGATAATCCCTGACCTCTTTTTCTGCAACGGTATAGGTGCCGGTGAGCGGGAGCATCGTAAACACGTGCAGCCAGTCGTTTGCGTCGCTCAGCGTCACGCTTCTGACCGGGATCCCGTCGCGAAAGACTTCCACCGTGACGTAACCGGGCCGCATCCCGGCCTTGTTCATCTCATCGTCCCAGATCTTTTCGACCACCAGCGTTTTGACGTCGTTTTCGGAGGTCTTGGGAACGGAGATCACATTGTTTGCCATCTGGCCGTTGATCTCCGAAGGCAGGATGACCAGATACGGCTGGAAGGCCACGGCCTGTTCGCCGCGCTCGAACACCAGATAGACGCCTTTGTCCAGACCGCGGAACTCCACCGCGCCCTGGGCGGAGGTGTGCTTTACCTGTCCGTCGATTCCGTTGTAATAGGCATACTGGAAGACCCGGTCGGCTTCTTCCTCGCCGGGGGACGCCATCAGTTCCTGCACGCCGATTTCCAGATCGGCAAACGCGGGCAGGTACGTGCAGGCACTCCCCTCGCCCGATGCAACTTGCAGCAG
>SVKT01000100.1 GCA_015068335.1 Oscillospiraceae bacterium | reverse complement strand
ATGACCGTGCTGCGGGACAAGAACACCTCCGTCAAGGTTTTTCGCGAGATCGTTTCCGAGGTCGGTATGCTCATCACCTATGAGGCCACCCGTGACCTGCCCCTGACCACCAAGGAGGTTGAAACTCCCATCTGCGCCACCACCGCCCCCACCCTGAAGGGCAAGAAGTTCGCCGTGGTGCCCATCCTCCGCGCCGGTCTGGGTCTGGTGGAAGGTGTGCTGACGATGGTGCCCAACGCCCGTATCGGCCACATCGGTATGTTCCGCGACGAGGAGACTCTGGAACCCCACACCTACTTCTGCAAACTGCCCAAGGACATCTCCGAGCGCGAGGTTATGGTGGTGGATCCTATGCTGGCCACCGGCGGCAGCGCCGAGGCTGCCATCTCCGAGTTGAAGCAGCGGGGCTGCACCCACATCAAACTGATGGTCCTGCTGGCCGCCCCCGAGGGCATCAAGCGCATTCAGGACGCCCACCCCGACGTGGACATCTACTGCGGCGCCGTGGATGAGTGCCTGAACGAAAACGGCTACATCGTCCCCGGTCTGGGCGACGCCGGCGACCGCATCTTCGGCACGAAGTAAGTTCTGCACAGAAAAACACTCCCCGTTTCCGGGGAGTGTTTTTATTCAGTAAATCAGGGTGTAAATGCCCCAGAAATGGAGTGTGGCAGCCAGCAGCACAAACAGGTGCCAGACACAGTGGTCATATTTCCGCTTGCGCACAAAGGGGATCATCCCCAGCGTATACACCAGCCCACCCATCAGGATGAAGCCCAGCAACTCCCTTGCGCGGACGAGGAAAGACGGCAGAAACAGCACGCCGCTCCACCCCAGCAGAAAATACAGCGTAAAATGGACGCTCCGCCAGCAGCCGGGGCCAAGGGTAAGCACCAGCGTCACACCGCAGAGGATCACCGCCCACTGGACGCAAAAGAGAACGATCCCCGCCGTGCCGCCCAGGTAGAGCAGAAAAATCGGCGCAAAGGTCCCGCCAATGAGCAGATAAATGGAGGTATAATCAAACCTGCGGCACACCCGCTTCACGGCAGACCCGCTTTTCATCGCGTGATACACGCTGCTCATCCCCATCATCACCACCATACTGATGCCGTAGAAACAGGAGGCCATAACCTTCATCCCCGTGTCCGACCGCACAAGCAGCAGCACAAGTCCCGCAACAGCCAGCAGCGCACCAAGCCCGTGACTGACGGCATTGAAGACCTCCTCCCCCACCGTCAGCCGGGGCGGCTCGTTCCGCAGTTTTACCAGTTCCCGCCGCTCCATCCGCCGCATCTGCTTCGCCGTCAAAACCCCTGCCATCTGCATTTCCTCCCGTTCGCGGTATCGCGCACCTCTTGATATGGTTTTCAATACCATATTACACGATGCTGCTTGTCTTTGCAAGCAGTATTTTCACATTTTCCGGTTCTATGCAAAAAAGAGGACGCCTGTGCGTCCTCTTTTTCTATGCAGGTTTGGGGCGGCGGTCAATTCCAGAAATCGGTGGGTTCTTTCAGACCGATGTCAGCCGCGCGGAACGCCGGATTCTCTCCCTCCCGGCGCTGGCGGCGATAATCCTTCAATGCTGCCACAGCGGGCTTTGCCAACAAAAGGATGACCGGGATGTTGGTGACCACCATCAGGCCCTGGGTCAGGTCGGCCATATTCCAGACCAGCCCCATACTGGCGATGGCGCCGGCAAACACGATGACGGAGGCCACGATGCGAAAGCCGACCATAAAGCCGCGGCTGGGCTGGCGTTTCAGGATGAAACGGAGGCAGCCCTCGCAGTAATAATAGTTGCCCAGCAGGGTGGTAAAGGCAAACAGGGTCATCGACACCGCGATAAACACGGGGCCAATACCGCCCAGCGTGCTTTGCAGCGCCGCCTGTACAAAAGGAGCGCCGGCCAGTTCTTCGGTGGGCACAACGTTGGAGGTCAGGCACATAAAAGCCGTTGCGGTGCAGATCAGCAGAGTGTCCAGGAACACGGACAGCATCTGCACCAGACCCTGCTTGGCAGGATGGGATACATCCGCCTCTGCCGCGGCGTTGGGGGCAGAACCCATACCAGCCTCGTTGGAATACAATCCGCGCTTGATGCCGTGCATCAGGCAGGAACCGGAGAAACCGCCGAAGATGGCCTTGAAATCAAAGGCGTCGGCGAAGATGGAGACAAACATCGCAGGAAGCCGCCGGGCGTTCAGCACGCAGATGATGACCGCCACCGCAATATAGATGATGCCCATCACGGGAACCATCACACCGGTGACCTTTGCCAGCCGCTTACCACCGCCCATAATGCAGACCAAAAACAGCACCGCCAGCACAGCGCCCAGCACGGCGGGGGTGGTCTGGGCGTTGTAGAAACCGAACCCGGCAAAGGTGGACTGCAAATTATAGGAGGCCAGAGCATTGTAGCCCACCGCGTAGGTCAGGATGACGAACAGGGCAAACAGCACGCCCAGCCAGCGCTGACGCAGCGCCGTTTCCATATAGTAGGAAGGGCCGCCGTAACTGGACCCGTCGGGATTGCGGCGCTTGTAGATCTGGGCCAGCGTGGACTCTACAAAGGCAGAGGCGCCGCCGAACACCGCGATGAACCACATCCAGAACACGGCACCGGGGCCGCCCATACAGATGGCCATCGACACGCCCACGATGTTGCCCGTGCCCACGCGGGAGGCGGTGGAGATCATCAGGGCGCCGAAGGAAGACATCGCCCCCTCGGTCTTGGGCTTTTCCATCACAACGCGGAAAGCCTCTTTCAGCATCCGCAACTGGGGAAAGCCTGTCCGGATCGTCAGCACCACGCCGGCCACCACCAGAAACAGGGGCACCCAGGGATCGTAGAGGAAGTTGCTGACTGCCAGCACAAGATCGTTGATCATTTCAACCATAGTTGTCACTCTCTTTCCGACTCATTTTTCAAAACACATCCTGCGTATTCTACCGAAATTCCGGCGAAAATGCAAGAAAAATCGTTTTCCTGTGGCTTTTTCTTTTCGCCGCCGGAAGTACCGGCTTCTCTCCCCCTACCGGCAAACTGTACAAATCCGCCCTGAAAAATTTTCAGCACACCTGCTTGCTTTTTTGCCCGTGTTCCTGTAAAATACAATATATAAAATAGAGAATGATGGCTGCAACGGAGTGCTGCGCGCACGGGCTTGACACCTATCATTCCCGCGCGCCGGTAGGTGTTTCGAACCGTATGGTTTGAAGCGCCTTTTCTTTTTTTCAAAATCACTTCATAAACATATCACATAAAGGAGGGCTCTGTATGATCTTACTGGCAAACGGCAGACTCATCACCCGCGATCCCGATGGCGTCGGGTATCTCCCTGACGGCGGCGTCGTCACCGACGGCGGCAAGGTCGTGGAGGTCGGCGCCACCGCCGAATTGAAGGCCAAATATCCCCAGGCCGAATTTGTGGACGCAAAGGGCGGCGTCATTATGCCCGGCCTCATCAACGCCCATACCCACATCTATTCCGCTCTGGCCCGGGGCCTGTCCATCAAGGGTTACAACGCCACCAACTTCTACGAGGTGCTGGACGGCCAGTGGTGGTATATGGACCGCAACCTGGATCTGGCCGCCACCCGTGCCAGCGCACAGGCGCTGGTCATCGACTGCATCAAGCAGGGCGTCACCACCATCTTCGACCACCACGCCTCTTTCTGCGAGATTCCCGGCTCCCTGATGGAGATCGCCAACGTCACCCGTGAGTTCGGCATCCGCGCCAGCCTCTGCTACGAGGTCAGCGACCGGGACGGCGAGGAGAAGTCCATCCAGTCCGTGCAGGAGAACAAGGACTTCATCGACTACTGCGAGAAGAATCCCAGCGATATGCTCAAAGCGATGTTCGGCGGACACGCCCTGTTCACCATCTCCGACAAGACTTTCGACCGTATGACCGCCGCCAACGGCGGCCGGGTGGGCTACCACATCCACGTGTCCGAGGGTATGAACGACGTGTACGACTCCCTGCAACATTACGGCCGCCGCCCCGTGCAGCGTCTGCAAGACCACGGCATTCTGGGGGAAAAGACCATCCTGGGTCACTGCATCCACGTCAACACCGCTGAGATGGACATCATCAAAGCCACGGACACGATGTGCGTCAACAATCCCGAATCCAATATGGGCAACGCCGTGGGCATCTCCCCCGTACTGCAACTCTACGCCAGGGGCATCCTGATTGGTCTGGGCACCGACGCCTACACCAACGATATGCTGGAATCCATCAAGGTGGCGCTCTGCTCCCAGCGGCACAACGCGTGCCTTCCCAACGTGGGCTGGTGCGAAGTGACGGATATGCTGTTCAAAAACAACGCCAAAATGGCCGCGCGCTGCGGCTTCCCCCAGTTGGGCGTGCTGAAAGCCGGCGCCGCTGCCGATGTCATCGTGATGGACTACAAACCCTTCACCCCCTTCTCCGACGCCAACATCGACGGCCATATGCTCTTTGGTATGACGGGCCGCCAATGCCAGACCACGATGGTGAACGGCAAGATCCTGATGCGTGACCGCGTCCTGACCGGGATCGACGAGGAGGCCGTCAACGCGAAGATCCTGGAAGTATCCAAAAAGTTCTGGGGCACGCTGAACCACTGCACCTATTAAGTTTTGAAGGGCGCACCCGCTGCCCCCACGAAAATTCACACCCATCAAATCATTTTCGCCGCGGCGTGTACGTGGCGAAAATACCACGACCCAGCCGCCCTGGGCGGCGTTCACCAGTGAACGATTTCACTGGTGGTGGGGGTGGTCGAGGGGGGAGCCTGCTCCCCCTCGAAGAAAACGTAAGGAGGAAACACAATGTCTGAACTGATGATCCCCATCCCGTTTCGGGAGTTAATGACCTGGATTACTACCGAATACCAGAAAGAGGGCTCCGTCTTCGGCGTCCACAAGCCCTACCGGGCCGGAGCCAAGAAACTCCCCATCTTCGGTGAGTATATCGAGACCCCCTTCGGCCCCGCCGCCGGCCCCAACACCCAGTTGGCCCAGAACATCATCGCCGGCTACTTTGGCGGCGCCCGCTTCTTTGAACTGAAAACCGTGCAGAAGATGGACGGCGCGGAACTGGCCGCCTGCATCTCCCGCCCCTGCATCCTGGCGGAGGACGAGTGCTACAACTGCGAGTGGTCCACCGAACTCTACGTCCAGCAGGCCTTTGAGGAATACGTGAAGGCGTGGTGCGCCTGCAAGATTATGGCAAAGGTCTATGGTCTGGGCGACCCCAACGGCTTTGTGTTCAATATGTCCGTGGGCTATGATCTGGCGGGCATCAAGGGCGAGAAGATCGACACCTACCTCAACGGTATGACGGACGCCTCCCAGACCCCCATCTTCAAAGAATGCATCAAGGTCCTGAAAGAATTCTTCCCCGCCGAGAGCGCCTTTATCGACGCCATCTCTCCCCGGGTGTCCGGCTCCGTCACCGTGTCCACCCTCCACGGCTGCCCGCCCGACGAGATCGAGCTCATCGCCTCCTACCTGATCAGTGAAAAGCACCTGCACACCTACGTCAAGTGCAATCCCACCATCCTCGGCTACGAGACCGCCCGCTCCATTCTGGACGGTATGGGCTATGATTACATTGCCTTCGACGACCACCACTTCAAGGAGGATCTGCAATACGCCGACGCCGTGCCGATGTTCCGCCGTCTGCTGGCGGAAC
>SVKT01000099.1 GCA_015068335.1 Oscillospiraceae bacterium | reverse complement strand
CCCAATGTGGAAAGAACAAAGGGGATCGGGGTAACCCCGATCCCCTCTGTGTCTGGGGTGGGTGATGGGACTCGAACCCACAACGCCCGGAACCACAATCCGGTGCTCTGCCAATTGAACTACACCCACCAAGTCCAATACTTTGCTGACATTCTGGGAAAATGGTACGCCAGAAGGGACTCGAACCCCTGGCCTACTGCTTAGAAGGCAGTTGCTCTATCCAGCTGAGCTACTGGCGCAAATTTATGGAGCAGGTGACGGGAATCGAACCCGCATCCCCAGCTTGGAAGGCTGGTGCCCTGACCATTGTGCTACACCTGCGTGTGCCTTCCACGGAAGTCGTCAGCTTTGCTATGATAGCACGAAACCGGTCTGCTGTCAAGTGAATATCTGCATTTTTCAGAAAAAACACCCTTTCACCGGCACAAGTCCAGAAAACGGCCAAACACCCGACGCCCCAGATCTCCATCCAGCCGTTCCGGATGCCATTGAAACCCCCAGACGGGCAGGGTCTGGTGGCAGACAGCCTCCACGATGCCGTCGGCCGTCCACTGCACCGCGTCCAGCCCCGCACCCAAGCGATCCACAGCCTGATGGTGGGCGCTGTTGACGATGCAGCGCTCTCCGCAAATGCTTCGCAGCGGCGAAGGCGCGGTGCGCACCCGGTGCAGGCGGTCGATGCCGTGTGCCGCTGTGTGCCCCGCAATATCCTGCAACAGCGTTCCGCCGAAATACACATTGATGGTCTGCATTCCGCGGCAGATCCCCAGAACGGGCTGCCCTGCGGCGGTGAACCAGTCCAGCAATGCCAGTTCCGCCGCGTCACGCACGGGTTCCAGCCCCCTTGACGCAGTATTTTCCTGTCCGTAGCGCCACGGTTCCAGATCGCCGCCCCCGGGCAGCAGTAAGGCGTCGCAGCCCTCCGGTGTTCCGCCAAACCGCACCGCGCCGCCTTCACGCTCGATTGCCCGCTGATAGTTTGCGTACCGCTTCGCTTCGCCCCAGATATACACTCGCACCATACACATCCCCCCTGCTATTTTATGCGGCCCCGGCGGCTTTGCTCTTGCATTCGGGAGGAAAATATGGCATAATGTCCCGTGACAACTTTTATGGAGATGTACCCAAGTGGTTGAAGGGTCCGCACTCGAAATGCGGTAGGCGTGTAACAGCGCGCGAGAGTTCGAATCTCTCCATCTCCGCCAGAAGCGCCGCAGGCATATGCCTGCGGTTCTCTTTTTCTGTGCCGAATATTGGACACCTGCCGTGTTAAGATACAGGAAAGATCTGCAAAAGACAAATTCAGTTCTGCTATTCTGTGGTTGTTACGAAAGGACTCGTATATGAATTACATTAAAGGCATTCGATTGCGAAGGGATTGTGATACCGATCGGTATCCGTTCAACATTCCCGCCGTTCGTTTTTTACGCGGCACTGATAATCTCCCAATCGAAAAGCCGGTTACCTTTTTCGTGGGCGAAAACGGAACCGGTAAGTCAACACTGATCGAAGCAATTGCGATTGCTATGGGGTTTAACAGCGAGGGTGGATCCAGAGATTTCTTTTTTTCCACCCAGGACACGCATTCAGATCTGTGCGATCACCTTACCATCAGCAAATTCGTTTGCCCAAAAGACGGCTTTTTTCTCCGGGCAGAAAGTTTTTACAACACGGCAAGTTACCTGGACGAAAACAGTACAATGCAGCGATACGGCGGCGTGTCATTCCACGAGCAGTCCCACGGCGAATCCTTTCTGGCGTTGGCTATGAACCGCTTTGAGGGCAACGGATTGTACATCCTTGACGAACCGGAAGCCGCGCTTTCACCACAGCGTCTGATGTCTCTGATGATCATTATTGATGAACTGGTAAAGAATAACTCCCAGTTCATTATTGCGACCCACTCTCCGATCCTGATGGCATATCCCAATGCGGATATTCTGGAATTCTCCGAGGCGGGAATACGCAAGGTCGGATACCGGGAAACGGAACACTATAAAATAACCAAGCAGTTTATTGATACGCCGGAACGAATGATCCGGTATTTGCTGGGGGACTGATTACGTTTGTCACGTGCAACGCGGGACACGCCCGCTGCTTTGCATATGAAAAGCAGGACGGCTTTCGCCGTCCTGCTTCTTTTTCACTTGCGGGTCACGATATTGTCGGGAGCCTTGAAAATGCTGCCCTCGGGAATGGCGCCGCGGACGCAGGAGGTGGGATAGACGCTGACGCCGCGGCCCAGAACGGTGCCGGGATTCAGCACGCTGTTGCAGCCCACTTCCACGTGGTCGCCCAGAATGGCGCCGAACTTCTTGCGGCCGGTCTCGATGCGGTTCTCACCGTCGCGCACCACCACAAGGGTCTTGTCGGACTTCACATTGGAGGTGATGGAACCGGCGCCCATATGGCTCTTATAGCCCAGAATAGAGTCGCCCACGTAGTTATAGTGGGGGGTCTGGACATTGTCGAACAGGATGACATTTTTCAGTTCCACGGAGTTGCCCACCACGCACTTGGCGCCCACCAGCGCGCTGCCGCGGATGAAGGCGCAGTGGCGCACTTCCGTTTCCGGACCGATGATGCAGGGCGCGCCCAGATAGGCCGTGGGCGCCACCGTGGCGGTCTTGTGGACCCACACATTCTCCGCGCGCTGCTCATACTCCTCCGGCAGATTGGGGCCGAGCGTCAGGATCAGATCCTTGATGCCGTCCAGCGCCTGCCAGGGATATGCAAAGCCGGCGAGATAGTCCGCCGCCAGGGTATGGGACAGATCCAGCAAATCTGTAACGTTCAAATTCATAGTCCACCAACTCCTCATTATTTTTCGTACCGAATTATATCCTACCCATCCGCAACTTGCAAGATGACAGGAAATTTTTCTGCAAAATACCGGCTCACAGCAGGGCGCTGCCCTGTTCCAGATCGTGGTGCAAAAAGGCGGCGTGGATGGCATTGAGCACCCGCTTCTTGTCGCCGCTCCACAGCGGTGCGAGCAGATCCCGCTTGGCACCGTCGCCGGTGAGGCGGTGCACCACCATCTCCCGCGGAATGTGCCGCAGGCAGTCCTCCAACGCCGCGATGTACTCCTCCAACTCCATCACGGGCACCTCCCCTGCCTGCCACCGGTCTGCCAGATCGGTGCCCCGCAGCACGTGGAGCAGATGGAACTTGATGCCGTCCGCTCCGGAGCGGCCGATATACGCCGCCGTCTGCCGCATATCCTCCCGACTCTCGCCGGGTAAACCCAAAATCTGGTGCGTGACAACGGTGATGCCGCGCTGCTTCAATTCCCGCACAGCCCGCTCGTATACCGGCAGGTCGTAGCCGCGGCGGATATACTCCGCCGTGGCGGGATGGATGGTCTGCAAGCCCAGTTCCACCCAAACCGGCTTTTGCCGGTTCAACTCCGCCAGCAATTCCAGGATCTCCGGCGGCAGGCAGTCCGGCCGGGTGGCAACGGACAGCGCCACCACATCCTCCGGTTCCATCGCGGCGATATAGAGCGCCCGCAGCCGCTCCGCGCCGGCGTAGGTGTTGGTGAAGGACTGGAAATAGGCGATGTACCTCGCCCCCTCCCCCGCCTTGTCCGCCACGCGGCGCTTGGCAGCGGCATACTGGTCGGCGATCTCCCCCACCTCCGCAAAAGCGCCGGCGCCGTCGCAGAAGATGCAGCCGCGGGTGTCCAGCGTGCCGTCCCGGTTGGGGCAACTGCACCCGGAGGACAACGCCAGTTTATAGACCTTGGCACCGTAGCGGGCCTTCAACTGGCTGTTGAGGTCGTTCCAGTACATTTATTTCGCTTCGGGCGCGCTGTACGGAATGCGGTAGCGCTCGGCGCCCCGCTCCGCCATTTTCTGCCGCAGCCACGCCTTGATGGACTCCACGCCCTCCTCCGTCCAGGGGAAGGTCTCGGTCTCGATGTCCTGTGCCAGTTCAAAACTGGTGTTTTCGTAGACCCAGACCTGGATCGTGGACTCCGGCTTATTCAGCCAGCCGGTGCGCTGAAACCGGTAACGAAACGTCCCCACGCTGCCCGGAAACACCGACGCGCGGGTAAAAAAATTCATATCCAGAAAGTCAAAATTCTCCATCAAAGGCTCCCTCACTTTCACGATTTATGATAGCAGATGGCGTCCTGCCTGTCAAACCGGGGAAACGGGACATACTACCCCAAAAAGGAGGCGAACTGCTGTGAACTCTATTTGGACGAAGGACGTCACGCTCCCTGAATTTCCCGCGCTGAACGCACATCTGCGCGCCGATGCCGTCATCATCGGCGGCGGACTCACCGGTCTTTTGACCGCAAACGCCCTGCGGCGGGCCGGGCTGGAAACGGTGATTCTGGAAGCGGATCGCATCGGCGGCGGGCAGTCCGGCAAAACCACCGCCAAACTGACGGCCCAGCACGCTCTGCACTATCAGAAATTGGAGAAAACGCTGGGACTGGAAACGGCGCAGCGATATGCCCGGAGTCAACTCGCCGCCGTGGAACGGCTGCGCCGCCTGGTCTGGGAGTGGGGTATGGACTGCGACTTCACCGACTGCACCACCTTCCTGTATACCACCGGCGCCCCGGCGGCTCTGGAAACGGAATATGCCCTCTGCCGCCGTCTGGGGATGGATGTGTTTCTCACCACGGACACAGAACTTCCCTTTGCCGCCACCGCGCTGGGACTGCGCAAGCAGGCCTGCTTCCATCCCCTGAAACTGCTGCGCGCATTGAGCGACGGGCTGACCATCTATGAACACAGCCGCGTTCTGCGTGTGCGCGGCCACACGGTATCCACCGCCCGGGGCAGCGTCACGGCGGGGAAACTCATCTTTGCCTGCCACTTCCCCTTCCTCAACGTGCCCGGTTTTTTCTTCCTCCGGCAGCATCAGGAGCGCAGTTATGTGCTGGCGCTGGAAGGCGCCGCACCGATGAACGACTGCTATCTGGGCGTGGAGGAGGACGGCCTGTCCTTTCGGCCCTATGGCCGCTGTCTTCTGCTGGGCGGCGGCGGACACCGGACGGGCGAAAACCGCAGCGGCGCCCGCTATGCTGCGCTGGAACAGGCCGCCCGACGGTTCTGGCCCCGGGCAAACATCGCCGCCCGCTGGTCGGCGCAGGACTGTATGCCGATGGACGGTCTGCCCTGCATCGGCCGCTTTTCCGCCGCACACCCGGACTATCTGGCAGCCACCGGCTTCCGGAAATGGGGGATGAGCAACGCCGTCCTGGCTGCGGAAATTTTGAGTGACCTGGCCGCCGGGCGGGACACTTCCCCGGACTGCGCTATTTTTTCTCCCCAACGCTTCCACCTTCGCGCTTCGGCCAAGCAACTCTCCGAGGACGCCCTCTGCTCGGCAAAGGGGCTTACCCGGCGCCTTCTCGCGCCCGGACGCATCCCTGTGGAGGATCTTCCGGCGGGACGCGGCGGCGTGGTGACGATGGACGGCAAAAAAGTGGGCGCCTACCGCTCGGAGGACGGACTTCTCCACATCGTTTCCCTGAAATGTCCCCATCTGGGCTGCCAGTTGGAGTGGAATCCGGACGAAAAAACCTGGGACTGTCCCTGCCACGGTTCCCGCTTCGACGTCGACGGCCACCTGCTGGACGGCCCCGCCCAAAGCGATTTGCGAGCCCACCGGCATCCCCACGGGCAGGACGTGGAATAACTTGCCCCGCGGCGGGAAAAGGCGTATACTGGTGCTATCCTTTCAGGAAAGGAAGCATTCGATGAACATTCTCGTC
>SVKT01000098.1 GCA_015068335.1 Oscillospiraceae bacterium | reverse complement strand
AACAAAGCGGTCACGGATATCTTCGGATGTGATGATCTGGAAGATTTTAAAAAGCTGACGGGGTATACGTTCCGGGGAATGCTTCATCCTGAAGATTATGCATATGTCAGGGAGTCTATCGCAAGTCAGATCCGGGGAAAACCGGAACAGCAGGATTTTGTCTGGAACATCCTCACGGAATCAACACCAGAGGACGGAATCGACCCCGCAGCAAGAGTGCTGCTTTCCTCTGCCGTACTGACGCCGGAGGGCGGGGCACTGGTGCAGCGCTTCCTGCCGTCCGATACACCGGATGTTCAGGCGGCGAAAAAGGAGGCGTTGCTGGAATCCGCACTCCATCAGGCGATTCTTGACTATTTCCAATCCGACTACGAGATCAAAGCCGACTATATCATTGAGACGCACAAAATTCTGCATTCCGAGGAAACCCAGAACACAACAACCGTATACGGTCTGCTTTGTTATCAAGCCTACAACGCAGCAGGTGTGCAAATCGCAGAATACCCCCATTCAATGGAGGCTGTTTTGGAATGGCAGGGAGATCAGTATGCAGTCGTTTCGTTTAACGATTGGGTCGAACTGCAAAGCAAAGGTATTTCAGATGAAATCATAATCCAGACCGAAAACAGCCTGATCGCCCAATGCAATGCCATCGCCAAAGAGCATTTCAGTCCTCTCCACCAATCGAAACCCGCTCCCACCAACACGCCATTTACCGCACAGCCCATCTCCTGGGACACGCCGCTGCACGGTATGTTCGAGCGCACCTACGAAACACAACTTCATATGCTGGGGAATATTGACAGTACAAATCCTCCGTTCATCAAGCAGAAAGTGCTGGAATTCGACGATTGCGCCATTCTCCTCGGCGAGTCTATGAAACCCGCGCAGTACGATACCGGCTGGGTTTCGGAAGCCACCGCATACATTCTCTTCCGGGATGGGGCTCTGGGAAAACTTCCTCTGCCTTTGAATACAGATGGAGCGTATGTTCTGCCCACCACAGTGACCGATGCCGAAAACGGGACCCTGGTTTACACCATTCAGGCATTCGACGGGATCTGCAAGTATCGTGTGGACCTTGCCGGCAAAACTGTTTCGATGTCCATTTCCTCTGAGCCGGAAATCCCGGAAACGCCCGATGTGCCGGATACTCCGGTGACAAAAGATCCCGTAGCCCCCGGAACAGAAATCTGGCCGGCAGAGCCGCAGTACTATACCGCCACCGGTTCCGAATCCTCTTCCCGCACGTATGTGCAGAACTACCTTGTGGGCTGGGAATTGCAGGAGGAGATCGACGCCGGAAGCCGCTCCTTCCTGATCTACCGCAAAGGAAATTCCAACTTCATCTTCGCTGTGACCCGCAGCGGCAAATACTGTCAGATGCCGCTTCCCTTTGCCGATTCTGCCCATCAGTACGCCGCCGTTTCACGGTATCATCTGGACACTACCGCCAACACCTTCACCTATGAAGCCGTGATCCCTAACCGCGTGGTAAGCGTCAACACCGGCGTCCTGATGTCAGAAGCCGGTACGTGGCGCTATGTGGTCAATATGAACACCGATACCCTGACCCGCAGCTTCACCCCCGCCCCCGCGCAGAGCGCAGATCCCAACGATGCCTATGAGTATCACGACGCTCCCCTTGCTCTGTCCGACAGTCCCCTCACCTATGAGCAGTTGATCGAATGGGTCCAGAAGACGGAACCGGATCCTGTATATGGCGCCCTTGTTTCCACCGGCGAATACTGGGAGGACGGAAACGGCAATGTGGTATACGTAGGGCGCTTTTGGGGTGTTCCTCGCACAAGTTACGGTATGCATATCCAGTTCTCTGACGGCACCGAAGCCAGTCTCGAACTGCCTATGGATGGCGGAATGGTCACGCTCCTTCCGGACAACCAGTATTTCAAAGACAATACCTTTGTCTACGAGATCGCCCTGTCCAGAATGACCCGTTATCAGAACCAGCCTACCTCCGGTATCTGCCGCTTCACCGTAGACCTGACCGCAAAAACACACTCCCTTGACATCGTGTATTAAAGCAAAGAAAAGCGCCTCCTGACGGAGGCGCTTTTCTTATCGATCACTGCGTCAGCAGGAACAGATTGTTGTCGGAAATGAAGTTTTGGATGCTGTACAGAACCACCACATCGTCGATGCCGTTTTCCGCAGCATAGGCAGAGACAGGCGTCCGGTTATAACGCAGGTCGAACAGATGGACTTCCGCATACCGCTGCGCCAGGAAGGGCGCCAGGGCATCGGAATAGGAGTCGCGAATTAACAGGATCTTGCCTGCATCTTCGCTCAAAGCCTCGTTTTTAATGACGCACAGGGGCTGGTTGCCACCCAGGAACGCAGAATACTTGTCCTTGACTTCCAGATAGGAGCGGTCATACAGGGGAGCGATGGCTTCCTTACCGGTCAGCCAGGAGGAAAGGGTCAGTCCCTCCTCCTTCACCCAGAATTCAATGGTGTCCGATTGCAGCCAATGGATGCCGGACTGGGAATACAGGGTGCCGTTGAAGTCATCCGCGGCAATTTCTGGTGTAAAGTCACTTTCCTTTAACGGCTCTCTACCCAGGGCTTCCAGCAACGCATTGGCACCGTAGAACGCCCCCAGTGTCGTCCAATGGTGGTCGGTGCGGTAATAGATCTGCTCCCCGGCGTGCTCTTTCAGCGCAGCGCTGACATCGATCTGGGAAATCTTATCGCTTACCGTCAAATCTTCCAGAAATGCGCCCTGATCCCAGGAGTCGGCCCCGGCGGGCAGTTTGTCCTTCCAGATCTCCGCCGCAGAGGGGATCAGGCCCAGATAGAGATTCGCAGGAAGTTTCTCTGCCAGTCGGTCGATATAGGAGAGGTTTTTATCCAGCAGTTCGGCATTGGGCTTCTCCACTTTGGAAATCAACGTGTCGCCGGCAAGATAGATGTCGTTGAACTCGCGCTTGCCCAGCAACTGTTCCACCCGGGCCTTCATTCCCGTCCAGGCATCACGCAGGGGAAACTGATCCGCAAAATAGGACTCGATGCCCTCGGTATAACTTCCGTCTTTCAGGGCTTCCCAGGAAAACTCCGGCAACTGGGAGAGCAAGCGGTTTTCCGTTTGGGACTTTTCCCTGTCCGGCAGCACCACGTGCCACACCAACAAGGCCCCAAGAAAGACGCAGAAAAACGCCGCCAGGAAACGGCTGTATGCTTTTGTCATATCGTTTCCCTCCTTTCAGAACCGGAAATACAGGAACGGATTGTAACTTCCGTCTACCAGATAGGCGGTGCAAACCAGCAGCGCCAGCGCCATCAGCACGGGAGAAAGGACCTTCTGGGTCTTGTCCGACAGGCGGTTCCAGAGGTTCTTTCCAACCTTTGTGGATGCGATGACCACCGCGATGAGCGTAATGGCGTAACTGCGCAGATAATAGCCGTCTACGGCGCTCCACAACTGCGCCTTACCGAAGCAGGCGCTAAGATAGCCGAAGCAAACGCTCAGGTTGTCCATCGCGAAGAAGCCCCAGCCCACAAAGACCACGATCAGGGTATACAGATGCTTGACGGCGGCGGGCGTCTTTTTCAGCACGTTCTTCAAAGCGTACTTCTCGATCATCAGCCAGACAAAGAAATACAGTCCCCAAATGATGAAGTTCCAGTTGGCACCGTGCCAGAAACCGGTGCAGAACCAGACAATGAAGATGTTTCGCAGCGTCTTGAACGTGCCGCCGCGATTGCCGCCCAGAGGAATATACAGATACTCGCGGAACCAGTTGGTCAGGGACATATGCCAGCGGCGCCAGAACTCCGTAACGGACTTGGACGTATACGGATAGTCAAAGTTTTCGTCAAAGCGGAAGCCGAAAGCCCGACCCAGACCGATGGCCATATCAGAATAACCGGAGAAGTCAAAATAGATCTGGGCACCGAAGGCCAGCAGGCCCATCCAGCCGCCGGCCACGGTCATCGTACCGGCATTCTGGGCTGCCAACTGCGTTTCCCACAGAGCGCCGATGGAGTTCGCCAAAAGCACCTTTTTGGCAAGACCCACGCAGAAGCGGCGTGCGCCGATGGCGAAGTCCTGTGTGGTATTCACCCGGTGATCCAGATCCTCCGCCACCGTCTTATACTTGACAATGGGTCCGGCGATCAACTGCGGGAACATCGTAACAAAGGCGCCGAAGTTGATGATGTTCTTCTGCATCGGCGCATCCTGACGGTACACATCAATGGTGTAACTCATCGTCTGGAAGGTAAAGAAGGAGATGCCGATGGGCAGCGGAATATTCCGCAGCGGGATCGTAATCCCAAGAAGCGTGGCGCTCATAGGCAGTTCAATTCCGGTGAGCAGGAACAGGTTATCCGCAAAGAAATCGATATATTTGAAAAAGCCCAGAAGCAGCAGATTGAATACCACCGACTGCGCCACAAAATAGCGGGCCAGTTTATCTCTGTGGCGATACTTTTCCACCAGCCAGCCGTGGGTATAGTCGATCAGGATGGACGCGAACATAATGGTGATGTACACCGGCTCGCCCCAGCCGTAGAAAAACAGGCTGACCACAAGAAGTATGAAATTACGCCAGCGCAGCGGCGCCGCAAAATACAGCAGCAGCGTCAGCGGCAGATAGGCAAACAAAAATGTCAAACTACTGAAAATCAAACGAAATTAACTCCCCTCGTCCAAACAATGACCACCGGTCGGGCGGATGTGGTTTTTTATATTGCGATTCCGCTAAAACAGTCGAATCGGCTCGGCCGCTCACCGCGGAATCCCGGAGTTTCGAATCAGTTTTCCTCATCGATTCCGGTATTATGACGGCAGTTCCTGCAAAAAAGTTCCCACCGCAAAAAGATATTTCCTGCTTCGGTCAAAATTACGCTCTTACTTGCTTTTATACAGGAAGTACGGTATGATTTCAACATAAATACGTGTAAATCTTTTCAGAAAGCAGGTAATCCGCTATGTATAGTTTCCGAAATGATTATAGTGAAGGCGTCCATCCAAACGTACTGCAAGCGCTGACTGACACCAATCTGGAACAGACCGTGGGCTACGGTATGGATCCCCGCTGCGACACCGCCCGGGCCACCATCCGCCGCCTGTGCAGCGCTCCCAACGCCGATGTTCATTTTCTGGTAGGCGGCACCCAGACCAACCTCATCGTCATCGAATCCCTGCTGCGCCCCTATGAGGCGGTCATCGCCGCCCACACCGGCCACGTCAACGTCCACGAGACCGGTGCCATCGAGGCCACCGGGCACAAGGTCTGCACCGCCTACGCCCCCGACGGCAAGTTGACGCCGGCGCTGGTGGAAGCCGTGGTGAATGGGCACAGCAGCGAGCATATGGTCCTCCCCCGTCTGGTCTACATTTCCGATACCACGGAAATCGGCACCATCTACACCAAGGCGGAGTTGACCGCCTTGCGCAAATGCTGCGACAAGCACGGCCTCTTCCTGTTCCTGGACGGTGCCCGCCTGGGTTCCGCACTCACCTCCCCCGAAAACGACCTGACGCTGGCCGACCTTGCCGCCCTGACCGACGCCTTCTACATCGGCGGCACCAAAAACGGCGCCCTGTTCGGCGAAGCACTGATTATGAACGCCCCCAACGACCACTTCCGCTGGCACATGAAGCAGCGGGGCGCTATGCTGGCCAAGGGCCGCCTGCTGGGCGTACAGTTCGAGGCCATGCTCAAGGATAACCTGTATGTGGAGGCTTCCCGCAAGGCCAACCAGCAGGCCCAGCAGATC
>SVKT01000097.1 GCA_015068335.1 Oscillospiraceae bacterium | reverse complement strand
CACCACGCCGGCGCATATTGCCTGTGCTGCGGCCGCGCTGGAAAAGGGTGCGGCAGAGCCGCGCCGGCCCCGGCAGGAGAGTCCCGCGCGGGAAAAACAGCCCCGGCGCAACACGCTGGCGGAAAAACTGGACGCGGGCAAGCGGGTCATCGCCGTGGAACTGGACCCACCCGCCGATGACGACATCGGCTTCTTCCTCGACGGCGTGCAGGCCCTGCGGGACGCGGGTGCGGACGCCGTCACCATCGCGGACTGCCCGGTGGGCCGTCCCCGGGCGGACAGCAGTTTGCTGGCCTGCAAGGTCAAGCGGGAACTGGGCATCGAGCCGCTGCCCCATATGACCTGCCGCGACCGCAATCTCAACGCCACCAAGGCGCTGCTGCTGGGTCTTTCCATCGAGGGCGTCCACAACGTGCTGCTGGTCACCGGCGACCCCATCCCCACGGAGCAGCGGGATGAGGTCAAGACGGTGTTCAACTTCAACTCCCGCAAACTGGCCCGCTACGTCAGCGACCTGAACGAACAGTTGACCTCGCCCTTCCGCATTTTCGGCGCGTTGAACCTGAATGCGAAAAACTTTGCGATGCAGTTGAAGATCGCAAAGGAGAAGGAGGAAAACGGCGTCACGGGCTTCCTGACCCAGCCGGTGCTTTCGGCGCAGGCGCTGGAAAACCTGAAACTGGCGCGGCAGGAACTGCGGGGCGCCATTCTGGGCGGTATCTTCCCGGTGGTCAGCCACCGCAACGCCCTGTTCCTCAACAACGAGATCTCCGGTATGCGCGTGTGCGACGAGATCGTGGCCCTGTACGAGGGCAAAGAGCGGGACGAAGCGGAGGCGCTGGCGGTGAAGATCTCCGCCGCCATCGCAAGGGAGATCGAGCCCTATGTGGACGGCTTCTACCTGATGACGCCCTTCAAGCGGGTGGAACTGATGAAGCGCATCCTCAACGAGATCCGGTAACGGCGGCCAGCGGCCGCGATCCCAAACCCAAGAGGTGACCTATGTATCGCTATCTTTTCTTTGATCTGGACGGCACCCTGACCGACTCCAAGGAGGGCATCCTGAACTGCGTGAAGTATGCGCTGGAAAAAATGGGGCGCCCCATTCCAGCGGAGAACGTGCTGCTGCAATTCATCGGCCCGCCGCTGCACGAGAGTTTTATGGCCCGTTGCGGCTTCACGGCGGCGGAGGCGGAGCAGGCGGTGGAGTGGTTCCGGGAGCGGTATAACACCGTCGGCAAGTTTGAAAACGCCGCCGCCCCGGGGATGACGGAGGTGTGCGAGCGGCTGAAAGCGCGGGGCTGCGTGCTGGCGCTGGCGTCCTCCAAGCCGGAGGCGCAGTGCATCCCCATCTGCGAGCGGTTCGGCTTCGCCTCCTATATGGACGCCATTACCGGCAGCGCCCCCGGAAAGGACTGGAAAAAGGCGGACGTCCTGCGGGAAACGATGGCGCGCCTGCACCTGACGGAGGCGGACAAGCCGGCCATCCTGATGGTGGGCGACCGCAAGTACGACGTGCTGGGCGCGGCGGAGTGCGGCGTGGACTGCGTGGGCGTGGAGTTTTTCGGCTATGCCGAGCCGGGGGAACTGGCAGCGGCCGGCGCCGTGGCGGTGGTGCAGACGCCGGAGGAACTGGAACAGTTCATTTTACAGCATTGAACGAGAAAAGGACGTCCCGGCTGGGCAATGTCAGTAACTTAAAAAATCTGTTAAGTTAAGAACGAAAAGGGAGCCCCCTATGTTTCAATCACCGAAACATAGGGGGCTCTTTTTTTCAAATCTGCATAGAAGCAGACGTTTTTCCTTTGACTTTCAAAAGCAAATTCGCTATATTATCGCCATATTTTGGAAACTCAAGTTCTACATAACCCTTGCTAATTATTCCTCTACTACCTGAACTTCTATGCTGAAAACTTTAGGGTTCGCAATTACCTTATATTTCTTCCCATTTACAACAGAAAACCTGACTTTTTTACTAGAAACGGCTGCGCGCTTAAAACATATCGAATGTTCACCAATATCCAAATCGCAGGAAATAGAGTCGTCTACATTAGCATCTAATTCTATACCATCAAGAAAAGTAGATGTTTTCCCTTCGCCTAAAGGACGCTTGTTGGCACGGACTATCGTTAAGTTAGGTGTTGCCATATCATCACTTTGCGATGATATGGCTAACTGTTCAACCAACACAGATTTTTTCTTATTAAACAGTTCGTCGGGAATAATTCCTGCGGTATGTAATTCGTTTAACTTTTGCAATTCATCCAATATTGATGCATCAGAAGCAGATGCTGCCTTGTCTGTCGTGCTTTTTCCAGTAGCATTTGTAACGGCCATCAACTTTTCAAATAGTTTCCTTTCCTTATGGTTCTTGTCATTAGGATTAGAAGGGGAACACTCCACTACTTCTGTTGCTCCATTCGTGTATTCTACCCAAAAACTATACATTGTGAAATTCACTGTTGTAAAAATCATAGTTTCGTGTGCTTCCCGAACCCCAAGAAGTTTTGCACTTTTGATTTCGGGAGTAACTTTGTTAAACAGCCCCACTGTTTATGAACCTCCAACTTGGTATTTGTTATCCTAGATATGTAATTAGTTTATCACAAGTCGATATACGCTTCAACAGTAATTGCCCGGCTGGGACGTCCTTTTTTGCCGGTCGTTTGGCGCTGTGTCAGGGCTGAGCGGGGTCAGGGTCGGGATGCCCCGCCCGGAAGAATTCTTCCAGCGACACGCCCTCGGCGGTCAGGTCGATGTGCATCAGGGTGTCCACGGGGGCGGCGAGGAACATATCGTTTCCGTCCGTATAGGCGCCGGAGGTGACGCCGATGGCGTGGCCGTACTCGTTGAGCAGCGCGCCCCCGCTGCTGCCCTGGGAGATGTTGGCGGAATTCACGATGCAGGGCCCGGAGTAGCCGGCCGCCGTTCCGGCGGTGTGGTTGATGATGCCGTCGCTCACCGCCAGACCCAGCCCCAGCGGATTGCTCAGGGCGTAGACCACGTCGCCGGCGCGGATCTCGGCGGTGCCTGCCATCGTCAGCGTGGCGAAGGCGGAGGTGGTCTTGCCGTCCACGGAGGTGCGGGAAATGCGGATAACGGCAAGGTCCGCGCCTTTGTCAGCGTAGATGACCCGCTCGATGGGGTAGGTTTCTCCGGTGATGAGGGTGGCCGTCCCCTGGGGATGCTCGCAGATGGAGTGGTGGTTGGTCACGGCCAGTCCGTCTGCGGTGATGAAAAAGGCGGTGGAGTTGACGATGATGGATTCGGCGTCCTGCTCGTTGTAGAGGACCAACTGTGCCATCGCGGCCATATGCCGGTCGGCGGCCTGACGGGCGGTGAGGCTCGGCGCCAGCAGCGGCGCTGCGGCGGCGGCAGAGCAGGCGCCCTGCTCCGTCAGGCGGCGGAGGAGGGAGGTGTCCGTGCCCTTGGGGGAGAAGGTCAGCGCATCCCGCATCGACTCAAAGGCGTCGCCCAGGGTCAGGGCGTCGGTGTAGTTGCGGGCGGCCAGACCGATGTGCCGGGCGAAGAGTGCGGCCTCGTCTGCGGCAAAGTCGCCGGCGTCGTCGTTATAGCCCAGCATCCGCAGCAGCATCGCAAACCATTCGTCCGCCGTGGCGGTGTCGTAGGGGCGGAAGAGCCCCCCGGTCTTGCCCAGCCAGCCCTGCTGCGCGGCATAGCCGATCTCCCCGGCGGCCCACAGGGGCGTGTCCGCAAAGGCGGGAGGGAGGGCGGACGCTGCGGCGGCGGCCTGTCTTGCACCGGCCAGCGCCACCAGCGAAACGGCGGCCTGCGCCCGGGTAAAGGGGGCGGAGGTGGTGTAGTCGTCGCCGTCGCCGTAGATCAGTCCCAGGGCGAAGAGCGTGTCGGCGCTGCGCCGGGCTTCGCCTTCCAGCGCGGCGGCAGAGGTGGGCAGAAGCGTGAGGGAGAGGAGCAGGGCGAGGAGCAGAGCGGGCAGTTGTTTTTTCATATCCGGCCTCCGGTGATGGATTTTCTTCATTGTAACACGGCGGAACGCGCCGCACAAGGGCTGGACGGGGCGGAAGAAACCTGCTAAAATGGGGAAAACGACTGATAAGGAGAGCGGTTATGGAAGTAAAAACGATTCTGGCAGCCTGTGATCACACCCTGCTGGCGCAAAGCGCCACCTGGGAGGAGATCCGGGCGATCTGCGACGACGGTATGAAGTACGGCTGCGCCAGCGTGTGCATCCCCGCCAGTTTTGTGGCGCGCTCGGCGGCGTATGTGGAGGGCAAACTGCCCATCTGCACGGTCATCGGCTTCCCCAACGGCTACGACACCACCGCCGCCAAGTGCTTTATGGCCGCGGACGCCGTGGACAACGGCGCCGACGAGGTGGATATGGTCATCAACATCGGCTGGGTCAAGGATCAAAAGTGGGACGACCTGCTCTCGGAGATCCGCGCCATCAAGGCCGCCTGCAAGGGCAAACTGCTGAAAGTCATCATCGAGTGCTGCCTGCTGACGGACGAGGAGAAGATCAAACTGTGCGAGATCGTCACCGCCTCCGGGGCGGAGTACATCAAGACCTCCACCGGCTTCGGCGGAGGCGGCGCCACCCGGGAGGACGTGGCCCTGTTTGCAAAGCACGTTGGCCCGAATGTGAAGATCAAGGCGGCAGGCGGCATCGCCACCTTGCAGGACGCCGAGGACTTTTTGGATCTGGGCGCGTCCCGGCTTGGCACCAGCCGCATCGTCAAGGCCGTCAAGGCGATGGAATAACGAAGAACACCCTCTGCCGCTGGCAGAGGGTGGTTTTTTTACGGCAGCGCATAGCCGGAGAGGGCCAGCGCCAGCGCGGCGGAGAGCAGCCCCTGCACCAGTTTTCCCAGCACGCAGGGGCGCAGCGGCAGGCCGCTGCCCTCCAATGCCGCCGCCGTCTGGCACAGCACGGACAGCCCGCCCCAGCCGCTCATCGCGGCGGCGAGGACGAAGCCGAAGCGGTCCGGCGTGAGCAGCGGCGTCATAGAAAACAGTTCCACAGCCCCCGCCGCCAGCGGCGCAAGGACGCCGCCCAGCCCCCGGACGGGGGAGACCAGCACGTAGAACAGCACCACGAAAGCGCAGATGGAGAGCATCCCCTCCGCCGCGCCCCGGACGGCGCCTACAAAGGCGGAGGAGAAGGCAGCGGGCGGTTCGGCGGGAAGGGAAGGCGGCGGACGGCGGGGGTGTTTCGCCCCTCTGCCCCGCAGCAGCAGACCGGTCAGCAGGGCGGAGAGGAGGTGGAGCAGCCACAGCCACACCCCCGTGCGCACGCTGCCGAAGACCCCCGCCCCCAGCACGCTGATGAGGAACACCGGATTGGAGTTGTTGCAGAAGGTCAGCAGCCGCTCCGCCTCGTTTCGGGTCAGGAGCCCCTGCCGATACAGCGCCCCGGCCGTGGACGCGCCGATGGGATAGCCGCCCACCAGCCCCAGCACCAGCGCGGAGCCGGCGGTTCCCGGCAGGCGGAACAGCGGCGTCATCAGTCCGGAAAGGCAGGGGGACAGCCACTGCCCGAAGCCCAGGGACAGCAGCAGCCGGGTCACCACCAAAAAGGGAAACAGCGCGGGGATCACCGAGCGGGCGCACAGGCGCAGACCGTCACCGGCGGCGGCGCGGACGCCCTGGGCATCCGCCAGAAACCAGACCAGCACGGCGCACAGGAGCAGACAGACGCATCTCCATTGTCGTTTCATAACATCACCGGAAAAACTCTATGCACACGGGTGCAATTTTAGGACGCAGGGCTCATACAGT
>SVKT01000096.1 GCA_015068335.1 Oscillospiraceae bacterium | reverse complement strand
GGGGCACCGGGACGGGCTCGTCGGCGCCGGGTGCGGGGGCTTCCGCTGCGCCGCCTTCGGCGGGAGTTTCAGGTGCCGCGGGGGTCTCAGGTGCCGCGGGGGTCTCGGGCGTCACAGGAGTCTCGGGGACGTTCACCGCGGGGGTCTCGGGAACTTCGGGGGTGACGGGCGCCACAGGCGTTTCAGGCACAACGGGAGCGACAGGCTCCACAGGCTTCGCGGGTTCAGCGGGCTTTGCGGGTTCGGCGGGCTTGAGCCAGCCCACTTCGCGCTGGGGACGGACGTCCAGATCGATGATGTCCTTGGCGTCGTAGAACTTCATATAGCGGTTGCGGCCGCTGTTGGTGCGCAGGGTAGTGCCGTCGGGATGCAGACGGTCACAGATCACGGCGACGGCGTCCTTCTTGATCTTGGAGTAGGACTCCACGCCCACGGAGCAGAAGATGCGGAAGCCCTGTTCGATCATCCACTGCATCGCGGGGCCGGACTGGTTCACATCGTCGCCGTCCAGACGGCCGCCGAAGGGATAGAACAGCACGGAAACGTCGCCCACCAGAGAGCCGACCTCGTCCAGCCAGCGGGTCATATCGGCCTGCACGGCCTCGATGGAGGAGGTGTTCAGGCGGATGTGGCCGAAGGTGTGGCTGCCGAAGGTCCAGCCGGTGCGTTTGAGTTCCGCCACGATGGGCTTGACCTTTTCGATCTCCTTCTGGCGGTTGGCCTCCTTGGCGTCCGTCCAGCCCTCTTTGTCGGTGTGGGTGCGGTAGCCCAGGATGCCCTCATAGCCGGTGATGCTCAGACAGCCCTTGGCGCCGAAGGGGGAGAAGTCCGGATGTTCCTCCACGAACTTGTCCAGAATGGTGATGGCGTCCAGATCGCGGCTGACCACTTCCTTGCCGGCGGGGTCCAGACCCCAGGACCACAGTTTGCCGTCCTCGCCGAAGATCAGTTTGTATGTAAAGCCGTCGCCCAGGGTGTAGTAGTTGTAGTTCACATCGTCGTAGGAGATGATGAGGGGCTTCTTGCCCTCGGGCAGGTAGAGGGTGTTCTTCACCATTTTGGGGTTGCCGGCCTCGTCGGTGGTCTCGCTCCAACAGTCGGCGATGTCCACCAGGATGTAGCCCTTTTCGTACACGCTGTTGAGGATCTTGTTGTACTCGTCCACGGTGACCATCCAGTCATCGTAGCCGTTGGCCATATTGTCGCCGTCGAAGGCCTGCTCGGGATAGGCGATGACGGGGTGGAAGAACAGATGCTCCACCACGCCGCGGTAGGACACGTACTTCACGCCGTCCCGTTCGCCGCCCTCGGGCATCACCGTGGGATCGAGGATCTCATAGGGCTCTGCGCCGGGGGTGGGGGTGACCACCGGCTCCTCAGGCATAGAGGGCTGCTGCTCGCCGCCCTGTTCGGGGGCGGAGGGCTCGCCGGGGGCGGTGGGCGTCGTGGGCTCCTCCGTGCCGGTGGAGGGCGTTTCGTCGGGGGTGGGCTGATCGTCTTTGCCGCAGGCGGACAGGGAGAAGATCAGGATCAGGCAGAGAAGCAAACTGGTGATGCGTCGCATAAAAAACGTTCCTTTCTGTGGGAGATTCGGGCGGTGAGGCGCCCGGAGCCATTGTAAACTGCCATCATTATACCAGAGAATTCGACGAAAAAGAAGAACAAAACAATGACAATTCCGTAAAAAAAGAAACCCCCAAACGCTCCCCCAAAAGACCTGTCAAGACCGACAGCCGAAAGCACCCCCGCTCCGGGAGGAGCGGGGGTGTGCGGCGGAATGGATGTGGGAAGTGGGTGCAAAGCGCGCAAAAGTGGGGCAGCGGGGGAGTGCAGGCGCGCTTTTGTGGGAAGAAAGCCCGCGGGAGGGGGGCGGCGGGGCGTGCCGGTGCAATTTTATAGCAGCAGCGTGTACGGAAGTGGGGCAACAGAACGCCGGTGCAAGTTTGTGGGAAGAAAGCCCGCAGAGGGGGCGGCGGGGCGTCAGCGCTTTTCGCCGGCCTTGAACAGCAGCGCCATCACCACGCCGAAGACCACGGCGGCGGTGATGCCGCCGGCGGTGGCGGTGAGGCCGCCGGTGAGCACGCCCAGCCAGCCCTTTTCCGCCACGGCCTTTTCCACGCCCTTTGCCAGCGCGTGGCCGAAGCCGGTCAGGGGCACGGTGGCGCCGGCGCCGCCCCAGTCGGCGATGGACTGATACAGCCCCAGGGCGCTGAGCAGCACGCCCGCCACCACGTAGCCCGTGAGGATGCGGGCGGGGGTCAGGCGGGTCTTGTCGATGAGGATCTGTCCCACGGCGCAGAGGATGCCGCCGCAGAGAAAGGCGTTGAGATAGTCCATATTGACCTCCTATTTTGTCGCGCAGATGCACACGGCGTGGCAGATGCCGGGGATGCTCTCGCCCTGAAAACTGGACGTGGGGGAGAGCAGGGCGCCGGTGGGGGCAAAGAGGATGCGCTTCCACCTGCCTTCCAGCATCCCGCCCAGAAGATACCCGTTGAGCACCGAGGCCGAGCAGCCGCAGCCGGAAGCGCCGGCGTGCATATCCTGCTTTTTCCGGTCGTAGAGCAGCAGCCCGCAGTCCTGAAAGTTGTCGCCCAGGGTGACGCCGTCCTTTTCAAAGAAATCCCGCACGATGGCGTGGCCCAGTTCCCCCAGATCGCCGGTGAGGACCAGATCGTAGTCCGCGGGGGTGGTCTCCGTGTCCCGGAAGAAGGCGGAGAGGGTGTCGTAGGCGGCGGGGGCCATCGCGGCGCCCATATTGTTGCCGTCGGTGATGCCCCGGTCCACGATCTTGCCGCAGGTGACGTGGGTGATATAGGGCCCCTTCCCCTCGGCGTCGAGGATGGTGCAGCCGGCGGCGGTGGCGGTCCACTGGGCGGTGGGGGGGCGCTGGCTGCCGTAGGGCACGGGCATCCGGTACTGCCGTTCCGCCGTGCAGAAGTGGGAGGAGGTCATCGCGGCGCAGCGGCGGGCGTAGCCGCCGTCGATGAGCAGGGCGGCAAGGGACAGGGACTCGCCCATCGTGGAGCAGGCGCCGTAGAGCCCGTAGAAGGGGATGTTGAACTCCCGCAGGCCGAAGGCGGAGCCGATGCACTGGTTCAAAAGGTCGCCGGCGAAGATAAAGTCCAGGTCTTTGGGTTTGAGCCGCGCCTTGTCCAGCGCCCGTTGCAGCGCTTTTTTCTGCATCGCGGACTCCGCCTTCTCCCAGGTCTTTTCGCCGAAGAAGGAGTCCTCGCCGGTCTCGTCAAAGTATTTGCCCAGAGGGCCCTCCTTTTCCTGCTTGCCGCCGATGTTGGCGAAGGAGATCACGGAGGGGGGATGGGAGAGGGCGATGGTGCGCCGTCCGATGCGCTTTTCATTCACAGAAACCACCTCGCTTGATGGAATTTTCCGTAGTATTTCCACCGGCGGCAAAAATATGAGCGGCAGAAAGCGGCACACACGGGAAAGGAAGATGGCTGCGCGCAAAAGAAAGGATCGCCGCAATTTTGCGGCGATCCCGAAGCGGATCTTTGCGTTGTGTGGGGCGGGTGGGTCAGCCCTCCAACTCGTGGCAGAAAAGCAGACACGCCGGCTCGCCGTTCCAGCGGATCCTGGAAGCGCTGGCCCGGACGCGCGTTCCGAAGCAACTGTCGCTGATGACGGCAGAGGCTTTTTGGGTTTGGAGGATGTCCACGGCGGGGCAGTCCTCGCAGCGCTTGTCGTGGTTTCGGAAGGCCTTATAGCAGGGGAGTTTGGTGCTGCCGGAGATGCTGCTGCGCACCTTTTCGTTTATGAACTTCAATTCGCAGGTCTCGGGGTCGATGACATAGAGCCAGATGTCCTGCCGATCCAGCAGACCACGGAAATCCGCCGCCTGCTCGGCGACCTTGTCCTGAATGCGCTTTTTGATCAGGAAGATGGCCAGCGCCTCTGACAGGAATTGGAGCAGATTGATCTGGTCCTGCGTCCAGAGGCGGTGGATGGAGCACTCGTCAAAGCCCACGTAGCCGCGGAAAACGCCGTTGTCCATAATGGCGCATTGGAGCATACTCTTGATGCCCTGGGGTTCCAGGATCGCACGGAAATGCGGGGCGAGGGAGGTGATGTCCGTGCAGTAGAAAAGTCCCTGCTCGTTGAACACGTCGGGCCAGCCCGCGATGTCGGAAATGTAACTGATGTTCTGCAAATTGTCGATCTCGGGAGAGATGCCCTCGTTGCACCACTCAAAGGTGTTGCTGCAAGCGGTGTTGTCCTCGTTGTTTTCGAAGATGTACACGCGGCTGACGTTGAGTTGTTCGCCCACGTGGGCAAGCAGTTCGTTGAAGGTTTTGATGATGTCGTTGCTCTCGTACAGGCGGCGGAACACAAAGTGAACGAAGGAGGCGTCCGCCAGACCGGGCTGAGTCTCGGAGTCGATGCGGGTGGGCACGCGGGCGCCGTCCAGCAGCATCGTTGCGGCCTTCTGCGGGTCGTAGAGGGTGTAGGTGTTCTTGCCCTGACTCTTGGACAGGTAGAGCGCCTCGTCCGCTCTGCGGAACAGATCGTTGAAGCCCGTGCCGTGGGAGGGGACCATAGCAACGCCGATGGAGCAGGACACGTTCAGTCCGGGGGCGAGTTGTTCCAGAAGGGTGCGGAAGGTGGTCAGGATCAGTTCGCAGCGATTGAACGTCAATTCCTCGCTGGGAATGTCTTGCAGGAAGATTATGAACTCGTCGCCGCCGATGCGCCCGATCACGTCGTTGCTGCGGAACAGTTGTTTCAGGGTGGAGCCGATCTGGGACAAAACCGAGTCGCCGTAGAGATGTCCGTAGCGGTCGTTGATCGCCTTGAAGTTGTCCAGATCCAGCACCAGCATCGCGGCGAGGGCGTGGGGGTCCCGCTCGGCCAGATATTCGCTGATGAGCGTCTGGGAGGACTCCTTGTTGAACAGTTTGGTCAGGGAGTCCTTTTCGGCGCGCTCCCGGAGGGTAAACTCTGCCTGCTTCAACGCCTCGATGTCCTGCAGCAGACCGATGATGCGGGAGAGCTGCCCCTGTTCGTTCAGATACGCCGTGGCGGTGATGCGGGTCCAGAGATACCTTGCGTCGGCGTCTGCGATGCGCACATCGATGCAGACGGTGCCGCGGCTGGCCTTGATCTCCTCAATGGCGTTGCGGATCGCGGGCAGATCGTCGGGGTGGAAGTGGGTGGCGATGCCCATCTGTTTGCCGTAGTTCTTCGACACGGGCATATAGCCGAAGTGTTCCTTCCACTTGGGGGAGCAGTACATCGTGTCCGTATCCATCGACCATTCAAACACGATGCCGTCCGACTGGTCGATGATGGTCTGGTTCCGCTCGATGCGCGCTTGCAGGTCCTGCTCAACGGCCTTTGCCCGGCTGTTGTCCTGCATAGCGAAATAGAAATATTCCTGCCCGTTTTCTTCCAGATGGAGGCGGCTCTTTGCCAGCACCCAGACGCTCTCGCCGCTCTTGCGCAGTATGCGGAATTCGGCCTCTGCCGCGCCGCCCTGGACGATCTGGGTTTCCAGAGCGGAAAGAAGGGTGGGACGGTCCTGGGGGAGGACCAGTGGAAGCAGTTTGCCGGCAAACTGCTCCGCGATCTCCCGGTGGTTGAAGCCTGTCAGGGGGAAGAGATCCTGCGCGCCCGCGTCGATGGTCAGTTCCCGGTCGTTGCAGCAGCGCAGCGCCGTGCTGCCCAGGCCGAACAGCGCGGGGGAGGTGTGGAGGGCGTCGGGCGCGGCCTGGCACAGGGGGACTTCGCTCTGCTTGCGCCAGATGACGGTGGCGATGTGCTGTGCCTCGTCGCCTGTGTGCAGCCGCAG
>SVKT01000002.1 GCA_015068335.1 Oscillospiraceae bacterium | reverse complement strand
CCATAATCGATGCGCTCTTTCAAAAGCTCACCGCCTTTCTTCTAGGTTGGCATTAGAATATCATAATATACTGCGGCTTTCGGTTGTTTTTGCAACAAGCAAAATTTTTTGTCATTGGTTGCTTTCGCTTCCGGAGTTTGGTACACTAATGGCAGCAAAAAAGAGCCGGCAGGTTTTCCCCACCGGCTCCGTATTCAAAAAAGCGGCGGCGCCGCACCCGAGAGGCAGGGCACTGCGCAGAAATATGGTTCAGGGGCGCCTGCCGCCTGCATCATCCTATGCTCTGCCGCCTGACGCGACACCGGGCCTGTCCCGCAGCGCCGGGCCCGCCGCCGAACATCTTACAGAAAGAGGGCTTTCTTATGATCAAAATTGCTCCTTCCATCCTCTCCGCCGATTTTGCCAATCTGGAACGGGACATCCACCGCATCGCCGCCGCCGACTATGTCCACGTGGACGTGATGGACGGCGTGTTCGTGCCCAACATCTCCATCGGCATCCCCGTGGTGGAGTCCATCCGCAAGGTGACCGATATGTTCCTGGACGTGCATCTGATGATCGTCCAGCCCGTGCGCTATGTGGAGCAGTTCTGCGACGCCGGCGCCGATCTGGTGACCGTCCACGTGGAGTCCGACACGGAGGAGAACATTCACGCCGCCATCGACAAGATCCACGCCAAGGGCAAGAAGGCCGGCATCGTGGTCAAGCCCAAGACCCCCGCAGAGGCTGTGCTGCCCTTTATCGAGAAGGTGGAACTGATCCTGGTGATGACCGTGGAGCCCGGTTTCGGCGGCCAGAAGTTTATGGCCGATATGATGCCCAAGGTCTCCGCCATCCGCGCCTTCATCGACGAGAAGAACCCCGAGTGCGAACTGGAAGTGGACGGCGGCGTGGCCCCCGACACCTGCAAGACCTGCATCGACGCCGGCGCCAACGTGCTGGTGGCGGGCAGCGCCGTGTACAAGGCAGAGGACATCCCCGCGCGCATCGCCCTGCTGCGCGGCTGATCTACATCTGACACTTAAAGGAGCATCACGCTTATGGAATACTTTCCCGCACCGCTGGAAAAACTGGTGGAACAGTTTGCCCGGCTGCCGGGCATCGGGAGCAAGTCCGCCCAGCGTCTGGCCTTCCACGTGCTCGGTCTGCCCGAAGCGGAAGCCGCCGAATTTGCCGCCGCCATTCTGGACGCCAAGCACTCCGTGACCTGCTGCCCCGTGTGCCAGAACTTTACCGCAGGCGGGCTGTGCCCCATTTGCTCCTCCCCCAAACGGGACGCAGGCACCATCTGCGTGGTGGCCGACCCCCGGGACGTGGTGGCCATTGAGCGCAGCCGCGAGTACAACGGTCACTACCACGTGCTCCACGGCGTGATCTCCCCTATGAACCACGTGGGGCCGGACGATCTTTCCATCAAGCCCCTGCTGGACCGGGTGGCAAAGGGCGGCGTGCAGGAGGTCATTATGGCCACCAACCCCGACACCGAAGGCGAAGCCACCGCAATGTATCTGGCGCGGCTGCTGCGCCCCTTCGATGTAAGAATTACGCGCCTCGCCTACGGCATTCCCGTGGGCGGACACCTGGAATTTGCCGACGACGCCACGCTGATGCGGGCGCTGGAAGGCAGACGGGACATCTGAAACGCAAACGAAAGCACCTCGCACGATTTGTGCGAGGTGCTTTTTTATCGGCTTACTGTACCACGGTGGGATCCTGTTCGGGGATCTCCACTTCGTCGCCCTGATTTTGATTCAGTTCCTCAGGCTCGTAGAAATAAGGAACCACCTGATGGATGGCGCTGCGAATGACCTTAGGGTCGTTCTTTTCCAGCGCCGCTTCCAGAACCGCCAGTTTATCCCGCAGTTCCTCCGGCGTAATGGCCGGCTGGCGTTCAATGAAGATCTGCTCGTTTTCCGTCTTTTCAATGTCCCGGCTGGCCACCAGCAGTTCTTCGTATAACTTTTCGCCGGGGCGGAGACCGGTCTCCACAATGTCGATGTCGCGGTAGGGCATATAGCCGGACAGGCGGATCAGGTTTTCCGCCAGATCCAGGATCTTCACCGGCTGACCCATATCCAGCACATACAGTTCATTCTGCTGCGCCATCGCGCCCGCCTGCAACACCAGTTGGGCGGCTTCGGGGATGGTCATAAAGTAGCGGATGATGCGCTTATCCGTGATGGTGATGGGGCCGCCCGCGGCGATCTGCCGCTTGAACAGCGGGACCACGCTGCCGTTGGAGCCCAGCACGTTGCCAAAGCGCACCGCGGCGAAGGTGGTATTGCTCCGTCCCTTCATCGATTGCAGGATCATTTCGCACAGACGCTTCGTGGCGCCCATCACGGAGGTGGGGTTGACCGCCTTGTCCGTGGAGATCTGGATGAACTTCTCCACGCCGTATGCATCCGCCGTCCGCACCAGATTCAGCGTGCCGAACACATTGTTCCGCACCGCCTCCTGGGGGCTCTGCTCCATCAGCGGCACGTGCTTGTGCGCCGCGGCGTGGAACACCACCTGGGGGCGGTAGGCCGCAAACAGTTGCCCCAGCCGCCCGGCGTCACGGACCGAGGCGATCTCCACGGTGAGATCCAGTTTCTCGCCGTAAAGATACCGCAGTTCCTGCTGAATGTCGTAGGCGTTGTTTTCGTAAATGTCCACAACGACCAGTTTCTTCGGACGATGTTTTGCGATCTGGCGGCACAGTTCCGAACCGATGGATCCGCCGCCGCCGGTGACCATTACGGTCTTTCCTCTTACATACGCGTCCACCGGCTCGCTGTCCAACTGCACCGGCTTGCGGCCCAGCAGGTCTTCGATCTTGATCTCACGGAGTTGGCTCCGGATCGGCTTTTGAGAGAGCAGATCCAGCCTGCCGGGCAGAATGGTCACCCGCACCCGATCCAGTCCGGACAGTTCCCGCAGGATCTCCTGACGGCGCTCCTCCGTGATGGACGGGATCGCCACCAGCAATTCGCGAATGTCCATCGCCCGCAGACGGTCCGGAATGTCGGAAATGCGGCCTTTGACCTCTACGCCGTGGATGCGGTTATGGATCTTGGCCGGGTCATCGTCGAAAAAGCACTGGACCGCATAGCGGCTGTCCGGGTTGCTGCACAATTCCTCCAACAACTGCACGCCTGCCGCGCCGGCGCCCACAATGGCCACCGGGACTTTCGTCCCCTCCCTGCGGAACAGCACCCGGCTGCGGTAAACACGGTAGGCAAAGCGCGCCAGCAGCATCAGCAGCACCCACAGACTGGAAATCGCCACCAGCAGCAAGAAAGAGATCACGGTCTCGCGAAGGACAAAGCGGCTGACGACCTCATACGCCGCAAAGCCGCAGCCGGCGGCCAGCAGCAAAAACAGGTACTCCCGACTCTCCGCATAGCGCCACAGACTGTCGTATGTATGGAACAGGACCTGAAACAGCACCGTGCAGCCGTACAGCAGCAGCAGATTTTCAGGCAGCCTGCCGATGCCCACCGCGTCGGACAAGCCGTACCGCAGGGAAAATTCGCTCAAAAGCAGGGCGACCACCAGCAGGATCACACTGTCCAGCAAGAACAAAAGAGGTCTTCGAAATCGGTTCATATTCCTGTCAGCCTTTCACATTCCGTCTATCTCGTACCGAAAGCGCGCCAGACCCTTCGGGGCGGCACGCACTTTTTCAACTCGCAATATATCACATTTTCCCGACGATGGAAAGGTTTTTGTCAAAATTCCGGGAAGAGGCTGCGTCACGTTCCTTCCCAAATGTCCGTTTTCCCGGAAGCATTTTCCTGTTTTTCTTCCCAAGTACATCTCACCGATCCCTCCTACACTGAAAAAAACCGAAAAGGAGGTCAATCGTTGAATCAGGATATCATTTGCGTCGGGCCGCTGACAGAGGACACCCTCTCTGACGCCGTGGCCGAATTCTTCCGCCGTGTCCGCCCCCACAGGGAACGGCTGATGGATTACTATCGGGGCGAACAGCCCGTCCCCAAGGGGGAGGCCGTCCGGGGTCGCCCCAACAACCAGTTGCGCGTCCCCTTCCCCCGCTACATCACAGAGGTGCAGACCGGCTATTTTCTCGGTCTTCCCCCTACTCTGTCCTACACCAGAGCAGAGGACGCCCGGGCTTACGCCGCCCTTTCTATGGAGCACACGCTCTTTGACATCGGCAGAGATCTGAGCATCTGCGGCGAGGGCTTTCTGCTGGTATGGCTGGACCGCAGCGGCATCCACATCTGCCGCTGCGACCCCTGCTCCTGCTTTGCCCTGCGCAGCGCAGAGGCCGGCGACCCTCTGCTGGCTTGCGTGCGGCTATTTCGTCAGGCCGAGGGCACGACCGGCGGCGTGCTTTACCAAGCAGGCAGAAACACACCGTTCCTCTGGGACGGCCAGCGCGTCCGCTTCGGCACGCCGGAGGAAAACCCGCTGGGCGCTGTCGCCCTGATCCCCTTCTCCAACAACTGCCAGCGGACCGGAGACTTTGAAATGGTGACCGATCTGGTGGATTCCTACAACCTCCTGCTCTCCGGCGCGATGGACGATATGCAGTCCGTGGCCAATGCGTTCCTCGCGCTCTACGGGATGCAGGGGACAACACAGGGGGACATCGACAACGCCAACCGCACCCGTGTCCTCTCTCTGGCAGAGGGAGGCCGGGCAGAATTCGTGGTGAAAAACCTGAACCACGAGGCGCTGGCCCAGTTGGAAAACAACCTGCGCCGCAGCATCCTGCAACTTTCTATGACGCCGGATCTCTCTGACGAAAGTTTTTCCGGCAACGCCTCCGGTGTGGCGCTGCAATACAAACTGTGGGGCATTGAACAGGTCAGAGCGGCCAAGGAGCGGAGTTTTACCGAGGGGATGCATCACCTGCTGAAAACCCTCTCCGGCGGGTATTCTCTGCTGGGCGCTCCGGTGGATCTGACCCAGGGTCACATCACCTTCTACAAAAATCTGCCCCAGAACCACGCCGAACTGGCAGCAACGCTGCTATCCCTGTCTCCCGTGCTGTCCCAGCGAACCATTCTGGAACAACTGCCCTGGGTGAGCGACGTGGACGACGAACTGCGCAGAAAGGCAGAGGATTTGCAGCGCAGCCAGCAGCCCGACCGTTGAAAGGAGTTTTTAAGATGACCGAAGAAGAAAAGCAGGAACTGGAAGCCCTGCGTCTGGAAAAGCACCAGCGCATCCAGCAGTCCCGCGCCCAGACCGCTCTGGAAGCGGCAGGCATCCCCACCGCTTTTTCCTCTCTGCTGGTGGGTGCAGATGACCGCGACACCGACGCGAGGACCGAGCAGTTTTGCAGCGCCTACCAGGCAGCCCTCACCGAAGACGTCCGCAAGC
Organism: Oscillospiraceae bacterium; assembly: GCA_015068335.1. Classification (GTDB taxonomy): domain Bacteria; phylum Bacillota; class Clostridia; order Oscillospirales; family Oscillospiraceae; genus Oscillibacter. The sequence continues at coordinate 30,359 of SVKT01000002.1, read as the reverse complement.
GCCTTCCCCAGCAGCCGCCCCTGATGACCCCTCCCACGCCCCAGCGGCTCCCCCGCGGCGTGCGCCGCATTCGCTGACGAAAGGAGTATCCTATGGAAGTACACGGTTTCTATACGCAAAAGGGGCTGGCTTTGTCCGCAAAGTCGGGCATCGGCGCGCCCCTGACCATTACCCGCGTGGCGGCCGGCTGCGGCGCCACCTCTGATTCCGCCACCCAGTTGGACCAGCCGATGCAGGCGCTGGCGGTCAATTCCCCCGTTTTTTCCGAAAACATCGCCACCCTGCCGGCGATCCTGGTTGCCGCAGAAGCCTCCGGCGAATATCTCCTGACGGAGGTGGGTGTTTTCGCCACCGATCCCGATGAGGGAGAAATCCTGTACAAGGTATACCGTCCGGACGCCCCCATCGCCATCTCTCCCGCTTCCCGGATGGTGCTGCGCTTTTATCTGGAAGAAACGCTTGCCCAGGCCCAGGAGATCCACATTCTTTGCGCCCCCGCCGGTCTGATCACGGAAGAGGCCTTTGCCCCCATCCGCACGCAGGTCACCGCCGCTGCGGTGCCCTCCGAAACCGCCGTTGTGGAAGCCTCGGCGCTGCAAGCGTATTTGGACGCCATCCCCAAACTGCTCACCAAGCATCTGAGCATCTATGTGTCCGGCGCCGTGGAGGAGAAGATCACCATCTCCTCCTTCTACGGAAGCGGCAGTTTGCAACTCTTCGGCGGCGAGTTTGCTCAGGAAGTCATTTTGCAGGAAATCTCCCTGCCGGTCTCTATGACAAGCAGTTCCTTTGCTCCCCGGGCCGCCGAACAATACGGTCAGGCGCTGTACATTGCAAACTGCGCCAACGTGCGGCTGTCCTCCTGCGTCCTGAACGGCGCCGGCGCTCCCTCCGCTTACGGTCTCCACTTCGACCGTTCCAAAGTTTTTCTGGATAATCCCACGATCCAAAACTTCTGGATCGCCTTACAGGGGAGCGGCACCGGACGACTGGCCGTCCACAACGGCACATATGCCGACAACACCATCGGCGCCATCGTACAGCACGGCGCCATTATCACAATGGGCATCGATGTGGACGAAACGTTTGGCGCCGCCTCCAATCTGAATCAGGGCGGTCTGATCGTTTATCCCGACGGGACACCCACCGCGTAAAGGAGGAATGCCGGATGAATCTGTATCTTTACAACACCGAAACCAGACAGGTCGTGACGGAAATGCAGGACGTGCTTTCCTATACCGATTCCAGGGTCGTTACCGCCAACGGCGTCTTTGCACCGCTGGCTCCGTGGACGGAACTGTCCTCCCGTGCCGACTGCTCTGAAACCCTGCGGGCAGACTGGAAGAACGAAAACCCCTCTCCCGCCGACCGTATGGCAGAACTGGAAGATCTGCTGGCGGAACTGATCTACGGAGGTGACGCAGAATGACCACCGCTTTGAAAGTCCTGCTGCGGGTCGTGCGCCGCAGAATGGACAGAGGCGAGGCGCTGAAAGCGATCCTGAAAGACTATCCCCGCCTGACCGGGGCGGAGATCGCCGCGCTCACCGCCGCTCTGGAAAAATAAACGCCGCAGGCGCAGAAAGATCCCCGCTGTCCGACGGACAGCGGGGATCTGCTTTTCAGGGAAGTTTGAGGAAACCCAGGATATACAACGCCAGCATCCGCACAGCGCCGGAAAGGATCGTTGCCCAGCAAAAGCCGTACAGTCCATACAGCGGAAGCAACCACAGCGCCGCGGCCAGATACACCGCGCCGTACAGGATCTGGATCGCCAGGACCCACTTGATGGAGCAACTCTTCAAAATCATCGGCTGCGCCATCACGGCGGCAATCCCCAGCATAGCGCCCAGATTCGCCAGGAAAATATAGGGCGCCGACTGTTGGAACAACGTGGGATAGAGCAGTTTCGTGACCCAGGGCGCCAGCACCTGACTGACCAGCAGAAAGGCTGCAATACAGGCCAGCGAAATGCCGTTGATCAGGGCAAACAATTTCTTTGAGGGCTTAAAGTTCTTCTGCGCAAAGTAGCCCAGAAGCACACTGGCCACCGGCGTCATAACCAGCGCGGCGCTCTTGCCGAAGAAAGAGGCCGTGGAATAGTAGGACACGCTGGCGGCACTCATCGCCGCAAAGACGATGAAGCGGTCGGCATAGGTCAGCAGGTTGCCCACCAGGTTGGTCATCATATAGCCCACAAAGTCCTTTGCCGTGGCCGCCATAAGGGCCGTGCGGCGGAAGGGCTCTCGATGGAACTTCGTGGTCACGATGCAATAGGCCAGTCCCGCCCCTTCGCCCAGCAGGAACACCGCAGGCCACAGCAGCGGCGTGGCCAGGCAGAACGCCGCCAGCACATACACGCCGGCAGAGATGCTGTAAGCGATCAGGTTGCGCTTGAAATCCAGTTTCAGACGATAAAACGCCGTTGCATACTGATAGTAATTGGAAACCACAAGATAAAGGGCCAGCAGCAGCGCCGTCAGCGCGTGCAGACGGAACACCGCCCACAAGACCGCGGCAACAACCACCGAAACGCCGGAGCCCACCGCGCCGAGGATCTGGAAATCGCCCAGTTCCCCCTTTTCCTGATACTGCGCATCACGGATCAGGCGGATATTGTTCAGCGAGCCGCCGATCAGCGCCGTGCAGACATTGGCAAAGCCCACCACCGTCAGAAGCATACCGTACACATCGTCTGCCAAGTGGTGCGCCAGCACCGGGAACACGATGATCTGGCGCGCCACCGTGTAGATCAAAAAGGCCAGGATGTGAACGACAAAGTCTCCCGCGATACTGGCCACCCGACCCTTCAAAGAGCCGGACAGAGAATCGTTTTTCATACTGTCAGCCTGACTGCCAAATCAAATCAGCACAAATCCGCTGACGGGGCAGCCGCAGCGGCGGGCGGCATCCACCACCGCAGACACCGCAGACAGTTTCGTGCGGCCGACCGCTTCCAGAAGCAGCACTTCCTCGCATTCCGCCATAGACTGCACGGCATCGGGATCGTGCAGAAAATCTGCCACAAACCGCACGTGCTCCTCGCCCACAGCGGCGGTCAGCGCCTGCACCGCTGCACAGTCAGCCGCGCAGGGCAGCGTGGAGGTGAGCAGGATCTTCTTACCGGCACACAGCACCTTTGCCCGCTGCCCGATATAATCCAGCGCCTGGGTCTGATCCCGCCACATACGCTCCCCGGCCACGGCGTTTGCCCCGCGGACAAACAGGCCCGTGCTGCGCTCCGCAGAACCCAGAATGGGGAGTTGGAACGTGCGCTCCACCTGATGGGAGGACAGCACCTTGCCGCCCAGAATGCCTTGCAGGCAGATCCACAGGCAGGCCGCCACGGCGCCAATGAACGCACCGGCGATCACCAGTTTAATGACGGCGACTGCCCCGGAATCCGGAGCCGACAGTTCTCTCATTTTCAGTTTCGCGTCGATAATATTTTCTTTGATGAGATCCAGATCGTCATACCGTTCCTGCTGAGCCGTTGCCATACCGTAATCAATGATGCCCTTGGTGGTATTGCCCAAAAGGGAAAATGCGTGGTCATAGGAGCCGGCAGCAACTGCCGCCTGCTTGGCGTGCAGCAGATCCTGCGCAGCGCTTGCCAGCGCTTCACTCTGCGCCGCATCGGCTCCCACTGCCAGGATCGTCAGGCCGCCGTCGCCCGCTGCCGTTACAGACACCAGTTCGCGCACGTATTTTTCGGCAACCGCCTCATACGCAGGCAGACCCAGCACAGAGGGGAGATCCGCCGCGTTCCACAGCGTCAGATAGTAGTTGACGATCTTATTCGTCAGGTATTCCACCGGCACATCTTCCAGATAAGCCTGATGGACCGCCTCGTAGTCCAGATCCGCCACCGCCAGAGAAATGGTCGTGGTATAGATATCATACGGATTCAGTTTCATATAGAGGCTGTTGTCAAGATACTCCTGCCGCTCCGCAAGGCGCTCTTCTTCCCGGGCAACGGTTTTTTCCAGACGGCGGAGTTCCTGGTAGTATTCTTCCTCCTCCTTGGTGGCCAGTTCGCTGTCTTTGCCGCGAATCTCAACGCTCGCCTGCACAGCGCCCAGCAGCACCGCACACACCAAAGCGGCGCAGAGGATCTTTTTCCCGCCCCGGATCACCAGCGCAATCAGTTCTGTTGTCGTAATGGTATCGTTCATATCGTTTCCCCTCTTTTATCCCATCTGTTGTGTTATGTTCTGCTCTGTGCCCTCTGCCGGCGCCGCGGCATTTGCCGCAGCCGTTTGCGGGCGGCGTCTTACGACAGATGCTGCGATCACCAGCAGCGCCAGGATCCGTGTGCCGCTGGAAACCACAACAAAATTTCCCACAGGAAAAGAAAGCATTTGCAGAAGGATCAGAAATTCCAGCATATGGCTCCACTGGCCGCCCAGAGCCTCCTGTTTCTCACAGACAAAGCCCAGCAGGCCGATCAGCAGAAAGAGCCCGAAAATGCCAAAGGTATTGACCCCGTTGATCAGATCCGCGTGCCATTTGACACCTACGTCGATGGTGCGCTCCATAATGCTGATGGTGTTCTCCCCCACCAGCAGCGAATAGCCGCCCGGAAGGAAGGCCGCCAGAAAATTCACAGGGCTTGCGACCCATACTTCCTGCATAAAGGACGCAATATAAAACAGGCCGAAGCCCAGGTAGCCAAACAGGTTCAGGATCAAAAGCGCAAAGGTCGGCAGATACCGGGCGATCAGCGTGGAGGAATCATACATAATGTCCTCGGTGATCCACACCTGCGGATGGTAGCCGCGGGCGTCCAGCACCACATAGTACACCGCCACCAGCGCAAGGCCCACGCAAAAGCAAAGCAGCAGGGTCTTGATGATCCTTGCGCTGAAATGGTCCAGCGCCAGCGCCAGTTTCACCCTGCGAAGAATGATATACACCACAAGGATCACAAACAGATACAGTTCAATGTTGGTGCCTCGTCCCACGGAAACGCAGAGATAGCCCGCACTGCACAGCAGCGCCATCAGCAGCGCGCCCGGCGTGACCCTTGGCCGGAAGCCCCAGTACACAACGCCAAAGGCAAACACCGCCATAATAAACGCATTCATCAGGATATACGGCAGTTTGGCAAAGGCGGATAGATCCGCCACATACTCTGCGAAATAGTACGCGTAGGTATAGTAATTGGAAACGCCGGTAAGCAGATTTCTCACAACGGCGGCAGGCCACATACCGGTATAAAAGTGCACCACAAACACAGAGCACACCATCGAGCCGAAGATCGCAGCCGCCCACAAAAGGGCCTGCTCTCCCGGCCGCAGAGAAATGTAGTTCGGCAGGGAGATCGGTATCCGCTGCGTTTGCAGCCTTCCCGACAGCCTTGCCCCCCCGGCAAAGCACGCATAGGACAGCCACAGCGCACCCAGTGCCGGCAGGATATATAACACGGTGATGTCCGTCATCCCGCAGATGATCAGAATATACGCCGTGTACATAAGATAAAAAATCGCAACGATTTTCTTTACCTGCATACTTCTCCTCTTTACAGTTGGTCGATCAACTGCCACAGACGGTCTCTCTGGACATCACAGGAATGGTTGGTCCAATACGCCTCTTCCGCCCGGCGGCCAAGTTCGCTGCGAAGCGCCGGCGTTTCCGCCAGCAGCCGCAGCCGCGCTTCCAGCGCAGCCTCATCCGTCACGCAGCAGGCGATCTCCTGCAAATATTCCATCGAGGCCACATTCGCCGGGCCGATGGCCAGAATGGGCTTGCCCACAGACAGATATTCCGGGATCTTTGTGGACACGGACAGCAGCACATCCTCCACATTCTTTGCCAGAAACGATTCCACGTGGACCAGCACATCCGCCTCGTTCACCTTCCGGCGAACGCCGCTGCGATCCACCTGACCGCAGAAGCGGCTGGCGCCCGGGACTTCCAATGCCGCGCGCTGCGCATCGTCCAGCCGGGCGTTGGAGTAGATTTCCAGAAACAGTTCCGTCCCCGCGGAGGCGTTGACGGCGGCGACGGCCTCGCCCAGCCGGCGCAGCGTCTTGTCCCGGTTGTAGTGCAGACCGCCCAGATAGGTCAGCAACAGCCCACCGCCGGGAGCGGCGGCTGCATCGTCCTCTTTCAGGCAGTCGGACATATTGACCGCCAGCATACTGTCTTTCCCCAGCACGTCCCGATACGTGCGGCGCATCTTTTCTGAAATGGTGAGAAAGGCGTCCGCCTCCCGCACGCAGCGCTTCATCCGGCGCAGGGTCAGCCGCTGGCGCAGAACTCTGACAGGATTCCACGTGCGTCTTGGCAGAATATAGTCGTCCGTGACATAGACGATGCTCTTTGCCCCGCTGCGCCGCTTTGCATACTCAAAAATATCGTAGGTATACAAGCCGTCACCGGCTACGAAGAAAATGCACTCCGGCGCAAAATCGTCCAGCCAGGCGTCCAGCGCCCTGCTTTTCCACGCGCCCTTCCAGAGGACTTCTCTTGCCAGCCGCATCAGCGCGCCTTTTTTCACCCGACCCATACGGGCGGTATCTTCATCCTCCTCCACCGCAGCGGCGGCTGCCGGCTTCACGGTGCCGCCCGCCGCAGGCACACGCCCAAGCCGTTTGCGCAGCACATCCAGATCGCTGATCCGGAAGAAATTCTGCACAGCATCCGTATTGGGGACGGTGGGGTAGAAATACAACTGGGCGATCCGGTCGGTATCATAGCCGTCAAAAAAGGACAGCAGCGTCTTGCCGTTGTTCTGGCAGAGATCCACCGGATTTGCGCTGATGATGAGCACTTTTTTCTTCATTCGTTTCGATCCTTCGCTTTGGAATTTGGGGCGATCAGCCCTTTCGCCACACCATCTTGTTCACCACGCCGGTATAACTCTGAATGATCTTCACGACCTTGGTGGAGACATTCTCCTCCACATAATCCGGCACGGGGATGCCGTTCCAGCCGTCCGCGTTCATAGAAACGGCGGTATCCACCGCCTGCAACAGCGACGCCTCGTCAATGCCGGCCAGAATGAAGCAGGCCTTGTCCAGCGCCTCGGGCCGCTCGGTGGAGGTGCGGATGCAAACCGCCGGGAAGGCGTGTCCCACGGAGGTGAAGAAACTGCTCTCCTCCGGGAGCGTACCGCTGTCGCTCACCACGGCAAAGGCATTCATTTGCAGGCAGTTATAGTCGTGGAAGCCCAGAGGCTCGTGGCGGATGACCCGCTTGTCCAGCACGAAGCCGCTCTGTTCCAGACGGTTGCGGCTGCGGGGATGGCAGGAATACAGGATGGGCATATCGTACTTCTCCGCCATCGCATTGATAGCGCAGAACAGAGACTGAAAATTCTTCTCGGTGTCGATGTTCTCCTCCCGATGGGCGGAGAGCAGGATGTACTTGCCCTTTTCCAGACCCAGACGGGCGTGAATGTCGCTGGCCTCGATGGAGGCCAGATTCTCCCGCAGGACCTCCGCCATCGGAGAGCCTGTGACATACGTGCGCTCCTTGGGCAGGCCGCACTCGTGGAGATACTTGCGGGCGTGCTCGGAATAGGCCAGGTTGACGTCGGAGATGATATCCACGATCCGGCGGTTGGTCTCCTCCGGCAGGCACTCGTCCTTGCAGCGGTTGCCCGCCTCCATATGGAAAATGGGGATATGCAGACGCTTGGCCGCGATGGCGGACAGGCAACTGTTGGTATCGCCCAGGATCAGCAGAGCGTCCGGACGGATCTGATGCATCAGTTTGTAGGAGCAGTCGATGATATTGCCGATGGTGGCGCCCAGATCGTCGCCCACGGCGTTCATATACACCTCGGGGTCTTCCAGACCCAGATCGCGGAAGAACACGCCGTTGAGATTATAGTCATAGTTCTGACCGGTATGGGCCAGAATGCAATCGAAATACCGGCGGCACTTTTTGATCACGGCGGACAGCCGGATGATCTCCGGGCGGGTCCCCACGATGATGAGCAGTTTCAGTTTGCCGTCGTTCCGGAAGTGCACGTCGGAATACGCACGATTGATCGCCATATGGTTCACACCTTTTCAAAGAATGTATCCGGTTTGGCCGGATCGAAGGGCTCGTTCGCCCACATAAAGGTCACAAGGTCTTCCGTTTCCGAAAGGTTGATGATGTTGTGGGTATAGCCGGGGATCATCTCCACCACCTGAATGCGCGCGCCGCTGACGCGGAACTCCTCCACGGGCCAGGCGCTGCCGTCCTGCTGTTTGCCGATGCGGCGCAGTTGGATCAGGCCCTCGCCCTTTACCACCACAAACTTCTCGTTTTTCGTGTGGTGCCAGTGGTTGCCCTTGGTGATGCCGGGCTTGGAGATGTTCACACTGAACTGGCCACGGTCCGCCGTGCGGATGATCTCGGTGAAACTGCCCCGCTCGTCACAGTTCATCTTCAAGTCGTAAGCGAACCTGTCCGCGGGCAGGTAACTGAGATAGGTGGAATACAGTTTTTTGGTCAGGGGGTCTGCCAGTTCCGGCACGCCCAGCGTTTCCCGCAGCGCGGGGAAGGACAGGATCGTGTCCGCAAGAAAGCCCAGGGTGGTTTCGTGGTGGACGGGAACGGCGCAGTAGTTCCCCTCCCGGTTGGCGTTGCCCCGCAGCGCCTGGATCATTTCCTCCACCACATCGTCGATATACACCACGTCCATCTCCACAGAGGGGTCGTTCACCTGAATGGGCAGGCCGTTGGCCGTGTTGTGGCAGAAGGTCGCAATGGCGGAATTGTAGTTGGGACGGCACCACTTGCCGAACACGTTGGGGAAGCGGTACACCAGCACCTGCGCGCCGGTCTCCTCCCCATAGCGGAAAAACAGATCCTCGCCGGCCTTTTTGCTCTCGCCGTACACGCTGCCCGCGTAACGGCCGGCAAGGCTGGCCTGGATGGAACTGGAAAGCATCACCGGGCAGGAATTGCCGTGCCGTTTCAGCGTATCCAGCAGTGTGGAGGCAAAACCGAAATTGCCCGCCATAAATTCCGCATTGTCTTTGGGGCGGTTCACGCCTGCCAGATTGAACACAAAGTCGCAATCCGCGCACCACGCATCCAGTTCCTCCGGCGTGTTGCCCAGATCGTATTCGTACAGTTCCAGGTCTGCGGCATTGGGACAGACAACGTGGTCTTCCCGCCGGTCCCGGCCGGCTTTGATCTCATACAGGGCGGCGCAGAGATTCTGCCCCACGAAGCCCTTGGCTCCGGTGATGAGGATCTTCATATCACTTGCCCTCCCAAACCGCCAACTCGTCACGGATATATTGCAGGCTCAGCAGTTTCTCTTTCACCTGCTCCACAGACCACAGCGCCGTGTTGTTGGAGTTGAACTCCGTGAGGGGGTTGCGCTCCGTATCGCCGTGGGTGAAGAACTTGTCGTAATTCAGGTCCCGCTTGTCGCAGGGCACGCGGTAGAAACTGCCCAGATCCTCGGCGTTGGCGCACTCCTCGTTGGTCAGCAGCGTTTCATACATCTTCTCGCCGTGGCGGATGCCGATGACCCGGATCTCGTGGCCGGGGGCAAACAACTCGGTCACTGCCTTTGCCAGCACCCCGATGGTACAGGCAGGCGCCTTCTGCACCAGAACGTCGCCGCTTTCTCCGTGCTCGAAGGCAAAGAGCACCAGATCCACCGCCTCTTCCAGACTCATCACGAAGCGGGTCATAGAGGGCTCGGTGATGGTGATGGGATTGCCGGCGCGGATCTGGTCGATCCACAGGGGCACCACGCTGCCGCGGGAACACAGCACGTTGCCGTAGCGAGTGCAGCAGATCTTGGTCTTTTCCGGGCTGACGGTGCGGCTCTTGGCCACCACGACCTTTTCCATCATCGCCTTGGAGGTGCCCATTGCGTTGACGGGATAGGCCGCCTTATCCGTGGACAGGCAGATGACGCTCCGCACGCCCTCTTCAATGGCGGCGGTCAGCACATTGTCCGTGCCCACCACATTGGTCTTCACGGCCTCCATAGGGAAGAACTCGCAGGAGGGCACCTGCTTGAGCGCCGCGGCGTGGAAAATATAGTCTACGCCGTGCATCGCATTCTTCACGCTGGAAAGATCCCGGACGTCGCCGATGAAGAACTTGATCTTGCCGGCCGCTTCCGGCATCTTTGCCTGAAACTCGTGGCGCATATCGTCCTGCTTCTTCTCATCGCGGGAGAAAATGCGGATCTCCCCGATGTCCGTCTGCAAGAAACGGTTCAAAACGGCGTTGCCGAAAGAGCCGGTGCCGCCGGTGATCATCAGTGTTTTTCCCTGAAACATATCTCTGCCTCCAATATCATTAGGCGTTCTCTTTTTTGGTTATGATCTCATATCCTCGCCGGGCGGTGTAGTTTTCCAGTAAAAACCGTCTTCCCGCCGCGCCCATAGCCGCCCTGTCCGCGCGGCAGGCAGTTTCTGCGCACGCCGCAAAGGCGGAAACGTCGTTGCTGGGGCATTTCCAGCCAAAGCCCCCCGTCTCCGCAACGGCACCGATATCCGTGTTGGGGTCGGTACAGCAGATGACCGGCAGCCCCGCCTGCATATAGGACAAAAGCCGGGACGGGAAATTGGGAATGGTAAAGCGGTAGTCCAGAAAGATCAGACCCACGTCGCAGGCCGCCGCAAGGGACTCATACTCGTCGTGGGGCAGGCCGTTGAGGAGCAGCACGTGTTCCGGACGCTCCGCATCCACGTAACTTTTCAGTTTGGGATACTCGGTGCCGGTGCCGCAAATCACGAAAAAGGCATCGGGGCAGGCGGAGCAAGCACGCAGGCAATCCACAAGGAAGGGGACGCCCTGGGGACGCCCCAGATTACCGCCGTACACAAACACGGTCCGATCCTGCGGGATGCCATACTTTGCGCGCACCTCCGCACGCCGCTGCGCCGTAAGGGAGGTATCCACCGGCTCCACCGAGTTGGGACACAACTCCACGATGCTTCCGTCCAGCCGGGGATTGTGCCGCCGCACGTAATCCACATTCGCCGGGCTCATACAGCCGATGCGGTCGGAAATGCGGTAGAGCCGCTTCTCCTTGCCCCGGAAATAGCGGTATACCGGGCCGTTCACGGAGATGGCGCCCAGGTCTGCGATCCCCTGCGGCCAGATGTCTTTGAGCAGCAGGTAGACTTCTGCGCCGTCCCGCTTTTTCACATATTCCACAACGCTGGCCAGCGTGATGGGCGGCGTGGCCATCAGGATCAGGTCGTACCGCTCGTCGGCGCAGTAGGCTTTCAGCGCAGCCTTGACCTTCGGGGCGATCTGCAACGTGGCAATGCCCTTTTTGATCAGGCCCATCTTCTGGATGGGCGCCGTTTCCACCTGCAAAATTCCATAGGTGTCCCGGCGGATGTCACGGGTGGGCTCTCCGCTGACCGGCGAGACGAGCCGCACATAGTGTCCCTCTTTGACGAATTCCCGCAGCAGGTCTGTATAAAGCCCCCGCTCTTCCAGCGTGCCGATGCGGACCAGGGACATAAACAAGATATTCATAACGACTCCCGCTTACATCAGTTTTCGCAGCAGCATAAAGACCTCGCTGCTGCCCTGTCCCCATTGAAGGCCGCAGGCGCGGTCCGTTTCCCGCACATACTGTGCGCTTCTGGGATGGGGATAGGGTCGGGCTTCCGTCTGGTAGGCCAGCAGAGCCTGCTCCTTCGCCTCCTCAAATCCGGCAATGGATACCATCACGTTGGGCAGGAAGGCGGTCTGCGCCAGTTGGGGCGACCACTCCGTGGAGGAGGGGACCCGGTAGCAATATACTTCCTTCACGCACTGTCCCGGCACCGGACGCACCGCCACCAGCGTGGAGCGGTAGACCATCTGGTGGTCCAGGTTCACGTCGCCGTAGAAGTGGGTATAGACCACGTCGGGGCGGATGTCGTTCACCGCACGCTCGATCACACGGTTGACCTCCACGTGGTCGACGGTATCCAGCCGCATATCGGGGAAGGGGCCGAACCGGACTTCCTTCACGCCCAGAATGCGGCCGGCTTCCTGCGCTTCCGCGCGCTTCTTCTCTATGATCTCCGGCAGGTCACTCCGGCCGGCATACTGCGCCGTGCAGCCGTCTGTTACGATCAGCACGTGGACCTCGTGACCCTGACCGGACAGTTTCGCAATCGTGCCGCCCATACCGTAAACTTCATCATCGGGATGAGCCGCAATCACCAATACTTTCATATCAAGCCTCCTCAAAGCGCTTCCGCACGGGCCGTGCCGGGTTGCCGTAGGCAACGGTGTTCTCCGGGATGTCCCTGACCACCACAGAACCCAGTCCCAGCATCGCATTGTCTGCGACCTGCACCTGATTGCGGATGATGTCCGCCGCAATATGGCAGTTTTCGCCGATCTCCACACTGCCGCTGATGCTGGTGGGCACCAGAACCATAGAGTGTTTTCCGATCACGCAGTTGTGGGCGATATGCGCCAGCGCATCGATCTTCACGCCGTCGCAGATGACGGTATCGTCAATGGCGCCCCGGCTGATGCAGACGTTCTCGCCGATGTGGACGTCATTCCCGATGGAAACGCCGCCGTAATGTTTGAGCATATGCTTCTCGCCGTTGGGCCCCACGGTATAATTGAAACCCCGTTCGCCGATGCAGGCGCCGGAATACACCGTGCAGTTGCTCCCGATCTTCGTTCCGGAGCGGATGATGACACGGTGGTGGATCTCCGTTCCCCCGCCGATGGTGACGCCGCCCTCAATGACGCAGCCCACGCCGATCTGCACGCCTTCGCCGATCTGCGCGGCGGGGGACACGAACGAGCGCGCACGGTATACCGACGGATCTGCGGAAATGCCGGTGACCTCTTCGGACTCCTGCACATCGAAGAAGGTCTCCACCAGATGGAAAAATGCTTTGCGGGGATCCTCCACATAGATGACACATTGTGCGGCGGCAGGCTTTTCCTCCGGTCTGGCGGCGATCAGCACCGGGATGCCGTTTTCCGAAAACCGGCCTGCATAATCGGCAAACGCCCGCTCCGGGACGATAAACGTCATCGTTCCGGGACGATAGCGAAAGAGGCTGGAAAAGCCGCCGATCTCCGCATCGATGTTTCCCTGCGCCGAGGCGGACATTCCCGCCGCCTCCAATGCGCAGCAAAGTTGTTTCGCACTGACCATACACGCTCTCCTTAACGGAACACGATCCCGTCTTTATTTTCACGCACCACGCAGCACGGCGAGCCGTAGGCTACGACCCCGTCGGGGATATCCTTCGTCACGACGCTTCCCATACCGATGATACAGTTTTTGCCGATTTTTACTTCGTCACGGATGATGGCTCCGGTGCCGATATACGTTCCGTCACCAACGGAAACATTGCCGGAAATAATGGCACCAGGCGATACTGTGACAAAATCCCCCAATGATACATTATGGCCTAGAATGCATCCCAAATTGACATATGTACATTTCCCGAAGGACGCATATCCTCCCAACACGGTCCCTTCTGTAAGAACACACCCTTCACCAAGAAAATCGTACTTATCCAGATAGACCGAAGGATGGATGATAGTTGTAAACTTACAGTCGTACGCCATCAACTTCTCATACAATGTCTTCCGAAATACCGTTTCACCTGTAGCAATCACAAATTCATCATCGGCTCTGCGCCGTTCCAAATACTGTTCAAAACTCCATACTTCCGCATCGCATACAGTCACGCCTACACTGCGATCATCAATAAAGCGAATCTCCGTCCAGAAATCACTTTCCTGCTGGATACGCCGCGCCAGCCGCAGTACATCTCGGCCCAAACCACCGGCGCAATAGATAAAGAGGCGATTATTTCTCAACCAAATCACTTCCTCTAAATTCTTCCCGCACGTACGTGCCGTAATCGTGCTTTCTTCTGACAAAAACCTGCTTCACCGTCAGAAGAATGATTTTGCAATCGTCGATCAGGCGGATCCGCTCCGTATATTCCACATCCAGCGCAAACTGCCGCTCCCAGGTCATATCCACATCTCCGATGACCTGTGCCAGTCCCGTCAGGCCGGGACGGACGTCGTGGCGGCGGCGCTGTTCTTCGTTATAGAGCGGCAGATACCGCACCAGCAGTGGGCGGGGGCCGACAATGGACATATCCCCCTTGAAGATGTTCCAGAGTTCCGGCAGTTCGTCCAGACTGGTGGCGCGAAGGATGCGCCCCAGTTTCGTCAGCCGCACATCGTCGGGCAGCAGTTCGCCGTTTTCATCCCGGGCGTCGGTCATAGAGCGGAATTTATACATTTTGAAGATCTTTTCGTCCTTGCCGGGCCGCTCCTGACAGAAAATCACAGGGCTGCCCAGTTTGCAGCGCACCAGCACCGCCACGACCAACAGCACCGGCCAAAGCACCAGCAAGGCGCCGCCGGAGAGGACAATATCAAAGAAGCGCTTACCATATTTACGGTACATAACTGACTCTCCAAACGCCCCGCGGTGCAGGGCAGGTTTATTTTCAAAACGCCTGTGTCACCCGGCGGCGCGGCCGCCAACGCCCACGGACGTTCGGCGCAGAACGATCGTGCGCCGTCCGGCGGCGGGTCAGAACTGCGCTCTGATGAGCCGGATGACCTCTGCCTGCTGTTCCTGCGTCATCTTGATGTCGCTGGGCAGGCACAGACCCCGGGAAAAAATATCGCCGCCCACGCCGTCGCCGCTCTCCACGGCAACGAAGGCCCGGTCAGCAAAGACCGGCTGCATATGCATCGGCTTCCAGATGGGACGCGCCTCGATGTTCTCCTTTTCCAGCGCCAGACGGATCTGCTCCGGGGTAACGGCGCAGTCCTCATCGATCAGCAGGCAACTGAGCCAGAAGTTGGGGCGGCTGTCTGCCGGGTACGGGTTCATCTGCACGGGCAAGCCGCGCAATCCGGCTTCGTATGTACGGTAGATCTCCTCTTTGCGCTGCCGGTGTTCTTCCAAATGGAGCAGTTGGCCGCGGCCGATACCGGCCACGATGTTGCTCATCCGGTAGTTGTAGCCGATCTCCTCGTGCTGATACCAGGGGAACGGCTCCCGGGACTGGGTCGACCAGAAGCGGGCCTTGGAAATGGCGGCCTCGTCATCACTCAGCAGCATACCGCCGCCGGAGGTGGTGATGATCTTATTGCCGTTGAAACTGATGGCGCTGTACTTGCCGAAGGTGCCGGTCTGCCGGCCCTGATACGTGGCGGACAGGCTCTCTGCCGCATCTTCGATGAGGGTGGCGCCGTGGGCGTCACAGATGGCGCGGATCTCGTCCAGTCTGGCCGGCGTGCCGTACAGATTGACTACGATCACGCATTTGCAGTCCGGATAGTTTTCAAAGGCCTTTTTCAGCGCGCGGGGGTCCATATTCCAGGTGTCCCGCTCACTGTCGATAAACACCTGCTCGGCACCCTCGTAACTGACCGGATTCACCGTGGCAGAAAACGTCAGGTCGGAGCAGAACACCTTATCGCCCGCCTTCACCCCGGCCAGTTTGATGGCCAGGTGCAGCGCTGCCGTACCGGAGGTCAGCGCCGCGGCGTGGCCGACGCCCAGATACGCCGCCATCTCCCGTTCCAGTTCATTGACATTTTTCCCGAGAGGGGCCACCCAGTTCGTGTCAAAGGCTTCTTTTACAAACATCTGCTCTTCCCCGTGCATCGTGGGAGAAGAAAGAAAAATGCGTTCCTGCATATCGGCATCCCTTTCCGTATGGCCTTTCAGCGCCTGCCGCCGGAGCCGGGCTTGTCCGGCGCACAAGCGCACAATACGGCCATAATAATACTTATATTATTTTAGCACTACCTCCATACAGATTCAACCCCCACCTTTCTCCTTTTCGCCGCCGCTTTCGGGCCGGTTTTTCCCGCCCCCGCGGCGCAAAAAACCGCCTCTCCGCAAGGAGAGACGGTTCTTTATGGGATGGTCAGTTTGCCGCATTTCCCGCCAGCGTCAGATACGCCGCGGAGCCGCTGATGCCGCCTTCGCGAAGCCGCTGCGCCAGCGTCAGGAAGGCCGCATTCTTCTCCGACAGGGCGACCGTGTCCATACGGCCCTCGTTATAGGCGTCCAGGCCGGCGCCCAGCGCCAGCACGCCGTCCAGATAGCGTTCCACATCTTCCGGACCGATGGTATCAAGAACCTCGCCCCGATAGAAGTCCATTTGCAGATTCCAGCCGTCATCCAACGATGCAACCTGCGCGATGCCCTCCCGGGAGCAGGCAAACATCTCTTCATATTCCCCTCTGGGGAGGTAATAGTACCGGGCCAGACCGGAGCAGTTGGTATACGTGCCGCTGCGGCGCAGGTCTTCTGCCCAGCGCTCCATATCCGCATCATACAGGTCATCCTGGCTCAGCACGGCATTCCCCACAAAATTCAGTTTATGCCGCGCATTGTCAAATACATCCGTCCGGATATAGCCTTTCAGTGTTTCCATATAGTCGGCGCGGCTGATGGGAGACACCTGCGCGCTCTTTTGTGCCACGGAGCGGTGAACCCCCAGCAGCACGCCGAAAACAGCGAGATACAGCGCAGCCGCACCCGCGAACACAGCCGTCCCGCTGCGGGCAACCCGCTTCTTTTCCGAAAGAGGCCGGGCATACAGCACCACAGGAAGCACCAGCACGGAAAACGCCGCGCACAGATAGCCTCTGACTGAGAAACTGATCTCCATCAGGCCGTGGAGATTGATCATCACCCAGCAGGCCAGCAGCACGGCGGCAAGACCGTCGCGTTCCTTCCGGAGTTGACGCACCAGCAGCCACAAAACGCCGCCCAAAAACGCCGCAAAGAAGATCACGCCGACAAGACCCGTGTCGCTCATAACCTGCAAAATGTGGTTATGGACGTATCTGGACTCATAAAAGAACGGCTGCACCGAGGGATACAGGTTGACGGTACTGGCCAGACCGTGGCCCACCAGAGGGCTTTGCGCAAACAGAGTCAGGGCGTCTTTCATATATTGCAGGCGGAGCAGCACGCTGTTGTCCGCAAAGATGCCGCCCTGCACTCTGACCGCCAAAAACTCCGGCATCAGCGGGTAGCCCAGGGGCACCTTTGTGCCGTCGGAAAGGGTCAGGGACTTCAATTTCGTCCCCGGCGTTCCGTTGAAGCGGAACTCGGCCTGGATCGTACCCTCCGGTATCGTGAAGGCTGCACCGGCGAGGGGGCCTGCGTAGACTTCTGTTTCCCGGCCCATCAGGACTTCCGCTCTCGTCTTTGCCACGACCCAGACGTATACGCCGTCGTCCCAGTCGCCGGAAACCTCATACGTTCCGGAGGAGACCTGAACGGCTCTGGTAAAATAAGCCGACTCGTCAAAGGTATACGCGGTGGTGACCGTGACAGCGGTCACGGCATAGGCCACGCAAAGCGCCGCCAGCGCAGCCACAGTGCCTGCCACCCGTCTGCCGTTCCCTTCCAGCAGCGCAAGCAGCCGCGCGCCGGCAAACCGGTCTGCCGCAAAGATCAGCAATCCGGAGGCCAGAACCAGCAGTTCTGCCAGAAGCGTGCTCTTATACAGGACTGCCATCACAGCGGCGGACCCCGCCACCGCCACCGCAGCAGCCGCAAACATCAGCAGGAACAGGCGCAGACGCTGCTCTTTCCCCACAGCGGCAAGCATCACCAGCATCGCCACCGCCAAGATCACAATGGCGCCGCGGCTCATAGAGAGAATGAAGCCCTGCGAACAAACGCCCAGCAGTACATACGCTGCAAACCGCTTGTTCCGGCTTGTTTCGGCAGTGAGCAAATAAAGCAGCACCAGAACCGCCACGGCAAACAGGTTTGCCGTCACGTTGGCGTCGCCGTAAATGCCGGAAATGCGGCCGGGGGCCTGGATGATGTCGCTGAAATGGCCGTCCAGCGCTTCCGTGACCGTTTTGAAGATTTTGAACCACCGTCCATCGGCGGCCATATCGATGCTCAAAAACGCGATGATGGAACTGACGGCAGCGCCGCCCCACAGCAGGCTGCGCGTATGGCGCTTTTCAAACCACGACAGCAGGATCACCGCCAGGGAAAAGGCGGCCAGGAATTTATACAGTTCCGCCACCGCGTCCGAATCGAAGGGGGAATACACCGCCGCCAAACCGCTGACCAGTGCAAAGCCCAGAAGGCCAAGCACGGGAACACTCAGGCAGCGGGACAGATGCTCCATCCGCTTCCCCTTGAAGGGCACCACGGAAAGAAACGCAATGGCGACCAGGATCATCGTCATCTTCCCTGTCTGGACGGTCATTGCGGCGAACAACAGCACCGCAAACAGGATCGCTTTCAGCGTATCACCGGAAAGTTTTCCGCCCTTCGGCAGGACTGCCCCTGCGGCGGCGCGGCCCTTTTTCCCGGCGACCGCATTCTGTTTTGCTTCGGGTAATTTATGTTTCACACTCTGTCCTCCTGACTGAAAATGCGCAGAATACTCCTATTTTGATCGTTTTCCATTATAACTTTCCCGCAAGCCCTTTTCAACCCCCCTCTCCCGGTTTTCGGCAAACACGGCAAACCATTTTTCTCCGCCCGGAGCACGGCAGATCCGCGCCGTTCCACACGCGTTAAAAAAGCGGAAACACGTTGCAACTTTGCGCCCGTTATGCTACAATGATTCGACAAATACCTACCTGAAAAACGGAGAGAACTATGTTTGGAGAAAGTCTTTCGGGCGCTGTGATTATGACCTTTTTGATGTCTATGGTGCCTGTGATCGAACTGCGCGGCGCCTTGCCCGTGGGCGTGGCAGCCGGATTGAGCGTGCCCGCCGCCACCATCATTTCCATCATCGGTAATATGCTCCCGGTCCCGTTTATTCTGCTGCTGCTGCGGAAAGTCTTTGCCTGGCTGCGGAGTTTCCCGAAACTGGGCGGTCTGATCGACCGGCTGGAACAGCGGGCCCATCTGAAAGGGCAGACCGTGAAGAAATACCGCACGCTGGGTCTGTTTATCCTGGTGGCCATCCCCCTGCCCGGCACCGGCGCCTGGACCGGCGCGCTGGTGGCCAGCGTGCTGAATATGCGGATGAAGTCCGCCCTGCCCGCCATCTTCTTCGGCGTTTGCGTCGCCGGTCTTATCGTCGCGCTGGTCACCGCCGGCGTGATCCACCTGTTCTGAATCCTCAAATCCAGACGGCTGCCTTTGGCAGCCGTTTTTGCTTCCCCCTCCGTGCGCCGCTTTTTCAGGAAGCGGTTCCCACGGCAGGGGACTTTTTTTGCGGTAAAGTAACTTCAAATGGCTGGGCTTCCAGCCATAAGGGAGCAGCTGCCCGCAAAACAAATTCAGGAGGTTTTTTGAATGGCTTTCGACTACGCAAAAGCATACCAGCAGTTTATCGACGAGGAGATGACCGCCCTGTCCGCCACCGCGTGGATGGTCCCCGAGGCCGGCAAGGTCCGCTTTACCGGCGGGCGTGATGTGGAGATCTCCACCCTGTCCACCACCGGGCTCGGCAGTTATGACGCCTCCAAGTCCGACGGTTCCGCCTACCCCAGCGGCACCGTGACCAACGCCTGGAAGTCCTATCCCCTCTCTATGGACCGCGGCGTGAAGTTCGCCCTGGACCGCACCGACCCCAATGACACCGGCTTCATCGTCACCGCCGAAAACGTCATCCGCGAGTTCTCCCGCTCTGCCCTGGTGCGTGAGCAGGATATGTACCGAATCAACAAACTGTACGCTCTGGCAGAGGGCGACACCCACAGCGACAGCCACATCCTCACCCAGACCCTGACCAAGGGCAACGCCATTTCCACCGTCAGCGCTCTGCTGCAAACCATTCGCGACGACGCCGAGGAAATGGACGGCTATGTGGCCCTCGTCAGTCACAAGAACAAGACCGCTTTCCTGGAAGCCGCCAACGACACCTACCACAGCATCACCTTCGGCAACAGCGTTTCCATCAACGGCGTGACCTACGACAACGTGATGATGCTGGACGATCTGCCCTGCATCTTCGTGCCCCAGAACCGTATGAAGACCACCATCACCATTCAGGACGGCGACGAAAACGCCGGCGGCATCGTGGCCGGCGCCGATGCACAGGACATCGCCGTGCTCATCGCCCACTGCGACACCCCTCTGGCTGTCAGCAAACTGGATTCCATCAAGCAGTTCGGCCCTCAGGAGAACCAGTTCTTCGACGGCACTTCCATTCAGGCCCGCTATCTGTACGACCTGTTTGTGCCCGAAAAGCGTCTGGCCTCCATCGGCGCCATCGTGGAGGCCTGATGAGCGCCGCCGACAAGATCCCCTCTGTCCGGAGCAAGGCGGAACTTCTTCTGGAACGCTCTCTGGGAGAAAACGGCGACGCGCTGGTCTCTATGGTGGTGCTGTGGGCCCTTGCCTACTGCCGCAGAGAGGATATCCCTGAGGCGATGGAACTGCCCCTGGCACAGTTGGTGGCGGCAGCCGCCGACGGAAACGGCAGTACGGTCAAGGCCCTGACCCGGGGCGACACTTCCATCACCTATGACACCGGCAGCGCTGCCGCCAGTCCCCTTGCCGGTCTGGCGCCGTTTCGCCGACTGGGCCGGCTGGGGAGGGATGCCGTATGACCGACAACGCTTATGCAGCCATCCTCTCCCGCACCTACTACCACCGCGTTTCCGCGTGGCGGATGGGCCCGGATGGCGAGCAGCCGGTCTGCGAAGATGCAAAATGCGCCCTCAGCCGCTCGGCTATGGTTGCGGCGCCTGCGCCCCCCGACAGCACCTACGTGCTGCCGGAGGCGGCGTATCGTCTCAGCCTTTACACATTGCCCCAGCGCACTTTTCAGTTGGGAGACCGCTTGGAGATCACCGACACCGCAGGCCGCGTGTTTCACGGCAGATCTTCCGACAGCATTCGCTACCCCTCCCACTGCGTGACCGTTGTGGAGATCAGGGAGGTGACGGAGCCGTGAAAACCATTCAGGAGGCCGTAAGGGCCTATTTGCAGGAGCAGACCGGCATAACCACGGTGTCCGACCGCACGCGGGTGCGCGGGACATACCCTCTGCTGGCGGTATCCGTGCAGGAGAGTGGCACCGTGCTCATCTGCGGCGGACGGCAGGCGGAGCACACCTATCAGGTGACCGTCACCGTCGTCAGCGACCGGGAGCGGGACGAGGGCACGGCGCTGGTATCCTCCCTTGTGCCGCACCTGCTGCGGGGGATCCCTCTGGAACGTTCCGGCACGCGCCGTCATCTGCATCCACTGGACATCCGCACGGAGGAGGAACGCCTGACCTTTTCTCTGGAACTGTGCGTCCCCGTCCCGCCTGCGGAAACCGCCGCCGCGCCGGTCACAGAGTCTATGAACACTCTGTATTTCGAGATTTGACAGATCAACCGCTCCTGCTGCGGCAGGGCGGAAAAAGGAGGCTTTTTCATTGGGTTTACCCGAAATTTTTATCGCATTTGAAACCGCAGCCGTATCCGCCATCACCCGCTCCGCCCGAGGCGTTCTGGCGGTTGTCCTGGATGACGGGACTGCCGGCGGGGCTGCCGAGGCCGTCTACCGCAGCCTCTCCGAGGTCCCCGCGGAGCAGTTTACCGCGGACAATTACCGCCTGCTGGCGCTGGCCTTCCGCGCAGCGCCCTCCAAGGTGTGCGTCCTGCGCGCCGGAGACGGCACGCTGGCTGCCCTGGAACGCCTGCAATTCGACTGGCTGGCCGCCCCCGGTATGGACCCCGGCGAGGTGGTGAGTTTCATCAAGGACCAGCGCAGCCGCGGCCGCGGCGTCAAGGCCGTGGTGGCCGACACCGCCGCCGATCACGAGGGCATTGTGAACCTCTGCGCCGACGCGCTGGTTCTGGACGACGGCGCCATCGAGGCCGCCGACTACGCCGTCCGCGTTGCCGCCATTCTGGCCGCGCTGCCCCTGACCCGCTCCGCCACCTATGTGGCGCTGGACGAGGTGGTGTCCTGCGCAGGCTATGAGGACGCCGATGCCGAGGTGGACGCCGGCAGACTCATCATCGTCAGAGGCCAGGACGGTTACCGCCTGGGCCGCGCCGTCAATTCCCTGACCACGCTGACCGCCGACAAGGGCGCGCCCTTCCGGAAGATCAAGATCGTGGAGGGCATCGACCTGATCCGCACCGATATCGCCAGAACCTTCGAGTCCGGCTACATCGGCAAAGTCCTCAACGATTACGACAACAAACTGCTTCTGGTCACCGCCATCAATGCCTATCTGGCCCAGTTGGAGGGCGATGTGCTGGACAAGACCGCCGACAACCGCTGCGCGGTGTCCTTTGCCGGGCAGAAGACCTATCTGGAATCCCGCGGCATCGACACCGGCGATATGACGGACGCCCAGATCCTGCGGGCCAACACCGGCAGCGAGGTGTTTCTGGAAGCGAGCCTGACGTTCTGTGACGCGATGGAAGACCTCTCCCTGCGCATCGCTATGTAAGAGGAGGTAACAAATTATGAGCAATTTACAGGCAAACCGCACCCTGTCCGGCTCCTTCGCCGAGGTGTGGGTGGACGGCGCCCGCATCGCCGAACTGAGCGAACTGACCCTCACCGTCAAGGTGCAGCGGGAAAAGGTGCAGTTCGGGATGGACATCGACAGCAAGATCACCGGCTATTCCGGCGAGGGCACGATGACCCTGAAACAGGTTTACAGTCGCTTTTTCGAGGTTCTGGAACAGGCCAGAAACGGACTGGACAAGCGCTGCACCATCACCACCGCGCTGAAAGATCCCGACGCCGCCGGCGGGATGGAAGAGCGTTACAGCATCTCCGGCGTGGCATTTACCGAACTGCCCTTCATCAGTTACAAAATGGGCGAGGTAAACCAGCAGAAACTGCCCTTCCGCTTCCGTCCCAGCGACCTGCAATGTCTGGATCGCATCCGGACCGCTGAATAATGGCGCTGGCGGATGTTCTGCGGGAGCGTATCTCCCGCAAAGGGAATCGCGCGCAGGTCGTCTGCGGTGAACTGGGTCTTTTGACCGTGGAGGCGCTGCCCCCGGCCGAACTGACCGCTCTGCTGCGCGGCAGCGGCGGAGCGCGCGCCGTGCTCTACGCCGCTTGCCGGGAATTGCAGGAGGCCGGAGAGGCGCTGCGCAAAACGGGGGAAGTGTTCCAGCCGGACGAGATCCTGGCCTTTGTCTCCGAGGAGGAAACGCAGGCGGCGGTGGGGACGATCCTGGAACTGAGCGGGATGGAGCAGTCTCTCCCGGAGCGTGCCGCACACGCAGAGGGCACTCCTCTGCCGGCAGGCATCGCCGACGAGGCAGAGGTCGCTCCCGCGGACCCCGCCCTCCTGCCCGGCGCTTTCCCGGACCCCCTTGCCGCAACGGCAGCGCCCGGCACTTCCCCTCTGGAAACGACTGCGGCAGAGACGCCCACTCGTTTCCCCGGGCCCCTTGCTGTACTCGCAGCCGCGCCTGCCGCGCCGGGGGAACTGCCTGCCGACCCCCGGCAGGCGGCCCCCGAAAAAGGCGGTTTGGAAGCGGCGCACGGCCTGCGGCAGCCGGCGGCCCCCGCCCCCTTTGGGACGCCGCAGCCGGCAGCATTCAAGGAAGCTCCCACAGCCCCGCAGCGTTCCGCCGCAGCCGGCGACCGCTCCATACGCGCGGCCGAGTCCCCGGCGGCGGAATCTGCTTTGGAAGACGCCGTCGAAGTCCGGCTGCCCCTCCCGGAGCAGGACGCCGTCAGCGCAGATGCGCTGGCAGAGCAGGTCGCCCGCCGCATTCTGGCGGGGCTGCGGAATGCCGCCGCCGTAAGATAGGAGGACTGTTATGAACACCAGAACCGTTTTGCTCTGGCACAACAACGGAGCAGAGCGCATCTATTTCGCCGTCAACCCTGCGGAGATCTCCGTATCCCGCCCCAACCGGAACCGCGTCGCCGCCCTGGCTATGGGCGGCACGGTGAACCTCTGGGGCGGGCGGGGTCTGCGGGAAGTGCGGCTGACCACCTTTCTCCCCGCCGCCCGCTCCCCCTTTTCCGACGGGAACGATCCCGAGACCGTTCTCTCGATGCTGAAAAGTTGGCAGGACTCCGGCGACCCCATCCGTCTGATCCTCTCCGGCAGCGACATCAACGATGCGTTCCTGATCGAGGACGTAACGGAGTGTCTGCGGGAGGGCGACCCGGACGTGTGGCTTTCCATCACCCTGCGGGAGTATAAATTCAAATCCGCCCTGGCGGCTCTGGCGGAAAAGCAGTCCGTGGGGGGGCAGTCCGGCAAAGTGCCGTCCGGCGGAGTGCCGTCCGCGCCCGCCAGAACGGACGAGCGCGTCACGCCCCAGACTTACACCGTGAAAAAGGGCGACACTCTGTGGGACATCGCCTGCCGGTTTTTCGGCGACGGCACCCGCTGGCAGGAACTGGCCGCCAAAAACGGGGTTTCCGATCCCCGCAAGTTGCAGATCGGGCAGGTGATCACGCTGTGAAACTGTACATCGGACAGCAGATGGTCCTTCCGGTGCTGGAAACCCTGACGCTGCACAAAGCCCGCAGCGAGGCCGCCGCCACGCTCACCGCCACCATCCTCCTGGCCGCCGCGGACACCTATCTTCAAAAACCGTCCCTCGCGTTGGGTGATCCGGTGCGGCTGCTGGATGACGACGGCAACGAGGCGTTTCTGGGCAGCATCCACAGATTGGAGCGCACCCCGGACCGCGTGTCCCTCACCGCCTATGACCGGGGCATTTTCCTCACCCGCAACGAACTGCGCGGCGCATACTTCGGCGAGAGCGCGGACATCGTGCATCAGGTGGCGGAGGATCTGGGCATCGCCGTGGGTACGGTGGAGACCGGGCCGGGGATGCGCTTCTTCGCCTCTTATTCCGGTGAGAGCGCGTTTTCCATCCTGCGCCAGACCATAGGAGAAAAGTACGAGATCTCCGTCCGGGACGATGCGTTGTGCGTCACGAAGGGTGCCTACATCGTCTATGTGCTGCAACCCTCCCAGGTGTTGGAGGTCTCCGGCACGGCGACGCTGGAACGTATGGTCAACCGCTGTGCCATAGTGGACCGGAAGAACATCGTCCGCGCCGCGGCAGAGCGCGCCGACGACATCGCCGCCTACGGGCAGTTTCAGACTTTCCTGCCGCAAAACGGCGACGACCCGGCGGCGCAGGCGCAGACCGCCCTGTCCGGCCGAAGTCTGTACGGCGAAGTGACGGTGATGGGCAATCTGAACTACCGCTGCGGCTGCGCCGTGGAACTGCGCCGCAGCGAGTGGGGGCTGGACGGTGTATACGCCGTCACCGCCGCGGAGCATCGCTGGGAGGGCGGCATTTACACCACCGCGATGCAACTGGAATTTATCCGGGAGTGACCGCTCTGCACGGGCGGCACTTCCCTACACCGCGCAACACACAAACAAAGAAAGCGAGGAAGCCACGACTATGGGCACAAACGGAATGATTTACGGAGAACTTCTGGATCTCCTGCGAACAAAGCCCTCCGCATCTCCCGCCGGCTTGTTCGGCACGCTGACCGCCCTCTCTCCCCTGACGCTGCGGGTACGGGGCCGGGAGATCAGCCGGGGTCTGTTCTGCCCCCGCGGAACGGTATTCGGGCAGGAGGATCTCGGCCGGGAAGTGGCCCTGCTGCCCTGTGAGGAGGGGTTTGTGATTTTATTTCAAATCGAGGAGGCGAGCATATGATCTTTCCGGACTGGGGGACGGTGTCCCAGGAGACCGCGGGCAGCGCCCTCCCCCTGTTTATCGAATGGGCCGTGGACCGGGACACCGGCGCCTTCGCCCTGCGAAACGGCGCCTTCTACACCGTGTCAGGCATTGACGCCGTGAAGATATGGGTCTGGCGCACGCTGCACCCGGAGAGCCGGCGCTTTTGCTGCACCGCGTGGTCCGCAGATTACGGAAACGAGTTGGAGCATCTTCTGGGCGGCGTCACCGACCAGGGCATTCTGGAAAGCCGGCTGAAACAGTATATCCGGGATGCTTTGCTGGTCCTGCCCTACATCACCGCCGTTGACACCTTTTCCTTTTCAAGGGCGGGCAGTCTGGTGGAGGCGTCATTCACCGTCCACACCGTTTATGACGAATATATTCAGAAATTGGAGGTTCCTATCGGATGACCAGGGATGAAATGTTGACTCTGCTGCTGGACGCCTACACCGGCCCCGGCAGCACACGGGAGGGCACCTTTGCCGGCGACGTGCTCCGCGCCTGCGCCGACGGTATGGCGCAGTTGTGGAGTATGGATATTGACGGGTTGGAACGCCGCGCATTCGTCTCCACCGCCGCCGGCGACTGGCTGACCGCCGTCTGCGCGGACCGGGGCGTTGTCCGCCGTGAAAACGAAAGCGACGAGGCCCTGCGCCAGCGCACGCTGGAAAAACTCTCCGGCACCCCCGCCTCCGGCAACGTGGACCACTACGAGGCCTGGTGTCTGGAAAATCCCGACCTTCTCCGCGTGAAGGTGCTTCCTCTGGCCAGAGGAAACGGTACCGTGGACATTGTGACGGTGGCCTCGGACGGAAAAGCCCCCTCCGCAGCGGTGCTTGCCGCAACCCAGGCCGTGGTGGATCGTGAGCGCCCCATCGGCGCCGACGCCCGCGTCCTTGCCGCGGAAGAAACGGCGCTGAATGTCTCCGCCGCCATCAAACTGATGGACGGCGTCGAGATCGAAGCCGTATGCGCCGCATTTACCGCCGCCCTGACGGCCTTCTGCCGTGATCTGGCGCTGCGCACCACCACGGTCAGTTACTCCAAGACGCTGCGCCTTCTGCTGGACTGCGAGGGTGTGGCGGACGTGAGCGGCTTCACCCTCAACGGCGGCGACCAGAGTCTGGTGCTGGCGGAAACCGCGGTGCCGGTATGCGGCGCCCTGTCCGTACAGGAGGTTCGCGGATGAAACTCCCCGAATTTTTAACCAAACTTTCCCCCGTGGGGGAAACGCTCTCCTCCGTGGACGCCGGTGAGGCATTTCTGTTGGGCGCCGTGGCCGACAAAAACGCCCAGGTTTGCGTCAGCACCGCCACGGACGCGCTCTCCCTCTGGGAGGCGGACTACGGCTTGCAGGACCGCTCCGGCGGCGACGCGCAGAAGCGGCGGCTGGACATCCGCATCGCCATAGCGGGCGGCCGCACGCTGACCCCCGCCTATCTCACGGAACTGGCCGCAACGCTGGGCGGCGCCGACAGCGCCGGGATGACGGAAGATTTCGCCGGCTATCGCGTTTGTCTGCACGCCATCTCCAAAAACCGCGTTCCGGAGGACACCGCCGCTCTGGAACGGGCGCTTGCCCGCCTGAAACCTGCCCATCTCTCCATCGACGTGATCCCCGTGGGCGATCTGGCCGGCACACAGCCGCGCTTCTCCGCCCTGCACGGCGGGGTCCTGATGGAATTCCGGGCATAAAGAAAAACCATCCACGCGATGCGTGGATGGTTTTTTTGCTTTCTTTTACAGCAGATGGTACAAAATCTTGGCGGTCTGGCCACGGGTGAGCGGGCTGCCGGGACGGAAGGTCCCGTCCCCATAGCCGCCGAACACGCCGATGGCGGCCAGCGTCTGCACGTGGCTCTTTGCATAGTTGGGGATCGCCGCCGCATCCGTGAAGGGCAGTTCCACCGACGCATAGCCCTTTTCCATCGTGCGGCCCAGCATCGCCGCCGCCTGCGCCCGGGTCAGGGTGTTGCCGGGGTTGAAATACAGCAGGCCATCGGCGCCCGTGCTGCCGTTCACCACGCCCTCCGTATACAGCGCCTTGATGGCGGGCAGCGCATAGCCGGGGATCTTGTCGAGATCCGCAAAGGGCAGTTCCACGGCAGCATACTGCTCTGCGTCCAGTTTGAGGTAGCGGAACAGCATCGTGGCGAACTGGGCGCGGGAGATCTTCTCGTCCGGATGGAAGGTGCCGTCCGCATAGCCGCCGGTGATGCCGGCGGTATGCAGGTAATCCACATAGGCCTCGCTCCAATGGCCCTGCATATCGGAAAAGCGTGAGGTCCAGTCCTCACCCGCGGGAAGATCCAGCGAAGCGCGGCCCAGATTGCCGGACGCGTCAGCCGCCGTCACCGTAACACGGTGCGCCGCGCCGTCGCTCTCCGGCAGCACAGCCGTCAGGACGCCGCGTTCCGCGTCATACTGGAATTCCAGCGCGGCGCCGTCATAACTTGCGCGCAGGGCGTCTGCCGGCAGGATGCCGTCCACCCCGTCTTTGATCTTCGCCGTAAACTGACCGGCGTTCTCCGACAACGAAATGACAGGGGCTTCCTGATCGGTCACACCACAGAAAGAAGACACGATCTGGTCGATATAAATGACGCCGTCAGGCTCCGGGGCCGGGCGTTCCGGCGCTTCCTCCGCGGGCGTTTCGGCAGGGGACTCCGCAACATCCTCCGCAGCGGTCTCAACGACCGTCTCCGCAGGCGCCGTGCTTTCCTCGTAGGTCTCCTCGGCCTGTCCGCCGTTGACCACAAGACCCAGCAGCGCATCGGCATTCCAGAGTTCCACCGCAAAGGGCTGCCAGCCCGTAAAGTCCAGCACGCCGACCGGGCGGCGCTGCTCCCCGTCCTCCGTATGATGGTACAGCAGTTCCAGCAGGTTGCCGGAACCGTCGCCATAGACCCACAGATTCACGGCGCTGTATGCGCTGTTCAGCGGCACATCGGTGCGGAGCGTCGCGGTCATCGTCCGGTTTTCGTCCTCTGCCAGCGTGTAGGCAAACGCACCGGCCGCGCGTCCCAGGCGGACGAATTCCT
Source organism: Oscillospiraceae bacterium (assembly GCA_015068335.1). Classification (GTDB taxonomy): domain Bacteria; phylum Bacillota; class Clostridia; order Oscillospirales; family Oscillospiraceae; genus Oscillibacter. The sequence goes on along the minus strand of SVKT01000002.1, from coordinate 1,756 downwards.
CCGCTCGTGTCTTCGTTATGGACACATTTTCGTCCTGCTCGCCGCCGAAAATGGTTTCTTCCTGTTCAAAATCCTCGACGCGCATCAGCGGCATCTCGGACACCGCGACCCAGATCCGGGCCGTTTTTCCCGCGGCGGTGACCGTGACGGTACCTATGCCGGGGGTATGGGCGCGGAACACGCCGTTCTCATCCACGGTGCCGATATCTCCCGTGACCGACCACGTAAACTGTTCAGGATCCGTTTTCAGCACAATGTTTCCATAGAAGGCAGAGGCGCGCAACTGCATCGTGGTTCCGGGGGACACACTCAGGGCGTCCAGGGTTTCTCCGCTGTCGCTGCAAATCAGCAGTTGGTCCGGATCTGCGATGGCATAGACCGTAGTGATGCCCTGTCTGCCCTCACTTTCGGCGGTTACAATGATGTCTCCGCCCTCCTCCGGCGTGGTCAGCACATTGCCTTCCAGCGTGCCAGCGCTGGCCCACAGGTCAAACTGCGCATCCGGCATCGGGATATAGTTGGTGTCGATGGCGGTGGCCCGGATCTCCACCCGGCCGCCGGCCAGTACAAACCGGTTCTCCGCGCTCATATGGAACGAGCCCAGCCGCCCGGTGGGTGCGGCCTGCGCCACCAGGAAGATCTGGTTGGACACCGCCCGTTCCTGTCCGCCGGAAGGCAGGTTCAGCAGCGTTGCCGTCAGGGCGTCCGGCTGGGTCACGGCAAGGGTGGTGGACCCGCCGCCGTCCAGGCACAGCGCCGTGACGCAGCCCAGTTCAATGAGCCGCTCCGCCACCTGCTGCATAGAAGCGCCGATGGAGTGGTCGGACTGCCGGCCGTCGATGGTGTAGAAGATCAGCGTGCCGTCCTTTTTCTGGCCGATGGCGGTGCGGGGGTTGGCGCCGGCAGGCAATCCGGAGACCACAGCACCGTTCTCCACCAGAGAGTACAGCGCGCCCACCGCATATTCCACTTCGTTCCACACCGGCTCGGCAGACGTGCAGGTCAGGGTGATCTCCTGCCCCACGGTCAGTCCTTTCAGCGCGCTTGTGAAATAGACGCCGGACTGCACATTGGCGGACAGCACGACCTGTCCTTCCTCCACGGGGGTGGCGGCGGACGTTTCCGTCACGCGCTCCACCCGCAGTTTCATCGTCTGGCCGATGGCCAGACGCCCCTCAACCACGGAGCAGACCGCATCCACGCCGGGTTCCACCGTTCCGGTGGTGTGGGCGGCGTTAAAGTCGCGGGTATAGATGTAGATGCCGCCGGTGGAGACCCGTGCCTTGTTGATGCCTGCGACTTTGCGCAGCACCTGCTGGACTTCCGCCGTCTCCACGGGCGCTTCTTCGGGCGTTTCCGCAGGTTCTTCCGCGGGATCTTCCGCGTCCGGCTCCGCGGCAGCGGGTGCGCGGGGCGTCAGGTCAAGATATGTAGCCGTCTGGGGGCGACCCAGCACCGCCGTTCCGTCGGCGCGGAAGCCGATGGCGTAATAGCCGGCGTCGCTGCTGCGCAGTTCGCCTTCCGTAATGACCACGCCGATGGGCAGGCCGTTGTTCACGTTGTAAAAGTCGCCGTTCATACCCGCCACCACGCGGTAGCCCGCCGCCTCCAACTGGCGCGCCGTGCGGGAGACGGTATTCTTCTCCGTCAGCACGCTGCCGTAGGTCACGATGGGCTTCACGGACTCGTTGGGCGTGTAGGTGATCAGGTTTTCTCTGCGCAGGTCGGACTGGCTGGTGCTCCAAAACACGCCGGT